>JBKBWT010000029.1:0-25760 GCA_046314415.1 Saprospiraceae bacterium
AGGAAGGTACCACCAACCCAGTGAACTACCCTGTCAAAATTGGAGGAGAAATTGAAATCAAGCACAAGCAATTCGAATCAGCTACTACTCACTATCCTGCAACCACTTTCGTAGCAGAACTTGGTTTGGAATGCCAAGGAAAACCATTGACCGATGCTAAATTAATCAGCATTGTAGAATATGGAAATAATAACCAATATTCGGAGCGTCTCCGATTGCCCGTGGCGACTAACGGGAAAGGAAAATACTCTGTCAGCTGGACTTCCCCTCATCACGAGGCCCCAAGCGGAACCTACAGAGTCAAGGTATAAAAAATTCTACAAATAATAAGGGATTTTTCCGCGATATATATATATATTCTATTAAAAGTATATTAATCTACGTAATTTTTTCCTACAGATTTTCCGAGAAACCGATCGTCAAAAGGCGCTGGAAGAAGCCCAATTGAAGGAGAAAGAACGCTTGAAGAACAGAAGAGAGCGTGAATTGAAAGGAGAAACTGTAGAGCCAGAGTCTGATTCCAAAGAGCTGGAATTGAACGTAGACCCATTACAAGTGATTGAGTTCAAGCACGTGGAAGCCAAAGTCAGAAATTTACCGATTAGAATCGAATTGTTGATTTTCTTGGCTTTCTTTGGTGTTTTTGTCTTATCATTCAGAAATAGAAAACATTCAAAGTCGCTAAAACAAGAAAGCCGGGTGATGCACATCACCCGGCTTTCTGCCATTTTAAAAAGACTTAAAAATTAGTTGCTACCGGTATTGCCACCAGCGGCCTTAATCAAAGCACCAGCATTAATTTCAGGAGCAACTACGGTGCGGCGGTTTTTAGCACGACCGGCAGCAGTGCCATTGTCTTCCATTGGCAACGTGTCGCCTCTGCCCACAACTGCAATCTGGTCTGCGCTTACACCACGCTTGAGCAATTCGCGAGCTACGCTCATAGCGCGATCCACGCTGAGGTTCCAGTTGTCATAACCAGCACCACGTGGGTACTTCTGGCTGTCCGTATGACCTTCGATCAGAATATCCAGTTTTGGATTGTTCTTCAAGGTGTTTGCCAATTCAGCCAGAGCATTTCTTTCGGCTCTGCTCAAAGAGGCAGAACCAGAGCGGTAAGTGACCGGTTCAGTAACGACATACAATCTGCCGTCTCTTTCTTCCAGTGTTAAGCCGCTTGTCTTGTAAGCATCAAAAATACCGTTGATTTCCTTCTTGATGTTGTCCAATTCCTGCTGAGTCATGTTCAATTTTTCTTGAACCTGAGCCATTTGACCTTTGGTAGCATCCAAATCTTTGCGGATGGTAGCAATTTCATTGTTCATCCGAGTCTTTTCAGCCTCCATTGTGCTTTTCAGGTTGGTGTTTTCATCCTGAAGGTTTTTTACTTGCTGCTGGGTTTCAGCCAATGCCTTATCAGAAGCATCTTTAGCCGCTTGCAGCTCATCGAATTTCTTTTTAGAAACACAAGACTGGAAAGAGCCGACAGCAAGACAGAAAATAAGTAAACCAATTATTTGACGCATGTTTGTTTGATTTAATTAAAAAAATATAAGTTTTAATTGTTTATGCCTGAATTTTGATGATAGTTCTCTCTGAGGCTAACGGAAAGCAAAGCGTACTGCACCTATTCTACAACGCAAAACAAGCCATATTTTTTCAATAATACAAAGATTGTAGGCAAATAAATTGAACCAGTACGCGTGTTTGCATCGTTTTTCGTATAGAAACGACTTTATTGGAACGCGAAAGCTAAGCGAAAGTTACAAAAAAAACTATTTTTGCCTTTGAGTTTATGATTTCCAATTTTGTCAATAAGTGACTTTTGAATGAATTACGACATCAAGCAAGAAGGCAAGTTCAAGTACATCGAAAGCAATGGCGGCGAGGAGACCCTGCTGTTGCTGCACGGTTTATTCGGTGCATTGAGTAATTTTGAAGGCATTTTCAATTATTTTTCCGGTAAACTGAATGTGGTGGTACCCATTCTGCCTATTTTCGACTTGCCTTTACATCGAGTCTCCGTTACTGGCTTAGCGGATCACGTTGCCGATTTTGTCGAATACAAAGGCTTTGACAAGGTACATGTACTGGGTAACTCTTTGGGTGGGCACATTGCCTTGCTGTATGCACTCGAGCACCCGAATAAAATTGCCTCGGTTACGCTGACAGGTAGTTCGGGTTTATTTGAAAGTGCAATGGGTAATAGCTTCCCCAAGCGCGGCGACTACGATTTTATCAAAAAGAAAACCGAAGCTACTTTTTTCCGCCCAGAGGTAGCCTCCCAGGAATTGATTGACGAGGTTTATAACATTGTTAATGATCGCAATAAAGCCATTCGTATCATTGCTACGTCGAAGTCTGCGGTAAGACACAATCTTGGCGATAACCTCCACAGCATTACGGTACCCACCTTACTAATCTGGGGTAAAGATGATCAAATCACTCCGGCTTTCGTGGGAGAAAAGTTTCATGAATTGATTCCACATTCCAAACTGATTCTGCTGGACGAATGCGGACATGCCCCTATGATGGAGCACCCAGAAGCTTTTAATGAACACCTGGAAGCATTTTTGGAAGAGGTAACCGCCAGCGAACCACGTTGATGAAGCAGGAATAAATCTTACATAAATTAAGCCAATTTATAATGGGTTTTAGTAAAAAAGCCCCGTCTGGTCATTGAAGTTAAGCAGAAAATGGAGACTTTTATAGTGCTTATTTAATGCCGTAATTATTTTTATTTAAAAACTTCAAGATATTAAAGCCGCTGGTGGGTATCATTTATTATAAATCTATTTGGCATATAAAATGTAAGCTACGGGTAATAGATTGCCAAGTGCGAATTTTCGCCACATCTGACAATACTTTCCTGACATTTCGTGTTAATTTCAAAAAAACTATACTGCTATATTTTAAAAACATTTATTAATACCTTTTTATGAATAAAATGATTGTTATTGTTGCTGTCTTTGCCCTTTGGACAAGCTGCAACACGCAACGTAAAGCTGTGTCAACTCCCCCTACACAAGAAGTACCCCAGAATACGGTTGGTATTGAAGAGCGAAACTTGGATACCTTGGTGGTAACACCTGAAACCAATGAAGCAGATTATAGCCTGGATGAAACTGAAGGTGAAGTGACCAATGAATTGCCGCGTTATAATCCGAGTAATACCCGCGTCAATGATTTACTTCACACAAAGTTGGATTTGCGGTTTGACTGGCCAAAAGAGCAAGTAATTGGGAAAGCTACCCTTCGCTTGAAACCTTATTTCTATCCAACCAATATTTTGACGCTGGATGCCAAATATTTTAATCTGCAAAAAGTAACTTTTGAAGGAAAAAATGAGCCTTTAAAATACAAGTATGATAGCACTCTGCTTGTCATTGACCTGGGACGTACGTATAAATCAAATGAAGAATATACTATATATATAGAATACACTGCTACACCGACTGCTTCGGGGGGCAGCGCAGCGATTACGTCTAATCAAGGTTTATTTTTTATTGACCCGCGCAATGAGGACCCAGAGAAGCCTTCGCAAATCTGGACGCAAGGTGAAACCAACTGGAATTCGCGCTGGTTCCCCACTATTGACCACCCTAATGAGCGCACCACGCAGGAAATGTACCTAACGGTTGAAGATAAATATGTGACACTTTCCAATGGAGTGTTGACTTCCTCTAAGAAAAATACTGACGGTACCCGCACTGACTATTGGAAAATGGATCAGCCGCATGCACCGTATTTATTCATGATTGCGGTCGGTGAATTTGCGGTGGTAAATGATAAGTGGAAAGATATTCCACTGATGTATTATGTGGAACCCAAATATAAAGACCACGCCAAAGCCATCTTCGGCAATACGCCGGAAATGTTGGATTTCTTTTCTACCAAGCTTAATTTGAAATACCCTTGGAAAAAGTTTGCACAAATTGTCGTACGTGATTACGTCTCCGGAGCAATGGAAAAC
Organism: Saprospiraceae bacterium; assembly: GCA_046314415.1. Taxonomy (GTDB): domain Bacteria; phylum Bacteroidota; class Bacteroidia; order Chitinophagales; family Saprospiraceae; genus JADJNW01. The sequence continues at coordinate 3,974 of JBKBWT010000029.1, forward strand.
ACCACGGCAGTTATCTTTGGTGAATTTATTCAAAAAACGACGCGTGAGCTCATTGACAACAACAACGATGGCATTGTAGCCCATGAAATGTTTCACCATTGGTTTGGCGATTATGTTACTACGGAAAGCTGGGCAAACCTGACTATGAATGAAGGCTTTGCAAATTACAGCGAATACCTGTGGGCAGAGCATAAATATGGGCGAGACCAGGCTGACTACGATTTGTTGAATACGAGCAATGGTTATATTTCAGCGACGCAGGGCGGTGACCGGCATCCATTGATTCACTTTGGCTATGAAGACAACGAGCAGATGTTTGATGCACATAGTTACAACAAAGGAGGTGCTGTGCTGCATATGTTGCGCCGCCACGTTGGCGATGAAGCGTTTTGGAAAGCGTTGAATTTGTATTTAACCAGAAATGCTTACAAATCGGTAGAAGCGCATGACTTGCGATTGGCGTTTGAAGAAGTGACCGGCGAAGATTTAAACTGGTTCTTCAATCAATGGTACTTTGCCGAAGGGCATCCAATTTTAAATATTTCACATACGTATGATTCGGATAATAAAACTGTTACATTAACTGTGGAGCAAACCCAGACCGGTAAAGGGGTGCCTTCGATTTTTGTTATTCCGATAACGGTTGATATTTACAGTGCTCCAGGTCAGGTTCGCCAGGAGAAAATTCTCATCAATCAGCGCAATCAAACTTTTACTTTTGAAAATGTAGCACAGGAGCCCAAACTAGTCAACTTCGACACTGAAAAAGCGCTGTTGGCAGAAATGGAGCACCAAAAGTCAGAAGACGAGCTGGTTTTCCAGTATGCCAATGCACCTACTTTTTACGATCGTTATGAAGCATTGCAGAAGCTGGTGGAAACGGGTAGTGATAAGGCAGCAGAAATAGCCAATCTGGCATTGAAAGATAAATTCTGGGTACTGCGAATGATTGCCTTGGGGCAGGTGTATGAAACTGCTGACGATGCTGCTAAAGCAACAATGCGTCAAATGGCAGCCTCCGACCCGCGTTCGCAGGTGCGTGCCGGAGCATTGGAATTACTGGCAGAATTGGGCGATGAGCAGTCAGTAGAGATTGCCAAGAAAGCGATTGAAAGCGATTCGGCATACAATGTAATTGCAGCTGGTTTACAGGCATTAATTGTTTTAGATAGTACTCAGGCACTGCAATACGGCAAAAAGCTGGAAAAAGATGATAATCCGAGCATTTTATCAGCGTTAGCAAGTTTGTATGCGCGCAGCGGCGATGCAAGCTCCTTGCCGTTCTTTGAAAAGAATTTTAGTCGGGTTCAAACGTATGATGCCATTGGTTTGATAGAAAGTTATCAGATACTGGCTGCCAAATTAGATTTTTCAACGGCAATGGCTGCCATGGAAAAATTGCAAAAGCTGGGGCTTGACCAAACGCAATCCCAATGGCACCGCTTTGCTGCTATCCGCTCGATCAATGATATGCGCAACGAATACAATCAACGCGCCAAGCAAACCGACGATGCAGCTGCTAAGGAAGCCTTGCAACAAAGGGTGAATAAGCTGACACAAATGATGGATGCAATTAAAGCCGCAGAAAAAGACGAGCAACTCAAAGCTTTATACGAGCAATTGGTACTGATGGATTGAGATCGCAAAGGAACTATGGAGTGGTGGAATGCCTTTATTCTAATTTCACCATTCCAATTTTCTTTATTTTAACGTTTTTAACATACAACACCTTGACTTTCTGCGGAATCTTGCCTAAATTTCGTCTCCAAATAGGTTTTACGTCAAAACATTTCTTGAAAACTCCAACACAAGTCTGATTTTAGCATCCCAAAACCGATAAACACCAAACTTAAAGACCTTTTTGGCAATCTTTTTGCTAAGAATGTCGTAAAAAAGTTTAAAAAAATTGTCCAATTAAGGCATTTGTAAACCACCATATTTTAAAAATAAGATTTCACAATGGATAATTACCGGCTGTTAGTGGAGAAACTGGATCAGTTTATTCGTAAATACTATATCAACAAGCTGATTCGGGGTAGTTTGTATAGTGTAGGGCTGATTCTGGTGCTATTTCTCACCGTGAGCGTGCTTGAATACTTTTTTTACTTTAGCTCCGGCATGCGCAAATTGATGTTTTTCACCTTTTTAGGAGGTAGTTTGTTTGCCCTGGGGCGTTGGGTTGTTCTGCCATTGCTGAATTATTTTCACCTTGGTAAAATTATTTCGCACGAACAAGCCGCAGCTATTATTGGCAACCATTTTGCTGATGTAAAGGATAAGCTGCTGAATATCTTACAGTTGCGTAACCAGGCAGACAATGTCCAGCACAAAGAATTGATTCTTGCCAGTATCAATCAAAAATCAGACGAAATTAAACTGGTACCCTTCAAATCGGCAATCAACTTGTCGCAAAACCGCAAATACCTGCGCTATGCCTTGCCGCCGCTGCTGCTGCTGCTGGTGTTGCTGTTTGCTGCGCCGAGTGTTATTCGCGATAGTACTTTCCGTTTGATTAATAATGGTACTGAATTTCTCAAACCGGCACCGTTCAGATTTGTCGTTGACGAGGAAGAATTGTCCGTTATTCAATTTGGTGATTTTCCATTGAAAGTACAAATTGAAGGCACACAGTTGCCCAATGAAGTTTTCATTGATGTGGAAGGTGTGCAGTATCGTTTGACCAAAGAAGCGCCCAATCTCTTTAGCTACCAGTTTAGTAATGTGCAGAAAGACCTCGATTTTCAACTGACTGCGGGCTTGGTTGAGTCAGAAGAATTTACCCTGGAAGTACTGAAAAAACCCAATATTCTGGGTTTTGATGTAAAATTGGACTATCCGGCTTATGTGGGTCGCAATGATGAGCAACTGTCGAGTGTGGGTGATCTCGTAGTACCTGCGGGTACGCGTATTGACTGGGTTTTCAATGCTGAAAATACTGACAACATTCGCATTCAGTTTGCCGGAGGCAAAATGGAAGACATTAAGCGTTTTTCGGATGATTTGTTTACGTTTAAAAAGCAGGCATTCAAAGACGAACCTTATAAAGTGTTCATTTCTAATCAATTGGTGCCGAAAGGCGATTCGATTAGTTATAGCATTACCGTCATACCTGATTTATACCCCAATATTTCTGCTGAAAAATTCCAGGATAGCACCGATAACAAAGTCCTTTATTTTGTAGGGGATGCGAGCGATGATTATGGTTTGCTGAGTTTGTCCTTCAACTACCGCATTAAGAAAGCCAACGGTCAGCAAGGTCCACTGCAAACTTTGAAATTGGGCAAACCTACGGGTAAGCAAACCCGCTTTGATCATATTTTCGACTTGCGTGCTCTGGGGCTGGCACCGGGTGATGAAGTAACGTATTACTTTGAAACCTTTGATAATGATGGTGTTAGCGGGAGTAAATCGGCTCGTACCAATATGATGGTCTATGCAACGCCAACGGTAGATCAATACCGCGCTATGGCAGAAAAGAACAACGAGCAGGTGAAAGATGATTTGAAAAAAGCCCTGGAAGAATCCCGCCGTTTGCAGGAGGAAATGAAAAAAGCCCGGGAAAAATTATTGCAGGAAAAAGAGCTCGATTGGCAAAATCGCAAGGAATTAGAGAAACTGGTACAACGCCAGAAAGAACTCGAAAAACGTATTGAAGAGGCGAAGAAAGCATTTGAAGAAAATCAGAAAAACCAGCAGGAATTCGCGCAGCCGAACGAAGAAACATTGCAAAAGCAGGAGCAATTGCAAAAAATGTTTGACGAGGTGATGAGCGAAGAAATGAAGGAATTGATGAAGCAAATTGAAGATTTGCTGCAAAAGCTGGAAAAGGATGAGGCGCTCCAAATGATGGAAAACTCTCAGTTCAATAATAAGGACATGGAGAAGCAGTTGGATCGCTTACTCGAATTGTTCAAGCAGCTTGAAGTAGAACAGCAAATGCAGGAAGTAATGGACGATTTGCAAAAACTGGCGGAAGAGCAGGAAAAATTGAGCGAGGAAACCAAGAAAACGGACGAGCAAAAAGCGCAAGATCAAAAGTCAGACGAGCAGAAGAAAGGCGAAAATCAGAAGGCTGAAGACAAAAAAACAAATGACGATAAAGCCAACGATAAAAAATCGGACGAGCAAAAGTCGAATGAACAAAAGTCTGGCGAGCAACAAAATAAAGATCAGCAGCAATCGAACGAGCAAAAAAATCAACAGCAAAATAGTGACCAAAACCAACAAAATAAGTCTAAACAAGAGCAACTTCAGGAAAAGCAGCAAGAGATAAACGAGCAATTTGAAGATTTGCAGAAGAAAATGGATGAGCTGGAGAAGAAGAATGAAGAATTGGAGAAACCGAAGGAATTAGGTGATCACGACCAGGAAATGCAGGATATTGAAAAAGATTTGAATAACAGCCAGCAGCAATTGCAGCAAAAGCAAAACCAAAAAGCATCTCAATCGCAGAAAAAAGCTGCCGAGAAGATGAAAAACATGGCTAATAATATGCAAATGCAGCAGCAACAGGGTGAAATGCAGCAGATGCAGGAAGACATGCAGGCTTTGCGTCAATTGCTGGAAAATCTGGTAGGCTTGTCATTCGATCAGGAAGATTTGATTAAAGAATTTGATAAAGCTAGCATTAATACACCACGCTATGTGGAACTGGTGCAACAGCAGTTTAAAATCAAAGATGATTTCCGTATTGTGGAGGATAGCTTACAGGCGTTGAGTAAGCGCTTATTCCAAATTGAAAGTTTTATCACGGAGAAAGTGTCGGAAATCAACGGTAACATGCGTCAGAGCATCGACCATCTGGAAGAGCGCCAAAAGCCGCAAGCTGCTGATAATCAGCAACGTACTATGAAAAATCTGAATGATTTGGCTTTGATGTTGAGCGAAATGATGAATCAGATGCAGCAGCAAATGGCATCTATGATGTCGGGTACGCAGATGTGCAATAATCCTGGTCAGCAGGGACAACAGAGTGGTCAGCCTAAAGATAAGATTAGTGATGGGCAACAACAAATGAATCAGGATATGCAGAAAATGAAGGAGCGCCTGGAGAAAGCCCGTCAACAAGGACAAGGTAAAGAAGGGGGTACTGCCAAAGAATTTGCCGAAATGGCGGCTCGGCAAGCTGTACTGCGCAAGCGCCTCCGCGATGAGCAGAAAAAATTACAGGAACGTGGTCAAGGTAGCAAAGAATTGCAGGATTTGATTGATCAAATGGATAAAACAGAGACAGAATTGGTCAACAAGCGCTTAACCAATGAAACGCTCCGCCGTCAGCAAGATATCTTAACTCGTTTGCTCGAACACGAAAAAGCGGAACGTGAACGCGGTTTTGAAGAAAAGCGGAAAGCGGAAAACGCGCAGGAAAAAGAACGTAAAATGCCGCCATCGCTGGAAGAATACATCAAAAAACGCGAAGCCGAAATTGAATTGTATAAAACGGTATCGCCAACTTTGAAACCGTATTATAAAAATTTGGTGGAAGGCTACTTCAAAACATTGAAGTCTAAATAAAAAATCCTTGCAGCAGTTCGGTAATTGAACTATATTTGCCGAACTGCTGTTATTTTAGTGCCTAATTTCCCCATCAGCTTCCTCCCATGGACAAATATGAAAGCAATTATTATTTTTTAACCGGTCTAAATTCCAGCGCTCAATGGAAATGCGAGCAGATCAGATAATGCTAAAGTTACCATCCAATCCAAGAAATGTTGCTATTCTAGAATCTTTTGTAACCAGGATTGTTGAGAAATATCGAATAAGTCCTGACTTGCATTGCAATATTCTGGTGAGCCTTACCGAAGCAGTGAATAACGCTATTATTCATGGCAACTGCAACGACGAATCCAAAAATGTCCATATCAAACTGCGTAAACAACGCAACACTATTGCAATCCAAGTAACAGACGAAGGTTGCGGTTTCGACCCCCAAGCTATTCCCGATCCTACTGCTCCCGAAAATATTACCAAATGTGGCGGACGCGGTGTATTTTTAATGCAGCAGCTATCACATGCCCTGCGTTTCGACAATAACGGCAGCACCGTTGAAATGCATTTTAAAATTGCCTAAGTATAAAAATAAAAGCGCTTACTCAATAGTAAGCGCCAGAGCCTAAGTACACCTGCGTTTTTATTTCATATGTTGACTTTTACGAATGTCAGAGATGGAAGAGTTTTTTACTTGGGATGCATCGGAGGAAATCGACGCACCTATTGAGTACAACACCGAAGATATCGAATTTACACTTACAGATGCCAATCGCATTACAAATTGGATTACAACAGTGATTGCCGCTGAGGGAAAAGTTTTGCAACATATCAGCTATATTTTTTGTAGCGATGATTATCTCCTCGATCTTAATCAACAGTATCTTGACCACGATACGCTCACCGATATTATTACTTTCCAATATTCGAAATTGCCTGATATAGAAGGCGATATTTTTATCAGCATTGATCGAGTGAAGGAAAATGCCCATACTTTTGGCGTCACTTTTGAAGAAGAATTACGGCGGGTTATTATACATGGCGTGTTACATCTCTGCGGCTACGGCGACAAAACGTCACTGGATAAAGCGCGCATGACGGAAAAAGAAAACGAAGCCCTGCAAATGTGGCATTTACCTTAGTAAGTAAGTATAAGGTGCATTGGCACACTGGCAAATCGACCCATTAGTACATCAAATCGCATTTTTCCTGTTATCAAAATCGCATATTTATCTCAAAATTAGATACTTTTGCATCTCAAATGATTAAACCTTTCTACTCGCCGTAGTGGCACGAAGGAGCAGAAGGATGCCTTGACCAGATATTGCCCTTGATCAAAAATCCCATTGCATGAAAGTGCTCAAATTTGGCGGCTCTTCCGTAGGCACGCCCGTTCGTATCCGAGGCATCATTGATATCCTTAAAGCGTACTATGCTCAAGGTGAGAAATTTACCGTTGTTTTTTCGGCATTCAGTGGCGTCACTGACTCCTTAATAAAAATGGCGACCCTGGCTGCTCAAGGCGATGAATCGTATCAATCTTTATTTGAAACTTTTCACGACCGGCACCTCACCGCTGCGCATGAATTACTCAACCGCGATTACCTTTCGCAGGCACTTCCTGAGTTGGAAACCAATCATGAGGTTCTAAAAAATCTGCTGCACGGTATATTTTTGCTGCGCGAAGCCTCGCCACGTACGATGGACTACGTGCTGAGTTTTGGCGAACGCAATTCAGCGTATCTCATTACCTATGCGTTGCGTCAGAATGGCTTGAATGCCAGCTACTTAGATGCCCGGAAAATTATCAAAACCGATAAAAAATTCGGCTCGGCAAAAGTTGATTTTGAAAAATCGTACGAGAATATTCAAACTTATTATAAGCAAAATCCTGAAATTCAAATCGTTACGGGTTTTATCGCATCTTCTAAAGGTGGACTCACTACAACATTGGGCCGTGGCGGCTCCGATTATACCGCAGCAATTCTCGGCGCGGGCTTAAATGCCAGTGTGGTTGAAATCTGGACGGATGTAGATGGCGTGCTGACGGCTGATCCGCGCAAGGTCAAAAAAGCATTCACTATTCCAACCATGACGTACGCCGAGGCAATGGAGATGTCGCATTTTGGCGCGAAGGTAATTTATCCACCTACCATTCAACCGGCACTGTTGAAACGTATTCCTATTGTTATTAAAAATACTTTTAATCCGAGTTTTGTTGGCACTTATATTTCTGATAAAAAAGACGCGAGTGGACACCCGCCGGTAAAAGGTATTTCTTCCATCAATCAAGTAGCGCTATTGACCTTACAAGGTAGCGGTTTATTTGGTGCACCAGGTACGGCAGCGCGTTTGTTTGGCTCTTTGGCAAAAGCAGGCATTAATGTTATTTTGATCACGCAGGGATCGTCCGAGCATTCGATTAGTTTTGCAGTGCAACCTGAAGTAGCGCGCAAAGCCAAACGCCAGGCGGAGGAGGAATTTGAACACGAAATCAAACTCGGCGTGGTTGAACCCATCAAAGTGGAAGGCAATCTATCGGTCATTGCCGTCATTGGTGAGAATATGCGTTACCGACCGGGTATTGCCGGGCAATTGTTTCAGGCGCTGGGTAAAAACGGGATCAACGTTGTCGCCATTGCACAAGGATCCTCGGAGTTGAATATTTCGGTGGTCGTCAATCAGCCGGATGAAAGCAAAGCGTTGAATGCACTGCACGAAGCCTTCTTTTTGTCAGATACCAAAGAATTGCATCTGTTTATCGTCGGAACGGGTTTGATTGGGGGAACACTGTTGCAACAGATACAGGAACAAGCCGCATTTTTGAAAGAAAAAAGTTCCTTGGAAATAAAAGTGGTTGGTCTGGCAAATAGCCGGAAAATGTTGCTGGATGAAAATGGGGTCGCTTTACAAAACTGGAAGACTGAATTGCAGGAGAAAGGGGAGCCGTGCAGCTTACGCACTTTCGTGGAAAAAATGAAAGAATTGAATTTAGCCAACACCATTTTTGTGGACAATACTGCCCATGAAAGTGTAGCTAATTTTTACGAGGATATTCTCGACGCGAGCATCTCTATCTCTACACCCAATAAAATTGCCACTTCTTCCTCTTATTTACAATACCAACGTTTGAAGACGATTGCCGCCAAGCGCAGCGTGCAATTTGTGTATGAAACCAATGTCGGTGCCGGGCTGCCGGTGATTTCCACCTTAAATGATTTAATCACCAGTGGCGATCGTATTATCAAGATTGAAGGCGTGTTGTCAGGATCAATGTCGTATGTTTTTAATTCATTTAAAGAAGGTACGACATTTAGTACCATTGTTAAAAAAGCGAAAGAATTGGGCTACACTGAACCTGATCCCCGGATTGATTTGAATGGAATTGATGTGCGGCGGAAGTTGATCATTTTAGCACGGGAAACGGGGCTGCCTTTAGAAGCAGCAGAAGTAGAAACGAATAACATTTTACCGGAAGCTTGCCAACAAGCACAAACGGTTGAAGCATTTTTTACGGAATTAGCAGCAGCGGATGATTATTTTGAAAATCTCCGGGCAGCGGCAGCAGCCGAAGGAAAAGTCCTCCGCATGGTGGCAAAACTGGAAAATGGCAACGCGAGCATTGGGGTAGAGGCGGTCGATCAATCGCATCCGTTTTATTTTCTGAGCGGTAGTGACAATATGATTGTGTTTACGACGGAACGCTACAAAGAGCGTCCTTTGGTGGTGCGCGGACCTGGTGCGGGTGCAGAGGTGACAGCGGCAGGCGTTTTTGCAGAAATTATTCGGATTGGAAATTATTTATCGTAACCAGTTTAGATGTGGCACATTTTAAAAATATGCCACATCTATCAAGGAGAAATTATTATGCATTCTATTTCAAAAAGTGAGAGGCAAAGTGTAGAAACGGATATGCCAACGGAGGTGAAAATTTTTACCCCGGCAACGGTGGCGAATGTGGCTTGTGGTTTTGATATTCTGGGCTTTGCCTTGGAACGACCCGGCGATGAAATTATAGCAAGATTTTCGGATGAACCTGGCTTTAGAATTTCAAAAATTACCGGTGATGGTGGAAAATTACCATACGATATTGAAAAAAATACGGCGGGTTTTGCGGCTAAAAAATTCCTGGAACACCTGGGTGAAGAACGCGGGATTGAATTGGAGATTCATAAAAAAATGCCGTTTGGCAGTGGTATGGGGTCCAGCGCGGCGAGTGCGGTGGGTGGCGTAGTGGCGGTGAATGAATTGCTGGGCTGCCCTTTGACGCGAAAAGAATTATTGCCATTTGCGGTGCTGGGCGAGCAAATTGCCGATGGTGCGTATCATGCGGATAATGTCGCGTCGTGCTTGTTGGGGGGCATTGTGATGATTCGCAGCAACGAAGATTTGGATGTACATAATTTGCCTTTGCCGGAAAATTTGTACGCGACGGTTTTATTTTCGCAAATTCAAATTCTGACCAAAGATGCCCGCGGCGTATTGAGTGAAAATGTGCCTTTGAAAAAACATATTGAGCAAAGCGGAAACCTGGCGGGTTTGATTGTCGGCTTATTGAATTCCGATTTTGAATTGATTCGCCGCTCCTTGCACGATGTCGTGATAGAGCCGCAGCGCGCCCATTTGATTCCGCATTTTTATGATGTAAAAAATGCCGCGATTGAAGCAGGGGCATTGGGATGTAGCATTTCCGGTGCTGGACCTTCCATTTTTGCGCTGAGTGTAGGACGCGAAACGGCGGAGCAAGTGGGGAAAGCGATGCAAGCGGTGGCGGATAAATTCAATATTGCCAATCAGGTTTTTGTTTCCGTAATTAATAAAAACGGAGCCATTCGACTTTAAAATTGTACCATGCAACTCTACAGTACCAAAAATAAATCGCATATCGTATCGCTGCGTGAAGCGGTTTTTCAGGGGCTGCCTCCCGACAACGGCTTGTACATGCCCACTGTGATCCCTACCCTGCCGAAAGATTTTCTCCAAAATTTACAACAGTATAGCTTTGCTGAGCTGGCTTTTACCGTGGCGAAAAACCTGCTGCAAGGCGCTATTCCTGACGTGGACTTGCAGCAAATTATTGAAAAATCCATCACATTTCCGGCTCCGGTGGTGGCGTTGGATGAACAAGTGCATGTGCTGGAGTTGTTTCACGGACCTTCGTTGGCATTCAAAGATTTTGGGGCGCGTTTTATGGCGCAATTGATGAGCTATTTTAATCGGGACGAAGATCAGGAATTGGTGATTCTGGTGGCAACTTCCGGGGATACGGGTGGTGCGGTGGCGGCAGGATTTTATCAAACGCCAGGCATTCGCGTGGTGATCCTCTACCCTTCCGGGAAAGTGAGCTTGTTGCAGGAAAAACAATTGACTGCGCTTGGGCACAATATCACGGCGCTGGAAGTAAATGGTACGTTTGACGATTGTCAGGCACTGGTGAAACAAGCATTTTTGGATGCTGAATTGACAGATAAAATTCGATTGAGTTCAGCGAATTCGATCAATATTGCGCGGTTGATTCCGCAGTCGTTTTATTATTTTGAAGCGTACAAACAAGTGGTAGCTAAAAATCGTCCGGTGGTTTTTAGCATTCCAAGTGGTAATTTTGGAAATCTGACGGCAGGATTGTTGGCTAGAAAAATGGGCTTGCCGGTACATCATTTCCTGGCGGCGACGAATATTAATGACGTAGTTCCAAAGTATTTGCAAAGCGGCAATTACAATCCGCATCCTTCTTACGCAACACTGTCCAATGCAATGGATGTGGGCAATCCTTCTAATTTTGCGCGAATGTTGGATTTGTATGGTTCCACGTGGAACATTATGCAAAATGAAATTGCTGGTTATGCTTTCACGGATGAGCAAACCAAGGAAGCCATGCTTGAAATTTTTGAGAAATATCAATATGTAATCGATCCGCATGGTGCAGTTGGGTATTTAGCATTACAAGCTTACTTACAAAAAGAGCCAACTGCATTGGGAATAATTCTGGAAACAGCGCATCCGGCAAAGTTTAAAAATGACGTAGAGGCAATTTTGCAACACGACATAGAAGTGCCGGAAAGATTGGCAATTTTAGCAGATAAACCTAAACAAGCGGTGCCGACAACTGTTGAATATGCACCGTTCAAAGAATGGTTATTGCAAAATATGGTTTAATGTTCCACGTGGAACATTTTAATTAAAACTCCAATCAATGCTTGATTATCAGAATCCCAGCCTCCTTGTTCAATCCAATGAAGTGAAGCCGGGCAGTGTGGCTTGGCGCAGCCCGTCCAATATTGCTATTATAAAATATTGGGGAAAATATGGTGTGCAGCTGCCACGGAATCCTTCGATTAGTTTTACTTTGAATGAAGCGCATACAAATACAGTTGTAAGATATGTCCCCAAAAAAGACAATCACCACCAGGTGACGCTGGATTTTTTATTTCATGGGCAGCCAAATGATGCCTTTAAAGCCAAGATTCAAAAGTATTTTGAAAATTTGGTGGAGGTTTTTCCGTTTCTACGGCAGTTGCATTTTACAATAGAATCGAATAATTCTTTTCCGCATTCGGCGGGGATTGCGTCGTCGGCATCGGCGATGAGTGCGCTGGCGCTGTGTTTATGTGATGTGGAACGGCAGTTGTTTGGTGCTTTACAAAACGAGGATGAATTTTTACAGAAAGCATCTTATCTGGCGCGGTTAGGGTCGGGGAGTGCATGTCGTTCGGTGTATCCAAAAATGGCGGTTTGGGGAGAAAGTAATGCAGTGGAAGGTTCGTCGGACTTGTATGCGGTGCCGTTTGTGGAGGAATTGCATCCGGTTTTTGCGACTTATCAGGATACGATTTTACTGGCGAGCCGGGGCGAAAAAAGTGTATCGAGCCGGGCAGGGCATGGTTTGATGGAAGGGAATATTTTTGCGGAAAGCCGGTATGAGCAGGCGCGACAGAATTTTAGAAAGTTGATTGAGGCTTTGAAAGCAGGGGATGTGGAAATGTTTGGTCAAATTGCAGAATTGGAAGCGTTGACTTTGCACGCACTGATGATGAGTTCGAATCCGCCGTTCATTCTGATGAAGCCGAATACCCTGTTGTTGATTGAAAAAATCCGGGCGTATCGGGCGGAGACGAAACAGCCTTTGTACTTTACGTTGGATGCGGGACCAAACCTGCATTTGTTATATCCTGAAAGCACAAAAGCGGAAGTATTGCGTTTTATTGAGTCAGAATTGAAACCGTATTGTGAAAATGGGCAGTATATTGAGGATCGAGTGGGGGAAGGAGGTGTGAAATTGGATGTTGGATATTAGAAATTGGATGTTAGAAATTGGATGTTGGATATTTGGAGTGGTGGATTAATGGAATAGTGGAAGGATAAAAATGTAGATTGAATTTTGGGACGTGGTGCGCGTGAGGGATAGCAGCGGAAAGACCACAGCGAGGTACGAGCGAGGACTTGTAGCGGATAGCCCGACCCGCAGGGGCACGCCCTAAAAAATAAAGAATGATGAAAAAACTGGGATTTCTGTCTTTTTTGTTTTGTGTGTTTTTGAATGTGGGATGTGCGCAAGCACCAGAACAACGCCCTAAAATCGGGAATAAAGCGTTTGATAAAAAATTAACGCAGTTGTTACAGTTTACGGTGCCGCTAATTGGGGTGCAGGAATTGCGGAATATTCAGGATGAAGTTCATATCTTTGACACGAGAAAAAAAGAAGAATACGCGGTGAGTCATATTGCCGGAGCGCGGTATCTGGGATATGAAGATTTCGACGAACAGCGTCTGCAAGGTATTTCCAAAGATGCAAAAATTGTACTATATTGTTCGGTCGGATACCGCAGTGAAAAGATTGGGGAGAAGCTCCAGAAATTAGGGTATAAGCAGGTTTATAATTTATACGGTAGTATTTTTGAGTGGGCAAACCAAGGATATCCGGTAGTGGACGTGCAGGATAAAACCGTGCAAAAAGTGCATACGTATAACAAAGATTGGAGTAAGTGGGTGAATGATGGTGCCGCGCAAAAAATTTGGTAGGAATTGATAAATTCAAATATTGAAAAGTAAAACACTTTCTAACATGAGAGATATTTTTGATAAAATGCAGCAAAGTAAGAGTCCGCTGGGCAGGTACTCACACATCGCACATGGATATTATTCTTTTCCGAAGCTAGAGGGTGAGCTGGGCAGTCGGATGTTGTTTCAGGGAAAGGAGTGTATTATTTGGAGTATAAACGATTATCTGGGCTTGGGCAATCACCCCGAGGTGCGCAAAGCGGATGCAGAAGCGGCAGAGCGTTGGGGTTTGGCGTATCCGATGGGCGCGCGCATTATGTCGGGTGAGAGTGATTATCATGAGCAGTTGGAGCAGGAATTGGCGACTTTTGTACAAAAAGAAGCAGGGTTATTGCTGAATTTTGGCTACCAGGGAATTCTTTCGATTATTGATACGATGCTGGATCGCCATGATGTAGTGGTGTATGACAAGGATTCACACGCATGTATTTACGATGGGGTGCGTTTGCACTTGGGCAAGCGTTTGCCATTCGAGCATAATGATATCAATAGCTTTGCGAAGCAGATTGAACGCGCGACGAAAGTGGCAGAAGAAACCGGCGGCGGTATTCTGGTCATTACCGAAGGTGTTTTTGGTATGCGCGGCAATCAGGGTATTTTGAAGGAAATCGCAGCATTCAAAGATCAGTATAATTTCCGTTTGCTGGTGGACGATGCCCATGGATTTGGTACATTGGGTGAAACTGGCGCAGGTGCGGGCGAAGCCCAAGGCGTACAGGATAAAATTGATGTATATTTCAGTACGTTTGCAAAGTCAATGGCGGGCATTGGCGCTTTTGTAGCGGCTGATAAGGAAGTGATTGACTTCATGCGGTATAATTTGCGTTCGCAATTGTTTGCTAAAACCTTGCCGATGCCGATGGTAATTGGTGCGCTGAAGCGTTTGGAATTGTTGAAAAAACCGGATTTACGGGCGAAATTGTGGCACAATGTGAATCGTTTGCAGAATGGCTTGCGGGAGAAAGGCTTTGACCTGGGTCAGACAAATTCTTGCGTGACGCCGGTATTCCTGCATGGCACGGTGGGTGAAACGGCAGCGCTGATTCACGATATGCGCGAAAATTACCACGTGTTCTGTTCGGCGGTAATGTTCCCGATGGTGCCAAAAGGTACGATGATATTACGCTTGATTCCGACGGCGGCACACACCGACCAGGACATTGACGAAACGATTGAGGCATTTGGTGCGATTGCAGAGAAACTGAAGGCGGGTAGCTACCAGATTCTGGAGGAATTGAATATTGCACCAGTGTAAGTAAATTATCGGCACGTTAGCCCCTCCATCTCCCCCGAGCCGAGGGGAGCGCCACGTGCCTTTAAATGATAAATATAAAAGCCTGGCGAGAATTTTCAGTCAGGCTTTTTCATTTTTAATTATTCACTCTTTCATTCCAAAATATTCGTTTTCCAAGTAAGGCAACAATGCCAATTGTCAGCACGACATCCACCCACAACACCACGTCCGCTTTTTCATTTAAAACCGGGATAAAATTGCCCAAGGCTTTGCCGACATTTGTTAAACCTAAAATCGTTGCTACACCTACGATCAACAGCATCAAAATATTTGCCCAAAATGTATTTCTAAAATCTTTCGGTAAGAGCTTTTGATCATTTACCGCTAATAAAAGAAAAATTGCCACAATTGGTAATAACACACCATTAATTGCCTGCGCCAGAATAATTGCCGGAATGGGGCGAATTTCAGTCAAACCAAAAAACAATCCCACTCCTAAAACGATCATCCAAATAACTCGGAACATCCCGGCATCCTGTCTGAAGCCTAACAAACTTCGTCCCGTCACTGCTGCTGCCAAGGGTGCCGTGATCGCCGAACTCATGCCCGCCGCAAACAAGCCAAAGCCAAATAACAACACTGCCCAATTGCCCAATTTTGTTGACATCGCCTGCGTTAGCGCTTCATAGCTGTACGTGCCTTCTACCAAAGTACCCGCCATCAAAATTGCCATTGAAATAATGCCACCTAGCAAAACGGCGATTGCGATGCCAATGCGCATTTCTTTAATATCTTGCCCTTGTCCGATGCCGGAAGCCAGGAATAAATTGTAGGGTACAATGGTTGTTCCGATCAAACCAATAATTAACAAAGACGCGCCCGCTGGGAAAGTAGGCAGTAAAGCGCCTTTGAAAAATTCGATTGCTGTAAAATCAATTTGCACCGCTACCCAGATAAACGCGATTCCCATCAGGAACACTACGATGCCCATGGCACGAGCAATGAATTGAAAATTATTGGTCCACAACAAAGTGGCACAAAAAACACCTAATCCTAATGTGAAAACATATTTTGGAACGCCGGTGATTAAAAATAATAACCCCGACACTGCGCCTAAAATATTGCCCGCTTCATACGCTGCACAGCCGAATGCAACTGCCAGGAATAAGCCGATTTTCAACTGCTGTCCGCTCCTACCTACATATTGCAGCGCAATGATTTCACCCAAACTTTTCCCGGAGGCAATGGTGATTCGAGCCGATGCTTCTTGTAATAAAATGGTGGCAAGGGTAGAAAAAGTCAATGCCCAGAGCAAATGAAGTTGATACGCAGCTCCAGCGCTGGACGCCGTCGTGACGGTACCCGGACCAATAAAAGCAGCGGAGATGACCGACCAGAACAACACGCTGGACAGCCCTTTGCGGAAGGGAATGGTTTTAGGCATTTTATTGAGTTTCGCCGCAGGCTGCAAGCCTCAAGCCACAAGTTTAGCTAGCCTTGTAGCCTGTAACTTGCTGCTTGCTACCGGTTGTTATTTTCCGAATTTTATATGGGCGCTTCTGTTGTGATTCAAAATACGTACGCATCTGAATTTCAACAACAATACCGACTGTAATCAACTGCACCCCGGCAATCACCAACATCAATCCCAATATCAACAAGGGTTTTCCCCAAATGTCTTGCCCTAAAATCTTGAGAATCAACAAGTAAACATTGATGAGTACGCCGATAATAAACAAAACCAATCCGGTGTTGCCGAATAAGTGCATGGGTTTCTGCATATAACGCTTGAAGAAAAGCATTAATAACAAATCGCTCACCACTTTAAAGGTGCGATTCAAGCCGTATTTGGATTTGCCAAACTTCCGGGCATGGTGTTTCACCGGCACTTGGGTAATCCTGGCTCCTTCCAAATGCGCCAGCACTGGAATAAAACGATGCAATTCGCCGTACAAACCCAGGTCTTTTGCCAGATCCGCTTTAAAAATTTTCAACGCGCAGCCGTAATCACGCAGATAAACCCCTGAGGTAGAACGAATTATATAGTTGGCAATTTTACTTGGAATTTTCCGAAGAAACATCCCATCCTGCCGGTTCACGCGCTCGCCCGCCACCATGTCCCACTCCCCTTCTTCCGCCAGTTGCAATAGCATCGGAATATCGGTCGGATCATTTTGCAAATCGCCGTCCATGGTCACAATATATTCGCCGGTCGCATAATCAATGCCCGCCATCAATGCCAGGCTTTGCCCGTAATTTTTCTTTAACTCTATGATTTTCAAGGAGTCATGCTGAATAGATTTCAACTCCCGTACGGTGCCATCCTTCGAACCATCGTCCACATAGACAATTTCATATTCATAACCTTCCAGTGCTGCACTAATCGCATTCACCAAAGGTTTAATATTTTCCTCTTCATTATAAACCGTGACAACAATGGATAATTTTGGCATTACCGTTTCAATTTTACCACATAAAATGTGAGTCGGTCGTGCCGCAGCGGAAATTCTGCCAATTTCTCGTACGGCACATCCGGATATAGCACCGGGTCAATAATGTACAGTGCATTCGGATTGAAATGATCGCGGTGGCGATACACAATTTTTTGACGCACGTTTGTAATGTAAAAAGCGTTGGTCGTTTGCAACTGCGTCTCCTTGTACAAATACAGCGGCTGATCGGCAAAAGTTTCGCCAATTTCGATGCTCGCCTGGCGGCACACGTCCCCAAAGTCATTCGCATTGCGGTCGGGCAGCACAAACCAGTTAAATTCTACCCGAAATACCAGCAAAAAAAGCACCATTAATAATAATCTTTTCGTTTTCCAGCGCTGATATAATATGGTAATAATTATTAATGCGATTCCAATGCTTAATGTCTTTGGTATTAAGAAAGAAGCGCCTTGTGTTTGCGGTATAAATAAAGGTAAAAAACTGCCTAGCGCCATTGCCGCGAGTACAAATAAAAAAAGCCGGTCTAATATTTTATAAGCGATGGTATTTTCAGCTTGATGAATTTGATGTAAATAAATAAAAACGGAAAATAATAACGGCGCGTGCATCAATAAATAACGCGGAAATACTTCCACCGAAGACCAATACACGAGAATATTAGCAAAAAATATCAATAAGTTGTAAGTAATAAATTCGTTTTGACGAATGATTTTAATAATATCTTTCCGAATGCTATAAATAATCAGCAGCGACCAGGGCAGGAAATGATACACCATTTCAAACGGAAAAGTAAATAAATGTAAAATGGTGCGCCAAATGCCATATTGAACGGCTGTGCGTTTGGAAGATTCGGTGAATAAAGTTGTAAAAACATTCGACAGCGAATTATATTCATTATATACCAAATAATAACTACTTACTAATGCAATGAATAATAATCCACCAATAATATGTTGAATGCTGAATAATTTTCGGAATTGTTTTTGATAAATAAAGAATGCCAATAATGTAAATCCCTGAAATACCACTGCCGGTAAGCCTTTCATCAGGAAACCCATTGCCGTCAAAGCATACGAAATTAAAAACAGCGCCCAGTAATTCCCTTTTTTAAACTGGTGATAAACGACCATAAAAGAAGTGAATATCACCCAGGAAAAACCAATATCAATTAAGCCTAAAATCGAATCCCAAAATAAAATACGACCGCAGGTGATGAACACAAACGCATTCAGAAAAGCCGTTTTGACATCAAAATGCTTGCGCACATAATAAAAAATCGTAGCGGCGTAGCCCAACAAACAAACAATCGTAGCCAGTCGGGGTATAAATTCATTGAATTTGCCGGCGATGGAAAAGAAAATCAGCAAAAACCAGTTATATAAAGGTGGTTTATTGTAATAGTAATCGCCGTTGAGCGTTGGTACAATGTAATTGCCGGAGAGCTTCATTTCCAAAGCGACGAGCGAACGAATCGCCTCATCATCAATGAAGGTGAGCAAACCCAAATTGATCAGCAGCGCCGGAAACAGGAGTAGGATTGCTATTGCATACAACCAAACAGTACGAGTTGGCTCTTTAATCACAAGCGTCGGTTTAATATCCCGGCAAAAGTACATAAAATTGGAAAAACGCTTTTATTTTACAACTGGCTTATCTATTTGACTATGAAGTTTATACGAAACTTGATTGTTATACTGCTATTTGCGGTTAGTGCAGTAGCCTATGCCCAGGACAAAGCCTGGGTGGACATTCTTACGCTTGATTCAACCATTCAGTTGGATTTGCGTTATGCTACCACTAATAATTTTGTGAAAGAACAAATGTACGAATGTGGTCGCTGCTATTTTCGTACGGAAGTGGCACAGGCTTTGGTAAAAGTGCACCAGGATTTGAAAAAACAGGGCTACGGTGGTTTGAAAATGTTTGACTGCTATCGTCCGCGCTCGGTGCAATACGAATTGTGGAAAAAGGTGCCCAATCCGCAGTACGTGGCTGACCCCGCAAAAGGCTCCATGCACAATCGCGGTTCGGCGGCGGATTTAACCATTGTGGATAAAAACGGCAATGAACTCAACATGGGTACCGAGTATGATTTTTTTGGACCGGAAGCCCATTATGATTACACCAAACATCCGCAGGAAGTCATTAAAAATCGGCAGATGTTCCGAGCTGCCATGAAAAAGCAAGGTTTCAATGGCATTCGCACCGAGTGGTGGCATTTTTCATATACGCGCAAGAGCTATAATTTATCGGATTTTAAATGGAAATGTGAATGATTGTGTTCTTGTCCGATGTGTTCAAGTGTTCATGTACCGAGCGACAAGAACACTTGAACACATAAACACCCGAACACATTTCGTGTTAAGAGAACGTTATTGCCTTTGAATTCCTTTAAAAAATTTAGCATATTTCGCCTTCTTTCACTCGACCGCATTGCACACCTGCTTTTCCGCTGTGAAACTTTGTGTCCTCTGTGGTAAAAAGTTAATTTTGCACTTTTAAATCAATTAATGAATATTTCCCCATGACGCAGATAGAATATAGATCGGATGTAGAAGCCGTTGACGCCCTGGCGCAGTCGTATAAAGACCTCTCCAAAGAAATCGCCAAAGTGATTGTCGGGCAGGATGAAGTCGTGCGCGCCGTAATTATTTCGCTGTTTAGTAATGGACATAGCCTGTTGGTGGGGGTGCCGGGTTTGGCAAAAACCCTTTTGGTGAGCACCATCGCACAGGTATTGGATTTGGATTTCAAACGCATTCAGTTTACGCCTGACTTGATGCCTTCCGATATCACCGGTACGGAAATCCTCGATGAAGACCGCCACTTCCGCTTCAATCGCGGACCCTTGTTTGCCAATATCGTACTGGCGGACGAGATCAACCGGACGCCGCCCAAGACGCAAGCCGCGCTGCTAGAAGCCATGCAGGAACGCTCCGTGACCGTGAGTGGCGAACGCCATGCCCTGCCTGGGCCATTCTTTGTACTTGCTACGCAGAACCCGATTGAGCAGGAAGGTACCTACCCGCTGCCGGAAGCCCAGCTCGACCGCTTTATGTTCAACATTCCACTCGATTATCCGAGCTACGAAGAAGAACTACAAGTGGTAAAGGGCACAACAGGTGTGCAAAATTACAATCTCACCCACGCCGTCACCGGTGCGCAGATTGTAAGCTATCAGCAACTCATACGCAAGATACCCCTGGCGGATAATGTGTTGGAATACGCGGTATCGCTGGCAACCAAAACCCGCCCGAATACCCCTCGCGCTACCAAGCAGGTGAATGACTACATCTCCTGGGGAGCGGGTCCGCGTGCCTCGCAATACCTCGTACTCGGTGCCAAGTGTCATGCTGCCATTCGCGGCAAGTACTCGCCCGACATTGAAGACGTGCAAGCCATCGCCAAGTATGTATTGCGCCACCGCATCGTGCGCAACTACAAAGCCGAAGCCGAAGGCATCACCGAAGATAAAATCATTGAAGGCTTGTTTTAACGTAGCTCAGGCTTTAGCCTGAGTAAAAGCAATCAATAAAAACAAAGTGGTCTGATGACGAAGGTTGTCAGACCATTTTTGTTTTTATGCGAAAATATTTACATTTGATGAAAATATCAAGTATAAATAAAAAGAGCTTGAATGGAAGTCAAATTTCTAGGTCAAGGATTTGAAGAAGAATCGCCAGGTGCGGTAGGACATCATTTGTTACAATTTCTTACACAAAGAGATTATCACACCTTTACTGCTATTTCTGCATTTGCAGGAGAATCTGGTATTCAAGGTTTATTTAACAAATTGGAGGAGGCAAAATCTTATTTTCAATATATTAATTTAATCATTGGTGTAGACATGAAGGGTACTTCCAAGGAAGCACTTGAAGCAATTTTAAGATTGGATATTAACTCCTTTGTCTTTTATAACAAAACTGCAACAATCTTTCACCCCAAAATATATTTATTTGAAGGAGATGAAAAAGCGGAAATTATTATTGGAAGCTCCAATCTAACAGCCAAAGGTTTATTTCAGAATGTAGAAGCTTCTGTTTTAATAAGTATTATCAAATCAGATCCGATTGATTTAGCTTTTTTAGATTCAGTGAAAGCGTACTTTGCTGGACTTTTTGATTTTAGCGATCCTAATTTACAAAGACTATCGAATGAACTTATTGAATATTTGGTAGAGGCTAACATCGTACCTTTAGAGAAGGAGCGAAGAGAAATGCAAGAAAAGACAAAAATAGTGATAGAAGGATTAAAAGACTCTAAAATTGAATTTTTTCCACCTCGGCAAGTTCCCAAAATACCGCCAGCCTTTTTAGCATCTATTAGAAGATCAAAAAAGGAGGTAGCAAGACCTATTCCACAAGTTGGGGCAAGACCTTCCGCAACTGAACCTTTAGTGAGTAGGGGAATATTAGTTTGGATAAAAAATAAATTACCTAACTGATATTACGCAGCGCATAAATTTTGAAAATTGAGTTCATTGACAGTATGACCTTTAAGCTGAGCAAGTTTGTCCCAGGCAGCTTGGAGAGCAGCGAGGTAAATACGGTGTTTC
>JBKBWT010000030.1:0-13595 GCA_046314415.1 Saprospiraceae bacterium
GATTATACTGCTTGTTTACAATGTTTTACAAAAGCAAATTTTTAAACTGAGGTCCATGCGTTCTTTTTTTCCGCCGCTAAAGTAAGGTAAGAATTTGTGATCGTCACCACAGCGGGCAACAAATGTTTTAATCACCTTATAATCAGCAACTTACAAAGCACTCTAGTCACGTATTCAAATTCACCCCTGTGAAAACATCTTTTGAAGAAAAACGGTTTTAAGTCGGGAAGTTCAAATTCCGATTTATTGTGATAGAATTTTCAACAAATTTTCCGATCCATGAATTTCCAAGCTTTCGTAGATCAATATTGAATACCCAGTTCCTTTTTAGCTTGGTCAATCGAGATTCGTTCCTCGTTTTTGTAAGCTACCAAAAACGCATCGGTAAAGCCTAATTGCTTCAAATCCATTTTAGCCCGCAGTGCCATTTCCAGATCGGTATAGCCCCGCACTTGATATTTGTACATATTGCCTTCCTGTACCGCTTCAATAACATAAGGAAGCCCGTTCCATTTGTACTGCGCACCATCGATGGGGCGGCTAGCTGCTGCCAATTGAATACAAAATTGTACAATCGGCGTTTTACTTAGGTTGCCAACATTGCTGATGGGCACCACTTTTGGCTCCTCGGCGGTAGTGGTTGGCGCGGTATTTACCGGCGTTTCGGTTGATTTAGTTTTCGGTTTATTCACCACCGGATTGGATGTACTCTTTGCAGGAGGCGGTACATTGACTGTGGGCGTCTGGGGTACGGGCACTTCGTTTGCCGCTACCGGCTGCGTTGCACCATATTCCATGCCTGCTTTATACTCGTTAAAAGCATTGACAATAGCGGTCGCAATCTTACTCTGCCCATCCGCAGTACCCAGAAAAGTTTCTTCCTCCCGATTACTTAAAAAACCCGACTCAATCAGGATACTTGGCATCGTGGTTGCCTTCAGCACATAAAAACCCGCCTGTCGTACGCCTCGGCTCTTGCGAGCCTGCGTGTGAAACTGCGCCTCTACGCGCTCCGCCAGAAAGATACTTTGCTCCAGGTGCGCATTTTGAAACATACTGAGCATAATATGTCCTTCCGGTGAGTTGGGGTCGAAATCATAATTTTGTTCATAATTTTCTTCCAATAGAATCGCTGCGTTTTCGCGTTTTGCCACCTCCAGGTTATGTTCGGCGGTGTGCAATCCCATTACATAGGTCTCAGTGCCTTTGGTGGCGCTGCTCCCCGGCATAAAGTTACAATGTATGGAAATAAACAAATCCGCTCCGGCGCGATTGGCAATGGCGGCACGCTCGTGCAGTGGCACAAAGAAGTCGGCATCGCGCGTCATAATCACCTGAATACCAGGATACTGGCCAGTGACCAAATCTCGTACTTTCAAGGCAATTGCCAGTGCCAGATGCTTCTCCTGCGAGCCCGAACCCAGACAACCCGGATCGTGCCCACCATGTCCCGGATCCAACACAATTGTTTTTATCCGATAATCTGCTTCGGCAATTTGGCTTTCTTTGATAACTTTGCTTGCCATTTGCGTCACCAGGCGTCGAGTAGGCTCGTCCGTGCCGGCAATTGCATTCAATTTTTGTTGCCCAAAATAATAAGGCGTCTCTACAGAAGCAGTCGGTGTTTCTAAAGAAATGTTAAACTGCGCGGTTGAAGGTGGCAAAAGCGTACAAAAGATCGTTTGTATTGCAGCAATGGTAGTAGTCAACATAGTTTGGCGGCTATTTTAATTTTTGGGTTAAACGCACTGTTGTTTAAAATCCGTACAAAGGAAATCTTAAAGTGGATCAGCTGCGTCATTCAAAGTTTACAAAAATAATAGTTTTCTATACTTGAAAGCAATATTTACCCTTTTATTCCTTTCGTGGGGCGCGTGGTGGGTTGGGTCTAATCTCTACGCGCAGAATCCTTCGCTTGCACAGGATACCATTCCGGTCAGCCCGGCGGCTGATTCTACCCGCACGGATACGTCGAGTGTTTCTGTAGCAGATTCACTGTTTTATAAAGTAACTTTTTCCAATGATTCGCTCTCGGAGCCCGTGAATACAGGCGCACGCGATTCTATTATATATGATATTAAAAATCGTAAAATTTATTTATACGGTGCTGCCGAAGTGACTTATACCACCATCAAGCTCAACGCTGATTACATCGTTTTTGACTGGGAAAGTAATATTGTGACCGCCAGTGGCTTACCTGATAGTACTGGTAAAAAAGTTGGGCTTCCAAAATTTGCCGATGGTGAACAGGATTTTACGGCCGACTCCATGCGGTACAATTTTAAAACCCGCAAGGGCATTGTATATGATGTAACCACCGAAGAATCAGGCGTTGTTATTCATGGGGCACGCTCAAAATTCATCAGCCAGCAGCCCGCACCTGGCGACACCACCAGCAAAACGCAAAATATCATTTACAGCAAGGGTGCCATTTTTACGACTTGCACCGCCGAGCATCCGCACTTTGGTATTCGCAGTCAAAAACAAAAAGTCGTGCCTGATAAACTGGCGGTAGTGGGTCCTTCCAATCTCGAAATCATGGGCGTTCCCACGCCTTTATGGCTGCCGTTTGGCTTCTTTCCATTGTCGAAAGGACGACGAACGGGTTTGATGTTTCCCCGCGATTATGAATATTCACCGCAGTGGGGCTTTGGTTTACGCGATATTGGCTGGTATTTTCCCTTAGGTCAGAATTTCAATTTGACCTTGACCAGCAACGTTTACCTGAAAGGTCGTTGGGGCGTAAGCGCCAATTCACAATACCGCAAGCGCTACAAATACAGTGGCAATTTGCAGATCAGTTTTGAGCAATTTCGCAATGAAGATAACGAAGGCAACATTCAGCGTCCGCGCTCATTTTTATTCACCTGGTCGCATCGGCAAGACGCGGCGGCACACCCCAGCAACAACTTCGGCGGTACCATCAATTTCCAGACCAATGGCTTTCGCCAACGCGCTTACAACGACGCTGCCAACGTTTTACAAAGCCAGCAAATCAACTCCAACTTCGGTTTTACCAAAAACTGGCAGGATAAACCCCTGAGTTTCAGCGCAACCTTCAACCACTCGCAAAATCAGCGCGACAGCAGCATTACCATCAGTTTTCCGAATTTGCAGTTTCAAACGCAGACCCTCTACCCTTTCCGCCGCAAAGAACGCTCCGGTGAAGAAAAATGGTTCGAGACGATCACGCTGCGCTACACTTCGGAAGCACGCAACACCTTCCGCACCAAGGATTCGCTGTTCCTGACCCAGGAAATGTTTCGCAATGCCGAATACGGCGTGCAACAAACCGCGACGAGTGGCACTTCTTTTAAATTGTTTAAATATTTTAACCTTAACCCTTCCGTCGATTATCGGGAGGTGTGGTACTTTAATAAAATCGAAAAAGACTTTGATCCAACCTTAACCATTGTTTACGATACCATTCCCAACGCTGATACTACGGAATTTACGATCGTACCCGTTGATACGACCCGGTTTGGAGAGATTACTAACTTGCGCCGTCCGGGTTTTGCTTCCTGGCGGGCATTTTCGGCAAGTGTGAGTCTGAATACCCAGTTGTTTGGTACGCTGCAATTCCGCAAAGGCTTTCTGCGTGGTTTGCGACATGTGGCAAAAATTAGCACCGGCTTGAGTTTTTCGCCTGATTATTTGAATCCGCGCCTGCAATATTTCAATTTTGTACAAACCAGCATATTACTGCCAGATCAGCAGGATTTTCAACGCTACTCGGTCTTTGAGCAGGGCATTTACGGTGCCCCGCCTGCACAGGGACAACAGATGGCAATTAACTACTCCATTAATAACATTTTTGAAGCGAAAGTCCGCTCTAAACGCGACACGGTAGATCGTAAAGTCAAACTTTTTGACAACTTGTATGTCAATGGTTTTTACAATTTTTCGGCTGATACCATGCAGTGGAGCCAGGTATCCATCAGCGGTACTACGCGTTTGCTCAAAGACATTACTACGGTCGGTTTTCTCATGCAGTTAGACCCTTACATCGTGGAAAGTAACGGACGTGGCAGCTTCGTGCGCGTCAACAAAACCGCCCTGCGCGAACAGGGGCGACTCCTGCGTCTGGACAATGCCAATCTGCGTTTTAATACGAATCTAACGGTCGGCAAATTGCGCGAGCTTTTTACCGGACAAGAACGCGAAGTGGTGGAAGACCTGCGCCAGCAACCCCAGCAACGACGCACCGCCGCCGAAGAAGATTTTTTGAGCCTATTTGAAAATTTTAATATCGATCACAACTTTGTGATGGGCTGGAATACCGATTTCCGCACCGGGCGCGACACCTTCCAGGTTTCGGTGCATTCGCTCAATACCTCCGGCACCATTCAACTATCCAAAAACTGGCGCATCAATGTGGGCAACATCGGTTATGACTTCATCCGCAAGGATTTCAGCTACCCCTCGGTGGGCTTCACGCGCGACCTGCACTGCTGGGAAATGGGCATGAACTGGCAACCTACCCGCGGTACGTACAGCTTCTACATTCAGGTGAAACCCGGCACCTTCGACTTCCTACGCCTACCCTACGAACGCAACAATGCCGACGCCATACGCGCCTTTCAGTGACGGCGCGTCCCTTACCTTACCTGATCGTAATCATTGCAACTCTTGTTGTAAAGGCATTTTATCGCAATGGCAAACCATTTGTGCTCAGTGTAAAGCCACTTGATCCGAGTGTAAACCCATTTGGTCACAATGTAAAGGCACAAGATCGCAATGTAAAACCATTTGATCCAAGTGTAGAGGCATTTGATTCAAGTGTAAAACCATTTGTGCTCAATGTAAAGATACAAGATCGTGTTGTAAAACTACTTGATCCGAGTGTAAAGCCATTTGGTCACAATGTAAAGGCACGAGATCGCAATGTAAAGCCACCTGATCCGAGTATAAAAGCTGCTGGATTAATAAACTTACCCGAAAACTCGGTTAATTATCAGCAGGATTGCGGGTATAAAGCACCATGCGCACGCCACCCTGCGCAAAAGTCTGCAAAGGCGTCCAGTGTTGCTGGAGGGTATCCACTTCCGCATCGCTGAAGTCATTCATTACATTAGAATATAAAATATAAGTTTGCGTGGCAAGGTCTTTTTCCGCGAAGCCCTCTACCCGATCTGATAGATCGCGGAATTGACGCGAACCAATTTCGGGGAAAGCCGTTCCAATAGCATTGAATGGAATATCCTGGTTATCAAGGTATTCCAACATTTTTTGCCGCACTTTATAATAAGGCAAATGCGCCAGTGAGGCATCCCAGCCTTGTGCAATTGTGTCGGGATACCGCCATAAATTACCGCTGGCAAGTCCTACTATTATTATAAAAGCGTAAATAATGGAAGCCTTTTTATTATCTAAAAATGCAAATAATACTGCAAAAGTAAATAAAGTAAGCGCTAAATAAATCGGCAGTAAATAACGGTGCGCGCTCAGGGATTGATATAGAAGTAAAGTAGGCGTTAATACGATGAAGCAGAGTATTAAAAGCCAGTAAAACGGTCGGATTGCAGCCTGTTTTAATAATAATCGGTAACGTTTTTGTTGGAAAAGTAAATAAAGCAATATCATCCAAATAAATACTCTGCCAAAATCGAGCATGCGCCAGCCTAATATTATTATATTCTTTATAAAACCTTGCAAATTTACTTTCGCAAAACTCGGTGCCCAGGGCGAATCAGGATGATAGCCAATCCAACCCGTTTGGGCGTAATGCCAGCCCAAAAAAGCCAGGGCAAAGAGTCCTGCCGGAATATAATAAGGAATAGTTTGTAATAATAATCGGGGTATTGCCTTCCAATTATGATATTGCATTATCATATTAAATAAAAACAGCGCTGCAACGGTCATCATCCCGCGCATGCTGATCATTGCCAAGCCCAGCATTGCCAGGGCTTTCAAGAAGGATAGCTTTTGTAAAATGGCAAAAACGCCCATTAAGAAAAAACATGTCAATATTACATCCGGGCTGATGAGCAGGCATTGCGCGGCGAGCGTAGGGTCGGCTAAGGCAAAGAGTAGCAAGAATATTACATACCGTTCGTCGCTGATGATTTTACCAATGCGCCACAGGAAATAGACAATGCCGTAAAGGAAAGGCAGCATTGCAAAGTGGCTGACTGCCAGGCTTTTACCAAAGATAATCCAAAGGAATGCCAGGTACATCCCGAAAGTTGGTGGATGCCCGCTGTCTATTTCGGTGGGTAACAAAAATTGGGAAAATTGATGCTCATAATAAAAATAAGCGTGCTTGGCGCCGAGTTGCACCGTATCCCAGAAAAAAACATGATGTCGAACTAAATAAGTCGCCAGGGTAGCTAATAATAAAAATGCGGGCAGGATCAATCGGGTTACCCGCGGATAGCGCGCAACCCGATTCGCCGCTAAAGGATTGGGCATCATCCCTTTACCGCCAGTTGTGGTGCGGCATTGGGTTGTTGCGCGTAATGAAATTCGAGGCAGGCTTTCACAAACGCCACGAAGAGCGGATGCGGATTCTCCACGGTGCTCTTCAATTCCGGGTGAAATTGTACACCCACAAACCAGGGATGCTCGGGAATTTCCACGATTTCCACCAAATTCGTATCAGGATTTACGCCAACCGGAATTAAACCGGCTGCTTCGAATTGTTCCTTGTACTCGTTGTTAAATTCGTAGCGGTGCCGGTGGCGCTCGCTGATCTGCATTGTGCCGTAAGCTTCATACGCTTTGGTGCCTTTGCGCAGTTCGCAGGCGTAAGCCCCCAGACGCATGGTGCCGCCTTTTTTGGTAATTTTTTTCTGATCGGGCATCATATCAATCACCGGATTCGGCGATTTAGGATTCACTTCGGTGGAGGCAGCGCCCTTTAATTTCAGTACATTCTGAGCATATTCCACCACGGCGCATTGCATGCCCAGGCAGATGCCAAAAAACGGCACGCGATTTTCGCGCACATAGCGAATGGCTTGAATTTTACCCATGATGCCCCGCTCGCCAAAGCCCGGCGCTACCAGAATACCATCTAAGCCTTGCAGGCGTTGCACGACTTTCTCATAATCAATTGCCAGTGTTTCCGAATGAATCGGTTCTACTATTACTTTACATTCATTTTCGGTACCGGCATGCACAAATGATTCGTAAATAGATTTGTACGCATCCTGCAATTCATTATATTTTCCAACCAAACCGATGCGGACTTCGTATTTAGGTTTCTTCAATTTGGTCAAAAAACGTTTCCAAACCTCCAGATTTGGCTCCCGGCGATCAATCAGGCGCAGTTTGGAAATGACTACACTATCGAGTTTTTCTTTATACATCAACAGCGGCACGTCATAAATGCTGGAGGCGTCCATTGCTTCGATTACCGAATTCACATCCACATTGCAGAATAGCGCCAGTTTGCGGCGAATGTCCATATTGAGCGGATGCTCGGTGCGACACACCAAAATATCCGGCTGAATCCCGGTGGTCAATAATTCTTTTACCGAGTGTTGGGTAGG
The DNA here is from genome assembly GCA_046314415.1 of Saprospiraceae bacterium. Classification (GTDB taxonomy): domain Bacteria; phylum Bacteroidota; class Bacteroidia; order Chitinophagales; family Saprospiraceae; genus JADJNW01. The sequence goes on from JBKBWT010000030.1 coordinate 7,494, forward strand.
TTTGGTTTTCAACTCGCCGGCAGCGCTGAGGTACGGCACCAAGGTCAAGTGAATGACCAGACAATTATCGCTGCCCAGTTCCCAACGCAATTGGCGCAAGGCTTCGAGATAAGGCAGTGATTCAATATCGCCCACCGTACCGCCTAATTCGCTGATGACGATTTCAAATTGATTGGTTGTACCCAACAACTGTACGCGGCGCTTGATTTCATCCGTAATGTGGGGCACTACTTGGACAGTTTTTCCAAGATAATCTCCAGCACGTTCTTTATTGATAACGGTTTGATAAATGCGCCCGGTGGTTACATTATTGGCTTGGGAAGTCGGCGTATTCAGAAAACGTTCGTAATGTCCCAGATCAAGATCAGTTTCCGCGCCATCGTCGGTCACATAGCATTCGCCGTGTTCGTAAGGATTGAGCGTACCAGGGTCAATATTGATATAAGGATCGAACTTTTGGATGGTAACGGAGAAGCCACGGGCTTGCAAAAGCTTGGCAAGGGATGCCGAAATAATACCTTTACCCAGCGATGAGGTTACACCTCCCGTAACGAAAATATACTTTGTCATGATTTTGAATTCGCAGATTGCAGTGGCAGTAAAAATTGGCAAATACTAGCCGCTGTTAATAACGTTACGGGACACAAAGGTACGAAGATTTATCCTGAAAAAGCGTTTTACCAAAATTTATTCGCAAAAACAGAATACATTTTATTCTGAATGTTATGATGAATAAAAATGATACCCCGAACGCATCTTTTTATCAACAATAATCTGATACGTTCGAGGCACATTGCTTTTTCTTTTCAAATTTCACATTTCAAACTTCACATTTACTTTTAACGCTTTGCCACGTTCGGCAGGGCACGGGCGGCAGCAGCCGGTGGCACTTCATACGTTTTACACTTGAGCGTACCGCGTACCCCGGAGAAGGGATACATTTTGCCAACAAAGCGCTTGTCTTCATCCGAAAGATTGGTATTCAAACCCACCCGAAAATTACCCACTGTCAATGCCTCCGGTACGGGGTAGTGCATAATGGATTTAGCATCATAACTACAAAACTGCGTCTGATATTTATTATAATGCTCAAAAATATTGCGATTTACATCATTTTCCGACCAGCTATTAGGTGGTTTCATGTAATATTCATACACCTTAGTCGTATCCCAGGGAATACCTGCTACCGGGTGCTGGTGTTCGTGAATCATGCCGAGGGCATGCCCAAACTCGTGCAGCGTGGTGCGCCGAAATTCGGTATCCGAAGTTTTATGGTCGAACCAGCCAAAATTCATTGTTGCTGAATCCTGTGGCAGATACATGGCATCTTTACCAATGTACGACCAGGAGCCATCATCTTTATTAAAACCAACGTGAATATCGGCGGTACCTTTGGTGACTTGTTCAAATTTTACATTGGCGTATTCTTCCCACATCTTGGCGTATTGCATCACTTTGCCCTGCACATAGGCGTCGCCGCCGAGGAAGCGCACCCGAACGGTTTGTCCCACATTCCACAGGCGACTTTTAATCACCGCTGCTTTTTCCGTATCATAATCACCAAAAGGCAAGCGTTTGTCAATACAAACCTGTACGTCTTGCTCGTCTAATAAAGTAGGGTCATTTTCCAAGATTTGCGTTACGCTGTCTTCATCTGACAAAATCGGATCTTGCGCGCAACTTGTAAAAACAGCTATCATAATCCCCAGCGTTGCTACCAACGCCAACCACCAGCCTCTTTGCTTCATGTACTAAATAAAATTAGTTGAATGAATAATAAATGTTGGAATACTGTAAATTAGAAACGATATATTATGATTTAAATTAAAAAAAACATTTCAAAAACTACATAATACTTCCGGAATTTTTGAAATTCCGGAAGTATTTGTAATAACCCTGTTCAAGCGAAATTAATTCCCGCCAGCCTGGCTTTTGCCAAGTGAATATTTTTGCACTAACGAATATTCAAAACATCGGCTTTCAAATCGCCGTTAAAGTCACCAAATGCCAATTGGGAAATCGTTTGAACCGAGGTGCGCAGGGTCTGCCACGCCGTGTTACCACCATACGCCACTTGCCACAGGGTGCCGGTTGTTTTTAAAATATCGGTCTTGCCATCGCCGTTAAAATCCGCCAAACCTAAAGCCGTAATCGCCGGCGTGCTTTGGGTATAAAGCGTTTGCCAACTCCCCGTACCGCCATAGGAAATATCAAATTTGCCCGTTGTTGCTGTTACCTGAATAATATCCGTCCGCCGGTCGCCATTAAAATCACCAAATGCCAGCGCCGTGAGCACCGGTGAAGTAATGCTGCTGTTCAGGGTTTGCCACGCGCCACTCCCGCTGTACGACACCTGCCAGCGATACGTCGAAGGATTGATATAAAATACATCGGTCTTGCCATCAGCATTAAAATCGGCAAAACGTAAGTTTGTTACTGCCACGTTGATGGTATTCAAAGCCCGCCAGGCAGTGGTGCCCGTGAGCCATACTTCCCAGCGATTGTTGTTGCGAAACACATCGGTTTTACCGTCGCCGTTGAAATCACCAAAACCTAATTGATTCAGAGGGATACTGGCATTTTGAAAAAGCTGCCACTCTCCTACGCCGCTCCACAATACCTCCCAACGACCCGCCGTAGTATTCGCCCGGAACACATCCGTTTTTTTATCCCCATTGAAATCTCCAAACGCCAACTCGCTCAGCGAGGCATTGCCGCTGCGCAGCGTTTGCCAGGGACTGGTGCCGCTATTAGCCGTGTACCAAATATTATTACAATTGGGCGTCGTACCTCGTGTACCAATAAACGGATAGAGCTTGGTCATCAGACTTTTATCTTCATCAGACAGATAGGTATTATTACCGACCGAAAAAGTACCGATGGTATGCTCTTCTGGCACAGCGTAGTGCATAATTGAGAGCTTATCATATTTGCAAAACTGTGTCTGGGTGGTATTATACCTGGTAAACAGATTTTGATTCACATCCTCGCGAGTCCAATAATTAGGCGCGCCCATGTAATAAGCATACACCTTTGCCGTATCCCAGGGAATACCGGCTACCGGGTGCTGGTGCTCGTGAATCATGCCAAGGGCGTGCCCAAATTCATGCAAAGTGGTGCGACTAAATTCCTGGTCGGAGGTGGTACTCTTGAACCAGCCAAAGTTCATCGTTGCTGCGCTCTGACTCACATACATGGCGTCCTTGCCAATGTACGACCACGATCCACCCGGCTCAAAGGCAATGCGAATCTCCGCCGTACCGCTGGTCACCACCTGAAATTTCAGGTTGACAAATTCTTCCCATTGCCGCGCAAATTGCATCACTTTGCCTTGCAAAAAGGCGTCGCCGCCCAGGAAACGAATGCGAATGGTTTGCCCGTTTGTCCAGAGTTTACTACCAATGACTGCCGCTTTTTCCTTGCTTTGTTTGTCCGATTCCAGGTATTTGTCAATGCACACATGCGGTAAGGTATCTGTTAAGTTCCTTGCATCTTCTAAGGTAGTTACTTCCTCCGGTAAAAATTCATCCTGTTCACAGCCGGTTAATACCGATCCCATCACGCCCAGCACTACGGCGAGCACCATTAAAAAGCCTTGTTGCTTCATGCTTTGAATAGTCGTGTTTGATGATAAGAATAAAGTGCGCTAAAATGTAAAAAGCGTAGAATGTGAGTCGATAGGAATGGATTTAAGCTTGTAATAACTGTTTTGCAAACGGAATGTTATTGCAAAATATTGTTGACCAGTGTATAACGCCGCCTTTCAATAAAAAATTATGAAAAGTGCGATTGCCTACTGTCAGCTAGGAGACGTTTTTAGATTGAATCCCTTCGAGATTTTAAAACTTGGGAAGGCTAATTATATTGTGCATTAAGTTTTTGATGATCCGCCCGCACGTGGACAACCCTCAAGCATGCGTAAACGAAGGCAATTTTTATTAAATAATTTTATGCACAATGTAATAACCGTAAAAAAAGTTATACCTTAACAATCCAAACGATGGATATATGTCCTTATGAATTTATGAGTCTATTGGTAAAGCAATGACGACAGGACAAATATTTGAACACAATATTAAATATTTCAGACTAATAATAGATTTAAATTCTGTTTACAACACCCATTTAAAATGCCGATTACTTCCCTCAATCATACGCTTGATACCTGGATAGCGGCGCTGCAAGGCTATGATTTTGACCTATTATTGATTAAACCCGCTGCGGATGACTGGTCATTGGGTCAGGTTTTTATCCATTTACTGCATGAAACGAATTATTATGCCGGACAGATCGAGGCTTGTCTGAAGCAACAGGAAAATACGAACGGGCAAATGGCGGAAGCTGCTCAAATGATGTTTGCTAATAATGCTTTACCCGAGGAAAGAATTCAGGGCGACCCGCAGTCCGCGCAAAAAGTACTGCAACCCAGCAGTAAAGCTGCGCTGCTGGCACAAATGCAAGCGCTGAAAACCCGATTAAACACTTTATGGAGTGACATCGTTGACCATGAAAGCGCAGGCAAAACCCAACATCCCGGCTTAGGGTATTTCAATGCAATGGAGTGGTTGCAATTTGCTGACATGCACCTGCGCCATCACCTGCGGCAAAAAAGTCGGATTGAAGCGGCTTTAAAAATAGCCAGGGATCAATAATATTATTACATTTTATAAAATAAAGAGCCTTATCCTTATCACAGCAACAACATGAATCCCTCCCCTACTATCATAACGCAACAGCAGTATCTCCTTATCAATCAATGGATTGACTATTTTACAGACCAACAAATGCCGTACCAGGCGACAGGTGGTTTGGCGGGTAATCTGCATGGCTCAAAGTGGCGGCTGCACGACCTCGATTTTGAGACCAATCTAGCCCAGCTTTACAAGATTGAACAGGATTTTAGCGCGTATGTCACCCGCCCGGTGCATCGTTACCAGGATGAGGAGTTTGACATTTGGCTTTTGCAATTGAAAATGGAAGCTATAGAGGTGGACATCAACGCAGTGGAGGCATTTTATGTATTCAATGGGCAAGGTGAAAAGATACTGATTATCAGTGATTTGGCACAAGCGGAAGCGTTGCTTTTTGATGCGCGGCGTATCCGGGTACAACCCTTGAAAGACCTGATTCATTACAAAAAAATATTGCAGCGAAATGCCGATGTAATGGAGTTGGAAGGATTATTAGCACGTCAATCGTAGCTAAAACTTATACAAACTATTGATTTACAAGCAATCAGCCGCTTTTATTACATTCGCTAAACGATGAAAATATCAAAATAAATTAATAAATTTTATAACTTTATTGCAAAATATTACAAAGAAGATAAAAATAATTATACAAAATAGGATTTAACGTGAAATATTTATTCCAGCGTTATTAACTTCAAAAAATGAACATGAAAAACGTATATTTTTTAGTAATCAGCATGATTATAAGCTGCGCGTTACAGGCGCAACACGGGCACCACACTTCGACCGATAAAGCGTCGGTACATGGCATGGTGTTATTTGGCAACGAGCAAATCTACGCTTCGCACCTGCCTTTGTTTCATACGCCGCATCATTACCAAATTATTCTGAGGCTCGAACCCGATGCAGCCGCCCGACAAATCTTTTTGCAAGATCAGCAAGCACATCCGGCGTTTGCCACTTATACCATTGAACCTGAACGATTTATCCTACCAGATAAAATCCAGCAGCAAGGCAGTTTTAAAGCCAATTTGTATCGTGGGCATTTTGAAAGAGGCGGTATCCGGATTGCCGATAGTCTTCACTTCAAAATAGCGGAAGTGATTTACTTCAAACAATTTGATCCTCGTGAAAGTAAAGCGACTGATGCGAAATATTTATTATTTGGCAATGCCAAACAGCAATTTGCCGTGCATCAAATCAGTAATAAACCTGATTTTGAACAGATTATTGAAGTAAAAAGCGATTTTCCACTCGGAAAATGTGAGATTGTCCGACTCGCCCCAGCAAATAATCCTATTGGCATCAGTGGGAATATCGTCGCCGTGCCAACACCAGGCGGCAAAGCCAATATTATGCTGTTAAAACAGCTTTATTTAGAATTTGATGATTTAAAAGAGTAGCGATAGCA
>JBKBWT010000030.1:13605-25666 GCA_046314415.1 Saprospiraceae bacterium
AATTTTCCTCGTAGTTTTGTGTGACAAAATTTTACAAATTACACCAGCAATCACCATGCGAACCATTTTATTATTAGTAGGATTAGCCGGAATATTGTCTGCTTCGGCGCAATCTTCAGCGCCGACCAAAGAAGAAGTGTATAAAGTATATGCCAACCTCGTAGGCGGAAAATGGGAAACCAAAGGTCAATGGGCAAGTGGCGCAGCGTTTCATCAGGAAATAACGGTGGAATGGGAACTCACCAAAAACATTTTTATTGTAAAAACGCATGACTACGTAGATTCCAAACAGTTTGATCAAGCCATGCGCAATTACGGCATTCGTGCCTGGGATAATGCCACGCAAACCATGCAATTCTGGGAGTTTGACGTATTTGGCGGCGTTGTTACCGGAACGGTGCAGGTACAAAGCAATCATCTTTATCATATTTATCAGTATCCTGATAAAAAAGGCGGCACGATGACCCTCGCCGACGTGTGGGAATATGTGGATAAAGACACGTACAACTTCAAAGTATGCACGTACGAGAATGGTAAACCCGGCAAGGTATTTATGAACAGTACGTATCACCGAAAGCAATTGTGAAGCATAGCGTTATAAAATATATAATATTTTCACAACTATTAACTAAAACACTTATAACTAATATATAACTCTTTCACTTACAATTTTTTATTTCATTTCAGTCCATAACTTACGTTAAATAGTAAACGATTTGTAGATTTGCACCGACAGTAGGCATTTGATAAAAATTACAAGGATCATGGTAGCAAAAATCAACTGGGACGCCGTGCCGGTGGAAGTAGTCAACGCTTCGATGAAGCGACAAATCATCACGGGCGAGAAACTCATGGTGGCGCGTATGCATTTTAAAGATGGCTTTGTGGTGCCTTTACATCATCATGTGCACGAGCAAGTGACGCAGGTGGTATCAGGGCAGATGCGCTTTTGGTTTGGCGAAAATAAAGAGCAGGTAATGGACTTGTTTCCAGGCGATGTGGTGGTCATTCCCTCAAATTTACCGCACGAAGCCCAGATGATCGGTGATGTGGAGGAAATAGATACCTGGGCACCGCCACGTCAGGATTGGCTGGATGGATCAGATCATTATTTACGGAAGTAAATAACATACGACTGCCTTATTATAAATATATCATAATAAGGCAGTAAGATGATATAAAACTTGAAATAGGAAGGCGTAAATATGAAAACAGCAAATAATTGAATATCAAATCATTCGGCAATCATCCATACGCCACGATTAATGGGAAATGAGCGCAATTGTATTATAATTCTACGTTCTCCACAATTTCCAAGCCGTAGCCAACCAAACCCACGCGCCGCCGGGGATGATTAGTAATCAAGCGAATTTTGCCAACGCCGAGGTCTCGCAGAATTTGTGCGCCAATACCAAAATCACGTTGCGACATATCGGAGTAGCGTTCGGGTTCAGTTTCTTGTTCCAGCGAACGTAAGTAATGTAAGATTACATCATTTTTCTCACTGTGGCGCATGCAAAGCACGATGCCTTTGCCTTCGGATGCAATAAAATCAAGGGCTTTCTCCATTTGAAAACCATAATCTTGCAACAGGTAACCAATAACATCACCGGTTTCTGCTGAAGAATGCACACGCACCGGTACGGGGTCGTCCATATGCCAGTAGCCTTTTTTAATGGCAATGTGTACATCCTGCGTGGTGTGATCACGATAGGCTATGATTTCAAGTTCGCCGTATTTGGTCGTTTTGGTCACTGATAACTCACGTGTCACCAATCGCTCGGTACGCATGCGATAAGCCACCAAATCTTTAATGCTGATAATTTTTAAATCATGTTTTTTGGCAACTTCGATGAGTTGTGGCAGGCGAGCCATGGTGCCGTCTTCATTCAGAATTTCAACCAAAACCCCTGCCGGATAAAATCCTGCCAGTTTTGCCAGATCAATAGCAGCTTCGGTATGTCCGGTACGCCGCAACACGCCGCCGGTCTTGGCACGCAGCGGAAAAATATGCCCCGGACGTGCGAAATCACTGGCTTTCACCGTCGGATCAATCATGGCACGAATGCCCGTAGCCCGATCATACGCCGAAATACCCGTCGTGCAGCCGCGCCCTATCAGGTCGATAGAAACCGTAAAAGCCGTTTCGTGCAAGGCAGTATTAGAAGAAACCATCATATTTAATTCCAACTCGTCCGCCCGTTTTTCATCAATAGGCGTACAAATCAAGCCCCGTCCGTGCGTTGCCATAAAGTTAATGATTTCAGGCGTTACAGCCTCTGCCGCACAGATAAAATCGCCTTCATTTTCGCGGTCTTCATCATCTACCACGATGATTACCTTCCCGGCGCGAATGTCATCAATGGCTTCTTCGATGGTATTTAATTGAAAGCGCTCCTGCACGCTCGTACCATTATATTCCATAACTTCCGTTGAAATAATGTGCATATATTCTGGACTTTAGATCATAGATGATCGACTTTAGCAGCGGATTTTACACAATTATTAAAAATTACTTTAAATATTATAACATTGAACCTTGAATATCCAACATCTAATATCCAACATCTAATATCCAACATCTATGCCCTGCTCAAATAATTGTTCTAAAATGGCAGTTGCCGATTGCCAGCTAAAACGCGCAGCTACAAATTTTCGTGCGTGCGCCCCCATTTGTTCACGCCGCGCCTCCTCCGCCAGCAATTGTACCGCAAAATTGGCAAAATCTTCCGCTTTTTCAGCTAGCAAAATTGTTTCATTAACACTTGCATGAATCGCATTGTTTACCTGCGGCGTAGTAATACAAGGCAAAGCGCAAGCCATCGCTTCTAAAATTTTATTCTGTTGACCGCTTCCTAAAAAAATCGGAGCCATAAATAATTTGGCAGACCAATACGCTTCCCGAATATCATCCAACCAGCCGGAAATATGTACGTTTGCACCGGCGAGGTTTTTCACCTCTGGGGTCGGGCGTGCTCCGGCAATCAGCACGGTCACATTTGGTAGCTGTTGTTGTAACAAAGGCAACACATTTTTCACCAAATATTTTGCTGCTTCTACATTTGGATGATACCCCATATTCCCGACAAAAACAATATCATATTTTTTGTTAAAACTCCAATTCGGACAAAAAAATTCAATATCGACACCATTGGGTACAACGGATACCTGATCTTTATTTACAATATTTAGTAAAGATTTATCTTGCTCGGAAATAATGGTACAATGATTAAAGCGATCGGCAGCCCACTGTTCATACCGTTGTAATCGCCTGGTTTCCAGTAGAAAAAACCATTTCAGCCAAAAAGGGGAACGTTCCGCCCGACGTTGCATGCCCACCGAAAAAGCATCCTGGTAATCCAATATTTTAGGAATGGGCAAATCCATTACATACGGTGCCATTCTTATTAACTGGCAATAAACGGAATCGGGTTTATAATATTTTATCCAATTTATGATATGCCGTTTAAAACGGGGCGTATAAAAATAACTGACCTGTAAAGGCAAACCCAGCAAAAATCCTCGAATTAAATTACTGATAATCTGCAACTTAGAAAGGCGTAAAATATGAATATGTTGACAAAATGTTTTTACATGCTCCAGATGCGCCGGCTCAACCGCTTCTTCATTTAGTACAATAAGCGTAATAGGATGGGTACGACTTAATATTTTAAGCTGATAATACAAACGTAATTTATCGCCTTTTTCAAGCGGATAGGGAAAGCGGGAAGCTAGGATTACTAAGTTCACTCAAATTTTGATTTTTGGCAAAGCCATCCCTTCGGAAAATGCTGGTATTAAATAATTTGTATATTAAAATTTAATAAAATGCAATATTTAAACCTCTTGTAAAGTAAGCGTTTTGGGCTGTTCCGGCAGCAATAGGGCGTAAGCCTGCAACAATTGGAGGGCGATTGCCTGATTGTCATAATGCCGCAAAATAAAATTTCGCGCCTGTTCGCTGATCTTGCGGGCAAAGGTAGCATCTTGTCGGCAAAGTGCAATGGCTTCCACAAAAGATTCGACCGTATCTGCCAGTAAAACCTCTTTAAGGTGCTGTGCATCAATGCCTTCCAAGCCCATACTGGTAGTCACCACTACCCTGCCGAGCGCCATTCCTTCGAGAATTTTCACCCGCATGCCGCTCCCCGAAAACAAGGGCACCACCATCACCGAATGCTGATTGATAAAGGCGGCAGCGTCGGGCACTTCCCCGTGGAAAATAACATTTGGCAAATTGAGTTGGCGCAACCAATTGGGCGCATTCCGACCGGCAATATGAAAAGTCAAATCCGGGAATCGTTGCTGTAAATGATGCCAAACTTCGTCCAAAAACCAGCGCAAGCCCTCTTGATTAGGCATCCAGTCTAAAGACCCAATAAAACCAAGCGATAATGCATTATTAAAACTACTAAAATCAGCCGGATAATCTTTACTGTGCACCCCCACCGGCGCTACCACGGCGGCATTTTTATAGCCTAAAAACTGAAAAATATCCAAATCGCGCTGCGTAATGGGAATGAGCAAATCGTAGTTATTGAGTTGCGCAATTTCGTAACGACGCAATTTTTTAGTAAGATGCTGCAAATACCATTTTTTGGGCAAAAAACGACAATTATGCGCCACCCGCTGCCAGATTTCATACTCCACATTGTGCGCACGCATGGCGATTTTAGCTTTAGAATATTGTTGGATAACCGGAATATACGGCGCTAAATAAGGTGATTCGAGTTGTATAATATCAAAGGGCTGAGCCTGTAATAATTCGATTAATTTATGCTTAAAAGCCGCAGATTCAAAACGGGAAATATGATATGATTTTTCAGAAAATAAATTTAAAAATGCGTCCCAGAGCTTTAAACGATTGTCAATCAGTACCGTATGTATAGCTTTATAATGATTGAAATGTAATGGTAATTGTTTAATATCATAATAATGTTTGGTGGTATTCATTGCCAGCAGCGTCACTTCACAGCCCAATTGATGTAAAGATTTGCTGATACTATTCACTGCAATTGCTTCACCGTCTTTCAGGGGGTAAGGGAATTTTTTACAAAGTTGGAGTATTCTCATAAGCTCGGTTATCGATTAAGTCGGTTAATGGTTATCGGTTTGTTGAAGATGCTGCCAAGTAACAACCACCAATAGCATTAATTTTTAATATGTCGGTTTTTGGCAAAAATATCTCACTTGGACTAAAGAATAAAGATAAGGCATTTAAAGTAAAAAGTAAAGGGTCGGCAAAATTCCAATTAAAATACAATCATTACTAAAAGTGTTAATAGCTGATTTTTAATGCACTACACCTAAGCAATTTTTTATTATATTCATATTTTTTTTTGCGACTGTATTCCAATGAGTCATCATGCTAATTTTTTATAAGTGCCCTTAATACACCATTTCATCCTCTTTTGACCAGGGCGGAGACACAATACAAATAAATTTTAAAACTGTATCACCCACATTTTCAACATATTGTTCAACTCCGGCAGGAATCAGGATCAAATCATTGGGTTGCATCGTTTGCGCCTGTCCTCCCATATAAGCCACGCCCTCCCCTTCCAATACGAGATACACCTCGGTGCGAGTTTGCAAAATATGCGGCAAAGAGGCAGTTCCCGGCTCCAGTTCGGCAAAAGCGACGCTATAAGGCAAGTCCACCCCGTCGTTTTTAGGGTGTAGCCACTCGCGAATTTGCGTTGCATCACCAGCGGTAAAAGCGGGAATTTGAAGCAATGATTTTTTGAACATGATATAAGAATATAATATTAAATCGATTAAAAATATTATAATAGAGCGTCGGAATATTCACTTCACAACGCTCTATTATTTATAAAATAAATATTATCAAGGCTTTACAACGATATTGTTTTCGCGATTTACATCCGCTAAACGTTTGGAAGGATCAATTTCTACATTACTAATCTCGGCGCGCGGACGCGGAATGACAAAGTCATAAGTCGAGTTCGTCCATTGCCAGTCGGGCAAAACCGTATATTTAATTGCCGGATTTTCCTGGGGTTTGTTGCCGCGCATCAGGTCCAGCGGAATATTAAATAGTTCTTTAGAACCATCGCTGTACGTCACCAGCACATCAATCGGCATCGGGAATACGCCCGGTTTAGCAATGGTAATGCGGGTTCTGTTGGCATTTGTCGTATCCGGTGCAATGCTGCCTAAGGCATAGTCCACTTTATGTGTAGAATTGACAAAATATTCTTTGTACCAATCCAACTCTAAACCCGATTGTTTTTCAAACACCCGCAGCATGTCATTTACATTCGGATGCTTGAATTTCCAGGTTTCAAAATAGCGCAGAATGCCCTTGTCAAACGCCGCTTTGCCAATCACATATTCCAATTGATGCAGGAAAACCGCACCTTTACTATAAGAGCCTAAGCCATAGGCAAAATTCGTCTGAAAATGATCGGCATGCGTAGAGAGCGGCTCCTCGCGTCCGCTTTCTGCCAGCGCAAAATAACCGGCATAAGAATCTCCCTGCGGATTTTCATCCGGTTTTAATCCTGGAATCGAGCCATCCTTAGCTAATTGATTGATTACCACATCCGTAGCATAGGAGGTAAAACCTTCATCCATCCAGGCGTATAAGCTTTCATTGGTGCCCAACAACATTTGAAACCAGGTATGCATCAACTCGTGAACCGACACGCCGACCAAACTGTGAAACGAACGTTCGCCGGTAATCAGCGTGCCCATCGGATACTCCATACCGCCGTCGCCGCCTTGAATAAACGAATATTGTTTGTAAGGATACTGACCGTAGGTTTTATTAATAAAATCAAAGGCTTTGTCCATTACTTTGGGCAATTGTTCCCAATTATCAGTGGTGCGGTCGCCTTTTTGATAATAAAAATGCAGGGTCAAACCGTCCGGGCGTTCCAGTTTGGTATGCGTATAATCCGGATCAGCTGCCCACATAAAATCATGCACATTCGGTGCGACAAAATGCCAGGTCAACTTATCGCCTTTTACTTTCACTTCTTTATCCGTGTAACCATGACCAATTTGGTCGGGATTTTGCAAATAGCCCGTACCGCCGATCACAAATTTTTTGTCAATGGTGATTTTTACATCATAATCGCCCCAAACCCCATAAAATTCGCGGGCTACGTAAGGATTGGCATGCCAACCCTGGTAATCATATTCACTTAATTTTGGATACCATTGCGCCATGGAGTAAGCGATGCCTTCGTCACTGTTGCGACCATTGCGGCGAATCTGCAAGGGGATTTGCGCCTCCCATTCCATATCAAATGTAGCTTTTGCCTTAGGCATAATCGGCTCATTCAGCGTTACTTCCAGAATAGTACCTTCCACTACATATTTTACATCCTTGCCATTCTGCTTCAGCGAGCGGATTTTTTCGTAGCCCTGTTCGTCCGGCTTGAGTTTAGAAATGCGTGCCCCCACACGACGGTCGGGGTCGGGCAAAGTACGTGAACGCATATCCATTACGCTACCCGGCTGAAAAGCATTTAGATACAAATGATAAAAAACTTTATACAGCGTGTCTGGTGAGTTATTGGTATAAACCAGATTTTGTTTACCTTGATACTGATGTTTTGTAACATCAAAATCAATTTCCATTTTATAATTCACATGCTGCTGCCAGCGCTCAGGCTGTGCAAGAACGATATTAGTAATCGCCAGCATGAATACAAAAAGAAGTTTCCAAGCTTTCATTATCTATCCAGATTTTTTTGATTGTAGAAAAAACGTTGAATACTGCCAGATGTTTTAAAGGCAGTGCTGGTTGAAAAATATTTAAACCTTCAGCAGCGCAAAAATGATTTTCTTTTGTGAAAAAACGGAAAGAAGCACAAAAATTTACATTTTAACGAAACTGTTTTTCCCTTTCAAACGTTGACATACTCGCATCCACAACAAAAAAATAAAAAAAATTTTCTAAGCCTTTGGCAATTTCAAAAAAGGATGTATTTTTGCAACGCTTTTGAAAAAAGCTGCCGGAAATTTGAGATTTGAAAAGTGAATTACGAGCTTTTGCCCATTTCCCGTTCAAATATCAAATTCAGATTGATTTCGTAGCTCAGCTGGTAGAGCAATACACTTTTAATGTATGGGTCCTGGGTTCGAATCCCAGCGAAATCACTTCTCCTAGGATTAAGGCCTTGCAAGTCAACGACTTACAAGGTTTTTTCTTTTATGCAAGTATCCTAAAAGAGACAATTGTTGTACTCGTTGTGGTACTTACCAAGAATAATATTTATACACTCAATATATCCTAGTGCAGCTTCTCTCTTAATTGCTGTTCGCGCCATTCCTGCGGCGTAACGCCGAATTCCTGTTTGAATACCCGCCCAAAATAACTGGGATCGTTGAATCCGGTATCAAAAGCAATAGCTGTGATCGTGAGCGCAGGATTATGTAATAATTCCTTGGCTTTATTTAGTCGTATGTAACGAATAAAAGCATTGGCAGAATAGCCGGTAAGCGCCGACAACTTACGATGTAATTGGGAATGACTCATTACTACCGCTCTACAAAGCGCCTCTACGGTGAATTCGGCATTGTCTAAATTTTCTTCCACTATCTGGCGTACTTTTTTTACAAAAGCATCTTCTATGATATCAAGTTTAGGAATGTCTTTATTAAGAGGTAAATGTTCAGCGAGACCAGCAGCAGCAAGGTAATAGCGTTGCAATTTCTGGCGCAATTCCAGCAGCTTACGTACACGTATGAGCAGTTCTTCTTTATGAAATGGCTTAGCAAGATAATCATCGGCGCCGCGTTCCAAGCCTTCCAGTTTGGAAGCCATATCGGCTTTGGCGGTGAGCATAATGATGGGAATATGACTCGTACGCTCCTCATTTTTCAAGGTTTGACAGACTTCAAAGCCGTCTTTATGCGGCATCATTACATCGGTTATAATTAAATCCGGAATATGATGTAACGCCAGGTCAATGCCTTGCTGCCCGTCGGAGCCGATTAAAATTTGATAATCATCTTGTAAAAAAGTAACTAAATAACTGACCACATCCGCATTGTCTTCGATTAACAAAATAGTCGGTTTGTCAGCATTTGTAATGGTGTCAATATTTGAAAAAGCATTTACTTTATTTAAAGATATTATATGATGTATTGAAATTGTTGGCTCCGTAGAGCGCGGCGCTTCCTGTTGAATGGGGAGCGTAACTGTAAATACTGACCCATGCCCTGGTTTACTATTTACCTGAATATCACCTTGCATTAATTTCACCAATTCTTTCGTCAATGCCAGTCCAATTCCGGTGCCTTCACCCTTGCGCGTGTGCGAATCATCTACCTGATAAAAACGGTCAAAAATATAAGGTAACTCTTCAGCAGCAATACCGACACCGGTATCTTTTACAATAATTTGTAAGGAACGTTGCTTGTTATTTACCGATAAATAAATACTGCCGTTTTCAGGGGTAAATTTTATAGCATTTGATAATAAATTAGAAATAATTTGTTGCAATCGCTCGGCGTCATAATCCATTATCAATTCATCCTGATCGGCTAAAAAATGTAACTGAATATTTTTATTTACTGCCAGTGAATGAAAACTTTCCAGTAAATATTTTAAAAAAGATATTACATCACTTTGCATCAGATTTAGATGCATCTTACCACTTTCCAGCTTCGATAAATCCAGCATTTGATTCACCAGCGACAGCAGGTTTTGCCCATTGCGGATAATCATTTCCAGTCCCTGCCGGAAATAATTTTTTGGATCATCAAGCACTTGCTGCGCCATGCCGAGTATAATCGTCAAAGGCGTGCGGAATTCATGGGTAATGTTGGTATAAAGGCGGGTTTTAACGGCGTCTAATTCTATGAGTCGGGCAGCTTCCGCGAATGCCAGTTGACGATTTAATTGATATCTATAAAAGATGTAAATAATACTAATAATTATTATAGTATAAATTAAATATGCCCACCAGGTTTGCCACCAGGGCGGCATAATGCGGATTTTTAAAGCGCCTGCTTCACTCCAAACCCCGCGATAATCAGCGGCTTTATAACGTAGAGTGTAAGTACCGGGGTTCAGATTCGTGTAAGTAATTTCACTTTTATTACCTACATATTTCCAATCAGGATCAAAGCCTTCCAATTGATAGGCATACTGATTTTGTTCCGGGTAGCGGTAACTTAATGCCGATAGTTGAAATTCCAGCGCGGTTTGATGATATTTTAATTTTAAAGAAGATGTATAACTAATATCTTCTTTTATGATACCTTTTGAGGAAACCGGAACCAACTCATTGGCAAGTTTGAAAGTTGTAATTCGGCAGACAGGAGGTGGTGCATTATCTTGCAGTTCCGCCGGATGGAAAGCATACAAGCCATTACTGCCGCCAAAGAAAAGCATACCAGAGGCGGGATTGCGATAAGCTGAAAAAAAGTAATGCCGATTAAATGGCAATCCATTTTGTTGTGAATAATGAACAAACCGATTTTCCGAAATTCTAAATTGAATTAAACCTACATCCGTACTGAGCCAAAGATTTTCTGCTGCATCCGGAAGAATGGCATAAATCGGACTGCTTAATAAGCCATCTTTTTGAGTGTAACTGCGCCATTCCTGCCGTTTCGGATCATAGCGATTCAGCCCGCCGCTGTAAGTGCCGATCCAAATAACGCCTTTGGAATCCGGATAAATGGATAAAACAATTTCATGGCTGAGGCTATTTGGGTTATTCGGATCAGGAAAAAAATTGCGAAAACGATTCTGGGGCAATTTGGAATCAGGAGCTAAATATTGGAAAATCCCCATATCATAAGTGCCAATCCAGATATTACCTTTAGAATCGGCAACAATGCTGCTGATGGTATTGGACTTTAACTGAAGGCTGTCGGCATTCGGTTGTTGTACAAAACGAGTGATATTATTTGATTCCGGGTGGCGAATAAAAACACCATTTCCGAAGGTGCCGATCCACAAATTGCCGTGCTTATCCTTCAGGATTCTCATAGCGGAATTTGGTTCTGCGATTGCGCCGGTTTCCTCAATAAAATTAAAGTGTTCTAATTTACCCAGGTTAATAAAATCTTTGAGTGATTTAATTAAATAATAACCTCCATTCATTACACCGACCCAGATTTGCGACCTGGAATCTTTAAAAATAAAGGTGATACGGTTATTAAATAAGGAAAGCCCTTTATCGGCTTTTATTATAATTTCTTGCTTCGATTGCAAATCATATAATTGCAAACCTTTCATTGTTCCGACCCACAACAGTGGTCCGTCTTGGTAAATGTTGGTGACAGTAGGATGTCTTAACTTTAAAGTAGATGCAATACGCTGGGGAAAGGATTTGAAATATTCAGGAACCAACTGCCAGAAACCGGAATACTGCGTACCAATCCACCAATGCCCTGCCCTGTCTTTAAAAATACATTGTATATCAAAAGTGGTCGATTTTTCCCGAATAGGATCATATAAAATAATCGGGTGAATAATATTCGTACCAAATTGCCATTTCCACAAACCCTGATCCGTACCCAGCCAATATTCATCATCAGAAATAGCCACAATGGTATTAATAGACTTAAACACAGGATCATTAAAACTGTAATATTTATAATCTTTTAATTTAGTTTTATCATAAACAAAGATTTCATTGCCCACCCCTGTAATTAAAAATTGCCCATTGTTATGTGGTATTATACATTGCACGGATTTACCGGTGGTTTCTGATAGCTGTTTGCTTTGGTTGTTAATCGTATTATACTCAAAAATTCCATCGGCGGTTCCGAGCCAGATTTTATCGTTTTCTACAGAGTGAATAGTAGCTATACTAGGTTGCGTTTGCTTGTTGGGTCTAAGTCTAAGTGATTCACTTTTAAGTGTTTGTTTATTTATTCTTAAAAGAGAATCAGCACCGCCTAACCACAAGGTCTCATCGTGGGTTTCAATTAAACAATTTAAAGCTACCGCTTTTTTACCTTTTATATTTAAAGGGATAAAGTCAATCTTATTTTGACGTTTATCCAAACGATGCAAACCACCTCCATAAGTTGTAAGCCAAATAATTTCTTCTTCGGGGTCTTCCAGTAA
>JBKBWT010000031.1:0-7893 GCA_046314415.1 Saprospiraceae bacterium
CGATTTGTCTTTGCTCACGGATGGCTTGCGTTCCGAGCGCGAGCAGGGCATCACGATTGATGTCGCGTATAAATATTTTACCACGCCACGCCGCAAATTCATCATTGCCGATGCGCCGGGCCACGAGCAGTACACGCGCAACATGGTCACGGGCGCGTCCAATGCTGATCTAGCAATTATTTTGATTGACGCGCGGCATGGCGTAGTCGAGCAAACCCGTCGCCATTCGATGATTGCGTCGTTGTTGGGCATTCCGCACGTGGTGGTTTGTATCAATAAAATGGATTTGCTCGGCTATTCGGAAATCCGATATAATGAAATTGTAAATGATTATCAAGAATTAGCAAAATCATTACATTTTAAGCATGTCGAATTCATTCCGGTGAGTGCGTTGGCGGGGGATAATGTGGTCGAAAAATCCGGAAATACGCCTTGGTACGATGGTTTGCCGCTGCTAGAATTGTTAGAAACCGTTGAAATTGAATCCGATAAGAATTTGGAGGATACCCGTTTTCAAGTGCAATATGTCATCCGACCCAAAAATGATGAATTACATGATTATCGCGGTTATGCCGGACAAATTCAAAGCGGAATTTATAAAGTTGGCGATCCGGTAACGGTTTTCCCGTCGGGATTAAGTTCTGAAATTACCGCCATTGAAGTCAATCAGCAGCAAGTGGAAGAAGCCTTTGTCAATCAACCGGTTGTGCTGCATTTGAAAGATGATTTGGACATCAGTCGCGGCAATTATATTGTAAAATCTAATAATACACCAACCGTTTCTCAGGATTTGGAAGCGATGCTGTGCATTACCGATGCTGCCAGTGTAAATATTGGCTCAAAATTATTATTACAGCATAATAGCGCCACCGTAAAATCTATCGTAAAAGAGATTTATTACCAACTGGATGTAAATAATTATCATAAAATCGAAAATCCAGAAGCAGTTAAACTAAATGATTTGATCAAAGTTAAGCTGCGCACCGCAGAACCCATTGCTTTTGATGCCTATCAAAAAAATCGTAAAACCGGCGCTTTTATTTTAATTAATGAAAATACTGGAAATACAGTTGCCGCAGGCATGTTGGAAGAAACGGAGACAGAGTGACGAAGAGAATTAGTTACCAAGTGAGAGAGACACGAACACGTGAACACTTTAACACAAGAACACAATGAAGAAATTAACAATAATCGGTGCTGGTCCAGGCGACCCGGAGCTATTGACAATCAAAGGCTTACGAGCTTTGCAATCTGCGGATGTCGTGCTGTATGATGCCTTGGTAAATCCAGTGTTATTGCAACACGCGCCGAATGCATTACACTTATATGTTGGCAAACGCCGTGCCCATAAAGCTTATTCACAATCAGAAATTAATCATATGATTGTCGAATTCGCGCAAACGCACGGGCACGTGGTGCGCCTGAAAGGCGGCGATCCCTTTGTGTTTGGTCGCGGCTATGAAGAAATGGAATTTGCGCAAGCGTATGAGATTGATACTGAGTATAGTCCGGGGATTTCAAGCTCAATTGGCGTGCCGGGTTTAGCCGGTATTCCGGTGACGCATCGCAATCTGAGTCGTAGTTTTTGGGTGGTGACGGCAACTGCGTCCGATGGTTCCTTATCGCCTGATATTCAACTTGCTGCGCAATCGGATGCGACGGTGGTGGTACTGATGGGTTTGTCAAAACTGGCTGACATTGTAGAAATTTTTAAAGTAAATGGAAAATCGGAATTGCCGGTAGCGGTATTACAAGATGGCTCGTTACCAACGGCGAAAAATGTATTTGGAACGGTTGATTCCATCGTGCAATTGGCTGAAAATGAAAAAGTTGGATCGCCAGCGGTGATTGTGTTGGGCGAAGTAGTTGGCTTGCAATTTAAGGAAATCGAAAATTTATTTACAACGGAAATGATACATTAAGAAGTGAGGGATCGTGAATACTTCAATACATGAATACCCGAACACAAAAATATAATATCGTGAAAACTTTAGAATCCGTCTTCGGGGTTGACCCCAACTTGCTGAAAAAAATTGCGACTGATACGTCTGACCAGCAAAAACTCTGGCTCAGCGGCTATTTGTATGGCTTGTACGCGGCGTCGCAGCAAAGTGACAAAGCTTTTGTTATGCCCGGAGAAGCGCCTGTAAATCAGGTAGTTGAAAAGCCGTCCGTCACCATATTATATGGTTCGCACACGGGCAATAGTAAAAATATTGCAAAAAAAGCAGCGGAACGTATTCAAAACCAGGGATTTACAGTTACGTTGACGGATATGAATGATTATGCCGTTAAAAAATTAAAAGACGAAAAAATCATATTAGCGATTGTAAGCACGCATGGCGAAGGCGATCCGCCCGTTTCTGCCGAAACATTATATGAATTTATTCACTCCGCGCGTGCCCCAAAATTAAATGATGTAAAATTTGCTGTGCTGGCGTTGGGCGATAAAAGTTATGTGCAATTTTGCCAAACGGGGATTGATTTTGATATGCAATTTGAAAAATTAGGAGCGACCCGTTTAGTCGAGCGCATTGATTGTGACGTTGATTTTCAGGAAGATGCAGATCGTTGGTTGAATAATGTGTTGGCAAAAATTGAAGCGGAAGTTCCTAAAAATACCAATGGTAGCGTAAATGGCAATGGGGCTTACGTGGTAACACAACCCGCAGTCACTGTTGAATCTAAATATAATCGCAAAAAAACATTTGATGCGCCGGTTTTAGAAAAAATTCAATTAAACGGACGTGGTTCGACTAAAGAAACCTGGCACGTTGAAGTATCATTAGAGGATTCAAATTTATATTATGAACCCGGCGATTCTTTAGGTATTCTCCCCGAAAATGCACCGGAACTCGTTGGTTTGGTTTTGAAAAATGCCGGTTTAAATGATTCAGAATCAGTAGATTGGAATGGTTCTAAAAAATCATTGCACGATATTTTAACATATGATATAGAGTTAAATTTATTATCACGCGATGTAATAGAAAAGTGGAGTCAGAAGTCCCAAGATTCAAAACTCACGGAATTGCTCGCAAATCCTGCTGCTTTACGGGATTATGTATATGGTCGGGATATAGCAGATTTATTACATGACTTTCCCGTACAGTTTGATCCTCAAGAGTTTGTACAGACTTTAAAGAAATTACAACCGAGATTATATTCTTTAGCGTCGAGTTTAAATTTTGCACCAGAGGAAGCACACCTCACGATTGGCGCGGTGCGCTACGAAAATTTTGGTCGCAAACGCACGGGCACGGCTTCGACTTTTATTGCAGACAACGTTCCCGTTGGTCAGTCGCTCAAGGTTTTTGTGGAAAAAAATGAATATTTCAAGCTGCCGCAAGACCCTTCCACGCCGATTATCATGGTCGGTGCGGGCACCGGTGTAGCGCCTTTCCGTGCGTTTGTGCAGGAGCGCGAGGTGCAGGGCGCGAGCGGCAAATCCTGGTTGTTCTTTGGTAATCCGCATTTTACGACTGACTTTTTATATCAAACGGAATGGCTGCAAGCCTTAAAAAAAGGCAATCTGACCAAACTCAATGTCGCTTTCTCCCGTGATCAAAAAGATAAAATTTATTGCCAGCATAAGTTGTTGAAACACAGCCGAGAAGTATTTGATTGGTTGGAAAATGGCGCTCAATTTTATGTCTGTGGGGACAAAAATAAGTTAGCACCGGATGTTGAAGCTGCATTATTACAAATTGTAACAAAAGAAGGCGGCTTTAATGATGAAAAAGCGCTGGAATATGTAAAGAATTTAAAAAAGCAGCGGCGGTATTTAGAGGATGTATATTAATGTGCTGATTTGCCAATGTGCTAATATGCCTATATTTAAGTATGATTCCTATAAAATATGTAATATAATTCATATAATTTTATGTCCGAAGAAAAAAAACTATCCGAAGTAGAATATATAAAATCCAAGAGTAATCTGCTGCGTGGAACCTTGTTGGAAAGCCTTGATAATGAGGTAACTGGCTCGATTGCAGCGGATGATACGCAATTAATCAAATTTCATGGTTCGTATCAGCAGCACGACCGCGATCTGGAGAGTGAGCGCAAACGCCAGAAATTAGAACCATTATATTCCTTTATGATCCGCATCCGCGTGCCGGGGGGCGTCGTGACACCCCAGCAATGGCTGTGTTTGGATGAATTGGCTGAAGAATATGGCAGCGGCACTTTAAAATTGACGACGCGTCAAGCCATCCAATTACATGGCATATTAAAAAAAGATTTACAAAAAACCATTCAGGGTTTTAATGCGGTGTTAATGGATAGCTTTGCCGGCTGCGGGGATGTAAATAGAAATGTAATGTGTAACCCGAATCCCAGCCAGTCGCATATTCACGCGCAGGCGTATGAGGACGCGGCGTTGATTTCGGCGCATTTAACGCCTAAAACTGCGGCATATCATGAAATCTGGCTAGCCCCCCTCCTGTCCCCCCCAGAGGGGGATGGTTCCGTGCCAACATTCACGGAAAAAGGAGAGGAAGTTACGAGCGCCCACCTTGGGGGGGATGGGGGGGCTGAAGAACCGATCTACGGTAAGACTTATTTACCTCGAAAATTTAAAATTGCAATAGCGATTCCACCATATAATGATACCGACATTTACTCGAATGATGTGGGTTTGATTGCCATTGAAAAAAATGGGGAATTAATCGGATATAATATCGTGGCGGGCGGCGGCTTGGGAATGACCTTCGGCATGCCTGAAACCTATCCAAGACTGGCGAGCCGCCTGGGTTTTGTACGTCGGGAAAATATCATAAAAGCCGTTGAAAGTATTGTAACGATTCAGCGGGATTGGGGCAACCGGGAAAACCGGAAGCTGTCAAGGATGAAATATACCATCGATCGTGTTGGTTTAGAGACCTTTACGGAAGAGCTGGAACAACGGATGGGCTTTAAACTCGAACCCGTTGCGCCGTATTTATTCACCCGTTCGGGCGATGTGTTTGGTTGGTCGCAAAATATGGACGGCACACATAATGTTTTGTTATTTATTGAAGGCGGGCGGGTAAAAGATACCGAGAATTATTTACTAAAAACCGCTCTGCGTAAAGTTGCGGAAATTCATGATGGTGATTTTTTAGTAACGGGTAATCAAAACCTGCAAATTCGGGGCATTTCGGAGAAAAATAAGCTGGTTATACAATTATTACTCGATCATTATAAAGTGTTGCCGGAACTAAATAAAACCGGTTTGCGACTAAACTCGATTGCCTGCGTGGCGCTGCCCACTTGTTCGCTGGCTTTCGCCGAAGCTGAGCGTTACCTACCGGATTTAATTACAAAAATTGATGAAATTTTGTATGAGAATGGACTTGATAAAGAGGAGATTATCATTCGGATGACCGGCTGCCCGAATGGCTGCGGCAGACCTTATCTGGGTGAGATTGGTTTAGTCGGACGTGCGGTTGGACGTTACAATTTATATTTAGGTGCTTCTTTTAAAGGAGAAAGATTAAATAAGTTATATAAAGAAATGCTGGATGAGGAAGGCATTTTAAATGAATTGCGTCCGATTATTACACGATATGCGCAGGAACGCTTTGAAGAGGAGCGATTTGGTGATTTTACAATCCGTAAAGGCTATGTAAAAGCGACGACGCATGGAATGAATTTTCATGCTTAAAAATCGCAAATAAATAGTCAATTTAAAAAATGTAAAGCTTTTCTAGCATATCCGTTTCTTATGAGCACAGTTATCAATCAAAATATTACTTCTACCAATACCTTGTATCCAATTTTTGTAAAACTGGAGCAATTTGATGTGCTGATTGTCGGGGGAGGTAATGTTGGACTCGAAAAAATTACATCGGTACTAAATAACAGTCCGCTTACAAGGGTAACATTAATCGGCGAAAGCATTTCTGACGAAATCCGCATGTTTGCCGCCCGTTTTGAAAATGTACGATTGGTAGAAAAAGCTTTTGAACCCCAGGATTTAGAGGGTAAAAATTTTGCCATCATTGCTACCGACGATAAAACACTCAATCACACCATTAAAATACTGGCTGAATCGAGGGGTATTCTGGCGAATGTAGCGGATACGCCTGATTTGTGCGACTTTTACCTGGGTTCAATTGTACAGAAAGGCGATTTGAAAATTGCCATTTCTACGAATGGAAAATCGCCCACGGTCGCCAAACGCATTAAAGAAACATTGAATGACTTATTGCCAAATGAACTGGAGGAAGTGCTGCATCATATGCCAATGATCCGGCGTAAGCTCAAGGGAGATTTTGCACGTAAAGTCAAGGTACTCAATCAGATAACCAGTGTACTTGCGGTAAATTCTGATGACATCGACAGCCGCAACTGGAAGCGCATTGCCACCATTGCTATTATTGCATTTGGTGCATTATTACTCGCCAATATCATATTTGCCACGGGCTTACATCAGCAACTGGAGCCGCAGTTCTGGGCTTTTCTGGTGGTGGGTTTTCTGGCACAAATGGTGGACGGGATGTTGAGTATGGGTTATGGTTTGACTTCGGCAATTGGTTTGATGACGTTAAACATCAGTCCGGCGGCGATTTCTGCTTCGGTGCATACCGCTGAAATTTTTACGGCGGGTGCTTCCGGTTATAGTCATTATAAATTTGGTAATATTAATAAAAAATTATTAAAAGCATTATTAATTCCCGGTATTCTGGGGGCGATTGGAGGAGCATTGTTATTACTTTGGCTCGACGGGCAAGGTTCCAAAATAGTCAAACCCCTGCTCTCTGCATACATGATTATCCTAGGTACTCGCATTTTACTGCGGGCGTTCAAACAAAACACCGTTAAGAAAAAAGTCAAGAATGCCGGATGGCTGGCGGGGGCCGGTGGCTTTCTTGATTCGTTTGGCAGTGGTGGCTGGGGACCACTGGTGACGGGCACTTTGATAACTAAAGGTAAAACCCCGCGTTATGTAGTTGGCTCTGTTGCATTGGCAGAATTTTTCGTCACCCTGGCGAGTGCACTTACCTTTTTTACTGTCATTGGTGTGCAGCATTGGCAGATTGTATTGGGTTTGATTATCGGTGGCGTTATTGCTGCGCCAATTGCTGCCCGTCTTGTCGGTAAACTGCCTACGAAATATATGTTTTTGGCAGTAGGGTTGATTATTATAATTTGGAGCATACAAAATATTATAAAATTTATTTTTTAATATAGAATTCCGCTGCTTTTACTGAACCCCATTTAAAACGCCTCGTTCTAACTAAACTATTTTAACCCAAAAAACTCCCTTCCAATGAAAGCAGCCGTTTTTCACAAAATTGGTGATATTCGGGTAGATAATGTACCCGACCCAAGTATTGAAGACCCTCGCGATGCTATTATCCGGGTGACTTCCACTGCCATTTGTGGTTCTGATCTGCATATTTATGATGGCTTTGTGCCCCAACTCAAACCCATGACCCTCGGACATGAGTTCATGGGAGTAGTAGAGGAAGTGGGCGCCGAAGTTCGAAATCTCCGACGTGGCGACCGCGTTATTGTACCTTTCCCGATTGCCTGCGGTACCTGCTTTTTTTGTAATCATGGTTTACAAACACATTGTGAAAATTCTAATACAGAAATGTATGGTCCTGAAGGAGATTTGATGAAAGGCAAAGGCGGTGCGCTATATGGCTATACTGACTTGTATGGGGGGTATGATGGCGGGCAGGCGGAGTTTGTGCGGGTGCCTTTTGCGGATTATGGACCCCGCAAAGTACCCGAAGGAATGCGGGATGAAGCGGTACTTTTTCTGACCGATATTTTCCCTACAGGTTGGACGGCTATTGATTGGGGTGGCGTAAAAGGTGGCGAAACGGTGGTGATTTTTGGATCGGGTCCGGTAGGGCTCATGGCGCAAAAAGCAGCATGGTTGCGTGGCGCAGCAAGAGTAAT
>JBKBWT010000031.1:7903-25235 GCA_046314415.1 Saprospiraceae bacterium
ATTTTGGATTACCGCCTTGATCGTGCCAAAAGTGTTAATAATGTAGAAACTATTAATGCACACGATGTGGAAGCTATTGAAGTGATTCGTGAAATGACCAACGGTAGAGGCGCTGATGTATGCGTGGACGCCGTAGGTTATGAAGCGGAGCGCTCCTTTGGTGAAAAGCTGAAAGCCCTCATCAATGTTGAGAAAGGCACGGCTAAAGTTATGGAAAACTGTTTTGAAGCGGTGCGGCGTGGGGGAACCGTGAGTGTAGTAGGGGTGTATGCTAGTCCTTATGATAATTTTCCCATTCATCGCATATTCGATAAAGGTTTAACAATGCGGTTTGGACAGGCACCGGTACAATATTACATTGATGAGTTGTTGGATTTGGTACAACAAAAGCAAGTTGTACTGGACGATATTATCTCGCATACCTTGCCGCTGTCTGAAGCACCGCACGCTTATGATATTTTTAAAAAGAAAGAAGACGATTGTGTAAAGGTGGTATTAAAACCATGATATTTTTTGGTGATTGTTATATTTTGTAATAATTATTAACCCAAAATCCAATTGATTATGACAAATACCGTAGTTGGCATTTTTGATAATGAGTCGGAGGCACGTGAAGCTGTACGGCGTTTGCAAGCGCAGGGCATTCAGCGCAACCAGATTGACCTGGTTATGAATCGCACCGAAACAACGCAGGATTTAAATACCGAAAGGAACCGCAGCGGACGTCCCAGTTCTCCTTGGGATTCGCGCAGTGCGGGCATAGACATTGATGATACGCTCACGCGGCAATCGACCACCCAGACGAATCCTGAGTTTAATCGCAGTGCGGACCCTGATTTCAGCCCCACAGGTAGCAATCGGAGTACAGCGAATGATCGCGATGATATGACCCAGGAGCGCGAGCGCCACCTTTCCGGGCTGAAGCAAACCGACAAAAATCAGGGAAATGATAGTCTGTTTGACCGGATTGGCAATTTTTTTAGCAATCTTTTTGATAATGACGATGATGCACGCCGCTATACACACGCCAGTCGCAACCGCACTATTGTGACGGTACACGCCGCCTCGCCGGAGGATGCGGAAAATGCCGCCGATATTTTGGATGAAAGTGGTGCAGTGGATGTAGATCAGTCGGGAACAGCCGGGAGTATGCGTGCCCATCAAGCACAAACTGCCACAGAACCAGGTAGTTACAAGCGAAGTACCGGCATTGGCAGACGCAGCCGTATTTTCAATCGCCCGATCGAAGCTGAGTACCGGTTGAAGTCGGACGAGGAATACGATCGAAATGATGATAGTTTTTCAGATCGCAAACCATTGCTTTAATAATAAGTAAATGAAATGTGATTTTTTATAATAAAATATTATATTTTTATAATATTGCATCATTTTATTCACCCAAAAACCGCAAAATTATGACACATACTGTAGTTGGTATTTTTGAAAATGAAACCAGTGCGCAACACGCCGCGCGTCAATTGTTGCATACCGGGGTTCCACAGGATCATATAGACGTGACCAATTCACAAACCAGATCAACGGAAGTAGTTGATAATGAGGAAGATGAGGAGGGTTTTTTTACGCGGATCGGCAATTTTTTTCGCCATTTATTTGAGGATGAAACCCAGGCGCAGAAATATTCTGAATTTGCCCGCAGCCGTACCATCGTTACCGTTCACACGGAATCGGATGAAGAAGCTGCCCATGCTGCGTATATTTTGGATGAACACGGTGCAATGGATGCAGATCAGCATTTTTCTGGTATGAGCCAGCGACGCGGTCGAGATATGGAGGGCGCTTACGTCACCGACCAGGCGCTGCCCATTAGCGATAATCGCCTCGATGACAGCCCCAATATTGCTTCGGGTGGTTTGCGTACGCGCAGTCGTATTTTCAATCGCCCGGTGTATAAAGATTACCGGCTGTTTGGCATGAATTTTTATTATGATGAAGATGATTTAGATCAGGATCATCGCATTCGTGGTCGGAATTATTAATAGCAATATAATGTATTAGTTTAAACGGCAGCTTTTTATAATAAGTTGCCGTTTTTATTTACTGAATTAAATAATTGACCCAGAAAAATAACACTAAATAAATCCATAATCCATCGAGAAAATGCCAATAAATGGTCAATAATCTTAATCGCAGGCGTTTCTCCGGGTCGGAAAAATAAATTAAAACTGTCACTGGCTCTTTCATTTCTTTACGCGCACGCCACAAAAAAATACCTAAAAAAGGTAAGCCGGCAATAACGTGCGCAAAATGCAATGCCGAAATGACGTACAGATACGCCGCCGAATTACTCGAAGTAAGCGAAATATTATTTTTGAATAATAAATACCAGCCAATGCTTTGCGCTATCATGAATAAAAAAGATAATATCATAGTAGCAACTAAAGCCCTCTGATAATTGCGCGTATTATCTTGTAAATAAGAACGCTTTGCCCATAGCATCGTGGCGCTACTACCTAGCAAAATCAAGGTATTGAAGAAAAAGATATTTGGTAAACGCACTGGCGGTTGTCCATTTTGCACCCGGGAATAGACAAATGCCACGCTCATGCTTAAAAACAGCGCCGCTAAACCAAACAGCGTCAAAAACAACAAAACATTACTCGGATGAAAGGCAAAATTTTGATATTCATCATAATGTTCGGGTGCTTTTTTTTCAATATTCTCATTCATAGCTGCATGATTATAACTTAATGTTATATATTTTACGCTTTTATTTACTTTTACTTATGATTTTTTGCAAAACATGTAGATTACCAATTCATTCTTTCACTCCTTCATTCTTGACTCTTTCGCTTTTTCGTTTCCTTCCGACATCGCTCACTGCAATATTTCACTTCATCCCACACCTTTTCCCATTTTTTGCGCCAGCTGAACGGACGCCCGCATTGTACACAAATTTTCTGCGGAAGATCGCTCTTTTTGTGTTGCTTTCTCAAATTACATAACGGTTTTAATGCGCTATAAACACATTTATTAAAGATGTGTTCAATGTTCGCTGTCATCAACTTATCAAGGTTTCAACCTTTCAACCTAGAAATTTATTATTTTCGCGGAGATATGAAGAATTGCCACGTTTGTAAGACGACGCTGCCCGACAATGCGCGGTTTTGTTACAACTGCGGTGCACCCCAGACGGCTGCCACGGCTACCCCGGTGCGTCGCTTGAATTACCAAGCCAATCTGCCGCAACAGATTGAAGAACAGTTCATTCTGGCATTTCGCCAACGTATCGAAGAAGAACATCTGGCGTCCCAATTACAGGAATATTCTGAACGTTTGTACCAGTCTGGTTTTCAGGAGGTTGTACAAAGACGTGCCGAGCAGTTGGCGGCACAGATTCAAGCCATGACTGCTGAAGAAAAATTGAACGATAGCGCCATCAATGCCTTACTCGAAAATACTTTTGAAGATTTATTAGATTATTTCGTTATTCATTACTGCAAGGATTTGAATACGATAAAACTACCTGAAGCCATCCTCAGCTATCAAGGGGTACCTTGGGCGGATATTAACCTGTTTCAGATGGTGCTGCATTACCTGGATTTTGCCAGCGAAAATGAGTCGGTGTACACCGATTTTTTTGCCATGCCGGTGGACAGGCTCAAAAATGCCAGCCAATCGTTCCTGTTTGCACAAGCGCAAGAACGCATCTTCTTTATTTGTGATCAAAGTATTCTTGGCTCCCTGCGCGAAGGCTTCAGCATCACTGATCGCGGCATTTATTGGAAAGCCCATCTCGAAAAAGCCCGGCTGGTATTGTTTGACAACTTGCAGACAATCGAGCGGAAAAAAGAGTGGATTACCATCAATAACTATTTTTTCAACGTTAATCCTTCGGTAAATTTGAAGTTGTTAAAATTGCTCAAAAAAATCAAACGCACCCGACCACTCACCTGACAACCCTTGTGTTTTTTGCAATATCGAAATGAATAATATGAAGTACTTATTTGTAATATGCTGGGTTTTTATTACATTTTATCATGTTACTGGACAAAATTTTTCGCAATTTGATATAGAATTTATAAAGGATAGTAAATCCCTCGCTTATCCCTTAGCCGGTGGGCTTAATACGCCGCAATTATCCGCCGTCGATTTGAACGACGATGGCTTGGATGATCTCCACGTGTTTGATCGGGTAGGGGAGGTACAATTGACTTTTTTGAGCGATGGTACCAAATATTATTATGCACCCGAATATATTAGCTATTTTCCTAAAATAAAAAACTGGATGCTCCTGCGTGATTACAATGGTGACGGCATCATGGATTTATTTGGTTACTCGGATGTACCCGGCGTTGATGGTGTCCTGGTTTATACTGGTTACTATGAAAATGGGCATATCGCATTCAAACGGTTCAATTTCAATTGGTTTTATAATATACTTTCCTTTCAATTGTCGAGTGGTTCGCGGACGCAATTGTACGTGAGCAAAATTGATTATCCCGCTATTGATGATGTAGATTGCGATGGTGATCTGGATATTTTGACTTTTAATGTAGCCGGTGGTTATGTCGAAATGTACGCCAATCGTTCCGTTGAACGCGGTTTTGGGCGCGACTCCTTGATTTTCAATCTGGTAGAAGATTGCTGGGGCGGCTTCTACGAAAGTGGCTTTACCAAAAAAGTAGATTTATCGCCCACTAAAGACGGTTGCGTTCGCAATTTAGATGAAGTAATCATGCGGCATGCCGGTTCTACGCTATTAACTTTTGATGCTGATAATGATGGTGATAAAGAATTGATTTTGGGTGATTTATCTTTTAATAATTTTAATTATCTAATTAATGGAGGCGACTGTCAAAACGCCTGGATGGTGCAGCAGGATACTGCTTTTCCCAATTATAACGTACCGCTGGATTTACCCATTTTTCCTGCCGCATTTTATTTGGATTTGAATTTTGACGGCAAAAAAGACCTTGCCGCTGCGCCGAGCAGTACCTTTATTTCCGAAGATCAAGAGGTGATTTGGCGCTATGAGAATGTAGGCAGCAATGCGTTACCCCGATTTGAATTGCGCCAGCGTGATTTTTTGGTGAATGAAATGATTGACCTCGGAACCGGTGCCAGTCCTACGTTTGTAGATTACAACGCCGATGGATTGCTGGATTTGGTTGTGGGTAATACTTATATTTATAATCCTGGAAATCAGCGAGATGCCCGCTTGTTTTTGTTTGAAAATATCGGTACGGTAAGCAATCCCAAATTTAATTTGGTCAGTGAGGATTATCTTGGCATGAGTCAATTCAGTACAAATACGAATCATTTTACCCCGGCTTTTGGCGATTTAGATGGTGACGGCGATCTGGATGTACTGGTAGGAGAGGAGCAGGGGCGGCTTTTTTATGCTGAAAATACGGCTGGTGCCGGTAATCCCTTGATTTTCAGCGAGTGGCAATATGATTTTCGAGGTATTGATGTGGGTATCAGCAGCGCGCCATTCATCGCCGACGTGAATCGTGACGGACTGCCGGATTTGCTAATCGGCGAACGCAATGGAAATATTAATTATTTTCAAAATATTGGAAATCAAAGTAATCCGTTATTTAATGCCGATCCAACGGTGCTGCCTAATACCGATCGCTTCGGACGCATCGACGCACGTGTGCCGGGCTTTGTGGCGGGCTACAGCGCTCCGGTACTGGTGGCGGTGAGGGGCAGTTATCGGCTGCTAACGGGCACGGATGTTGGGCAAATCGAAATGTATAACAATATAGAAGAAAATTTTTATAATGCACTAATGCCTGAAAGCGAGCAACTTGGCAATGTTTTGGTCGGTGCCCAAAGTCGAGTGGCGCTGGCTGATCTGAACAACGACGGCTTGCTGGAAATGATGGTGGGCAATCAGCGTGGCGGCTTGAGTGCGTTTAAAACCAATCTGCCGAGCGGTGGTACGGTTCCGGTGACGGAGCCAGCTAGCGCTTTTGATGTAAAAATCATGCCGAATCCGGCGGCTACAACATTACAAATTGCTGTGAATGCATATCATAATACCCCGAAAACATTACAACTATTTAATGCCGCAGGGCAGCTCGTTTTACAACAAAGCTGGACGGATAGTTATATTTCTTTAAATGTAAGTAATTTACCAGAAGGTGTTTATTTTGTAAAAATTGAATTGCAGGGACAAGTGGCCAGCGAAAAAGTAATAATTATCCGTTGATGTTAAGGGTTATATAATATTAGTGGATACTATATAATTTAATTCAGTTGTAATGCCGCGCACCAAACAACAGCGTCCCAATCCGTACCATTGTACTACCTTCCTCAATACCAAGCTGATAATCATCGGACATACCCATAGAGATTTCCTTAAATGTGGGTTGATCGGAGAAATATTTATGTTTTATAATTTCAAAAATTTCTTTCAATCGTTTAAACTCGCTGCGCACTTGGTCTTCGTCTTCCGTAAAAGTTGCCATGCCCATTACGCCGACAATTTTAATATTCTTTAATTCATGAAAACCAGTCGATTGTAGCATCGCTTCTGCGCTTTTCAGGTCAAAGCCGTACTTCGTATCTTCCTTAGCAATTTTAAATTGCAATAAACAATTAATTATCCGACTATGCTTTTTTGCCTGTTTATCAATCTCTTGCAATATTTTTTCACTATCTACCGAATGTATCATATACACAAACGGCGCAATGTACTTAACTTTATTGGTTTGTAAATGCCCGATCATGTGCCAGCGGATGTCCTTGGGTAGGGCTTCGTGTTTGGGGTCGAGTTCCTGGGCTTTATTTTCACCAAAGTCACGTTGACCTTGGTTGTACAGTTCTAAAATTGCCTCTGGCGTATGCGTTTTGGATACCGCAATCAATTGAGTATGAGTTGCTTGTAATTCGTTTAAAATTTGTTGCAGCATGATAGTTGAGCTTCGTTGACCTAAAAACAGCGACAAAAATCGAATAGTTTTGTTTAAAAATACGAATCAATGCCAGAAAACATGAAAACTTTCCTGAAAACCGAATGGCGCAATTTGATTATTATAAATTATACGGTTGATCCGGCAGTATTACATCCGTATTTACCGTCGGGTACTGAGTTGGACATTTGGAACAACCAATGTTATGTGAGTTTGTTGGCGTTTCGCTTCATGAATACCAGGGTTTTAGGTATTAAGATGCCTTTGCATATTAATTTTACCCAAATCAATTTTCGATTTTATGTAAAACACCAAGCCAGCAATGGTGAGTGGCGACAAGGGGCGGTTTTTCTCCGCGAAATTGTATCTTTACCGGTAATAGCGGCTGCGGGTAAAATTTTATTTAATCAACCCTATCATATTATGCCTACCAAGTATTCATGGGGGGTTCATAATCAATTAGATATTGCGTATGCCTGGAAATATAAAGGTAAATGGAATCGGGTAAAAGCCCTTGGCGCTATGCCACCCGAAGCCATGACAGTGGGTAGTGAAGCGGAATTTATTACCGAGCATTATTGGGGTTATACCAAAATAAATGCTCATAAAACCTTGGAATTCAAGGTAGAACATCCACGCTGGCGATTTTATCCGCTGCTGGATTTTGCAATAGATGTAGATTTTAAAAATTTATATGGTGTTGAATTTGAGCTTTTAAATCGACAAAAGCCCCACTCGGTTTTTCTGGCTGAAGGTGCCCCGGCGGCAATGATTCCGATGGGGAAGATTGAAGGTTAATAAAGAATGAATAATGAAAGAATGAATAATTAAAGTGTTGAATAAATAATTTTTTTGAGTTTTATATCATGTAAATTTTTAAATTCTTATATTTTGATTTTTAAATAAATATGGATAAATATTATTTTATATGAACTCAATTTTTACAAAATTAAATTATAAAGACCAGCCAATCATTCACGTCTTGCAGGCACCCGAAAGTTTTCAGTCGGCAATGCAGGAAATGAACGCTATAACGCAGGTGAAAACAGAATTTTCATCTGATGAATCTGCTACATTTGTGCTTGCTTTTGTGACACAGCAAAGCGAGATTGATGCACTTACGTCGCTGTTTTCCAAGGCTTTACAAGGTGATGGCGTGCTGTGGTTTGCTTATCCAAAGGGTACTTCCAAACGCTATAAATGTGATTTCAACCGGGATACGGGCTGGCATATTTTGGGACAGCATGGCTTTGAAGGGGTGCGTCAGGTCGCCATTGATGAAGATTGGTCAGCGTTGCGTTTTAGGCGGGCGGAATATATCAAAACCATGAAGCGAGCCGAAAAACGGGCAATGAGTGAAATAGGGAGAACAAAAATTAAGGAAAATGAGTGAATGAATAATGAAAAATTATTAATAATTGATAATGAATGTAATAAATGGATAAATAAATCGGTGCTGATTTAGCTTATTTAATCAAATTTTTAGCATTCATTATTCATTCACGATTTATTCTTCGTTCGCTCAATTCCAACTGATGGCTTCCGGCATTTGTGCAATGACGGTGTAAGTATCCCCCTTGTTATACATCACCTGTTTCCAAAGATTTTCCGGCGGAGACTTAAATAAATAATTGGCATCCATGTCGGCTACTACCCAGGAACCATAGATCATTTCATCGACCAATTGACCTTCAGACCAGCCGGAATAACCGACAAAAAAGCGAATATTATGCGGTAAAATAAGTTCTTGCGTAATTAAAAACTTCAATTTGTCAAAATCGCCGCCCCAGTAAACCCCATCTACTACTTTAATGCTGCCTTCGAGCAGATCACCGACATTGTGCATGTAATGAATGGTGTCCGTTTGAACCGGACCGCCCAGGTGCACTTCCGAGTCAAATTCCGGGAATTCTTCAATCAATTCATCCACCGTCATGCCCAGTGGCTTGTTCAATACAAAACCCAGGCTGCCCTCCTCGTCGTGTTCGCATAGCAACACCGCAGTACGTTTGAAGTTGGGGTCAAGCATAAAAGGCTCCGCGAGCAGTATTTTCCCCTTTGCAATTTGATTTCCTACCATCCGAATTTTTCTTTATGTTTTTCACGTCTAAATATCACTGCTTCATCGCAAAAAAGCAATATCTATCGTGGCAATATTTTTACATTTGACAAAAAGATGTGAATCTTTGCTATTGTAACGGATGAACATTATAGGAGGTTTAAAACCAGGAATTCCAGCGGTTTAAAACTTTATTTTGAAATTGAAATGACATTCGTATTCCTTTTTTGGAAACTGGAAAAAATCTTTTTTTTGTTGTTTGCATTTTCAAGATTTAATTAAAAATTTTCATCAGCGGCATACAACCTTCGCCGGGCAGACCGTAGTCTTTGCAAAGACGCGATCAATTGGAATAGGGGCTTCACCCTGTATCCTTTACCAACGACCAAAAGCGGAGCATTGGATGCCATACGTCCTCAGCATGACGGAAACCGAACTGATTAAAGCCTGTGTGGCAAATGACCGCCGGGCACAGCAAGCACTGTACGACAAGTACGCCCGTGCCATGTACACGCTTGCTTATCGCATAACGGGGGATTTTGGCGCTGCCGAGGATGTATTGCAAGACGCTTTTGTCAAGGTTTTTCGTAATCTGGATCGCTTCCGGCAAGAATCAACGCTGGGCGCCTGGATCAAAACAATTGTGTTGCGTACTGCCCTCAGTCAAATTAAAAAACAACCACTCACCGAAACAATAGAGCCGACTCATACCAAGGATATGATTGATTGGGGCGATTACCTGGATGCCGAATACCTGGAAAAAGCCATACAGGAATTGCCCGAAGGGTACCGCGCTGTGTTTGTACTGATTGAAGTAGAAGGCTACTCCCATAAGGAAGTCGCACAAATGCTGGATATTTCAGAAGGAACCTCGAAATCTCAATTATTTCATGCCAAGAAACGCTTGCGTGAAAAACTTCATAAAAACGCCGATTGACATGAGGACGAACGAAAAAAATCATCAAACGCTACAAAATGCTGTAAATCAGCTGCCTACGTATGAGCCTTCGCCTGCGCTCTGGCAGGCCATTGATCGTGTGCTGACGAGTGAGGAAACACTCGATCATGCCATTGAAAATCTGCCAACCTATGCTCCGCCTGTCGCCGTTTGGGAACGAATCATAGATGAATTGGATCAGCCAGTAAAAGTAAAACGACTGCGTCCTGCCTGGATTGGTGCGGCTGCGGCTGCGCTGGTGATTTTAACCCTCGGAACTTATTTTTGGAGAAATTGGGAACCCCAGGCTCAGGAAAAAGTCGAGTTGGTTTATCAGGAATCGGATCAGCCCCTGCATATTTTGAAAACGGATTGGAATGACGATGAAGCATTGATGGAGGAAGTCGTGGAGGCATTTGCGCAGAAAGCTTCTTTTATCCAAAATTTTGAAAATCAGCAACTTATATCAGAGTGGCAAGAGCTGAAAGAAGCCAAAAATGAAGCAGCCACCATGCTGAGAAAATATGGAAAAGATGCGGAAGTAGTGCGTACCATTGCTGAAATTGAACGGCAGCGCTCGGCAATTGTCAAGCAAATGGCAACGGAAATTTAAATAGTGTAATAAAAGGTAAATGATTAATCGTAAATGGTGAATAAACCATGAAGTATAGAATAATTATTTTGATGTTATTAAATATTTGTGTTTGGACATTACAAGCACAGGTAAAAGTGCAGGTTATTACCAAAAAGATTGAAAAATCATTTCCGTATCGCAATGGTTATGAAGTAAATGTCGAGGGTGAAAAAGCCGAAGTAATTGTGGAAAGTTGGGATAAAGATGAAATCAAAGTAGTATTGGAGTTGACTGCCCAACATCCGGATAAAGCCGTAGCAGAAAAAGACCTCGAAGCCATTAAATACCTGGCAGACAAGGTGAAAAATAAAATTTATTTACGTAATTATTTAGCAAAAGAAGAAGGAAAAGCGGAACCTGAATCGGTGCTTTCCGCCAAATATACCATTTTTGTGCCCGAAAAATGTCCGGTTTATTTAAAAAATTATTTTGGTACAATAAATGTGAGTAATTTATTTAATAGTGTAAAGATTAATAGCCAATTTAGTAAAATTGCGCTTGAAAATTTACAAGGGGTAATGGATATTAGCACCCGCTTTGGTGATCTGATTGGCGCCAATCTCGATGGCGATATGACCCTCAATGCCCGCCGTTCCGACATCACCCTCCGCGATATGAAAGGGCGTTATAACCTTACTACCCAATATGGCATCGTTAAACTCTGGGCTACGAAAGATTTATTAAGTTTGAATATCAATGCCGACAAGTCAGAGGTATTTTTATACACCCCTAATCCGCAACAGTTTGCCTATAACCTTTCTTCGCAATACGGCTCCATTGAGTATCCTAACAACATGAAATTCAATTATTTACAAAATACAAAAGAAGTAAAGCGTATTCAGTTTAAACCAGTTAATGAATATTATGCCACCATTACAGTGAGCGTGTCTTTTGGCAATATTTTTGTTGGAAAATAAGGAAGCCATTTATTCCTAATTTTATAAACTTTACCTTTTGTTTATAATATAATAGTAATTTTAAATATAATTTACCAAGATCACCTTCTTTCGGCTGTAACTGCCTCATTCTGAACATCTGCCAGCTACAATCGTTCCATCAAACAAATAAGTAAAGTATTGACATAGGTATTCAGGAAAGCAACCGGGTTTTAAGCAGCAGGACTTGAGATAGAAAAAGTTTTTTCCAATATATGCATAAATATATTAATAAGACTTCATAAAAACCAATAAATCAACGTGCTATGAAAAAACATTTGTTAAATCTGCTTTTAGTTTGCCTGCTGCTTACCTTTACTGCACCACAGGCGATGAACGCAACAGTGAGCGCGACTGTTCCAACTACTGAAAATCCGGCGGATGCGGAAAGAGCCAATCAATTACTACGTCGCCTTGACGAAATTAAGGCAATGGACAAGTCTGAACTGAGCAAAACAGAGAAAAAAGCGCTGCGCAAAGAAGTGCAAGAAACCAAAAAAGAGCTCCGGGCTTTAAGTGGCGGCGTTTATCTTTCAGTCGGTGCCATTATTATTATTGTGTTATTGTTAATCTTATTATTGTAATACTTAATATTTACAATCCCCTGAACATGTGTACGCTAGCATCCTTTAGTGGTGCTGGCGTTTTTATTGTATCTTCGGTTTCCCGACAAAATTGCATTATTTATAGCACGACCGACAGCTCGCTTTCCAAAAAATCTTATCTTAGTTCTCTCTTAGTCACATGCATAAAACCTTTATTTAGTATGAAAACAAAGCCTTACCGTCACCTGTTGGGCATTGGTTTAATTGCCCTCTTATGCCTGACCGGCGCGTGCTCTGGTACACAAAAAGCGGTCAGCAGTGCCGATTCCAGCAATCGTACCTTAATTGATTATTTGCGTCGGGATCCTGCCGTGCGCGTGCTTGGCAATGTGGATAATGCCACGGTTTTTGTCAACAACATTCAGGGCGTCACGGGTGGGGGACAGAAAGAACCCCTTTTTGTTTTGAATGGCAATTCGATTGGCTATACCTATAATCAGGCTGTACAAATGGTTATAGGCAAAGAAATTGAATCGGTCAAAGTGCTGAAATCTACCGTTGCCATGGTTCAATACGGTGAACCTGGTCGCAACGGCGCAATCGTTATCCGCACCAGAGATTCCAATTAAATAGTTGGCAATCAATAGAATATCCGAGTTTTGCATTGAAAGCTCGGATATATTTATTTGTTTACTTCTAAAAGTATTAAGAATTATCTATATGCGTTAATGTTTTTTTAATCCTACCTGTAACTTGGGTTACACAGACAACACCTTTTATCTTTGTATCTTCGAGCTTGTTGTGAAAACAAAAGTGCAGCTGTTTGATGGAAAATGGAAATTTGCGGCAAAATTTGGAAGATTTCATTGTAATTTTGGAGCTTTAAAATTTTATTCTTGTTCTTGAAGGAGATTAGCTGCTCACAATCAAATAATTATGCAAATCACCGATATACAGGTAACCGTTAAAACCGCTCAAGATTTAGGATTGACAGAGGAGGAGTTCAATCGGATTACAGAAATATTGGGGCGTACCCCTAATTTCACCGAGTTGAGCGTCTATTCTGTGATGTGGTCGGAGCATTGTTCTTATAAAAATTCCATTCTGTGGTTGAAAACCTTGCCGCGCACCGGCAAACGCTTACTCGTAGGAGCCGGAGAAGAAAATGCCGGTTTGGTGGATATTGGCGGCGGTTGGGCTTGCGCTTTCAAAATAGAATCGCACAATCACCCCTCCGCTATTGAGCCTTATCAAGGTGCAGCGACCGGTGTGGGAGGTATTCACCGCGATATTTTTACCATGGGGGCGCGACCAATTGCGGCTTTGAATTCTTTGCGTTTTGGCAATCTGAACTTGCCGCATACCCGGCATTTGATGCGTGGAGTGGTGCATGGTATCGGCGATTACGGCAATTGTTTCGGCGTGCCGACCGTCGGTGGAGAAGTGTATTTCCACGATTGTTATAACCAGAATATTTTGGTTAATGCCATGTCGGTGGGCGTGGTCAAGGTTGGCAATACTGTGTCGGCAATTGCGAAAGGCGTGGGTAATCCAGTGTTTATCGTCGGTTCAGCCACGGGTAAAGACGGCATTCATGGCGCGACGTTTGCATCGGCGGATTTGACGGAAGATTCGGCAGAAGATTTACCGGCGGTACAGGTCGGCGATCCATTTCAGGAGAAATTACTGTTGGAAGCTACGCTGGAAGCCATTCAAACCGGCGCGATCGTTGGCATGCAGGATATGGGTGCTGCGGGTATTACCTGCTCCACTTCCGAGATGTCGGCTAAAGGTGAAAGCGGCATGCGCATTGATCTGGACAAAGTGCCAACCCGCCAAGCCAATATGAAAGCCTGGGAAATTTTGCTTTCCGAAAGTCAGGAGCGAATGCTGATCGTGGGTATTAAAGGACAGGAAGCGAAATTATATGAGGTTTTTGATAAATGGGATTTAGAATGTGCTCAGATTGGGGAAGTTACAGATACCGGACGTTTACAATATTATTATCATGGTGAGTTAGTAGCCGATGTACCAGCCGAATCTTTAGTACTTGGAGGCGGTGCGCCGGTGTATAAACGCGATTATAAAAAGCCGGCTTATTTTGATAAAGTTGCTTCTTTCCGGGCAAGTGCGATTCAATCGCCAACCAATTATATCGAAACGGCAAAACAGGTATGCTTTTCACCAAATATTGTCTCCAAACGCTGGGTCTATGAGCAATACGACTCGACCGTACGCGCAGGAACAATGACCACTAATCGCCCGAGCGATGCAGCATTGGTGCGCTTGATCGGCACGAATAAGGCTTTGGCGATGACGGTTGATTGTAACCCCATGTATGTACACGCAGATCCTTACGTGGGCACGATGATTGCAGTTGCCGAAGCAGCACGGAATATTATTTGCTCTGGTGGCGAACCAGTGGCGATTACGAATTGTCTGAATTTTGGTAATCCATATA
Source organism: Saprospiraceae bacterium (assembly GCA_046314415.1). Classification (GTDB taxonomy): domain Bacteria; phylum Bacteroidota; class Bacteroidia; order Chitinophagales; family Saprospiraceae; genus JADJNW01. The sequence goes on from JBKBWT010000031.1 coordinate 22,356, forward strand.
ATCCCGAAGTATATTGGCAGTTTGTACACGCCATCAAAGGGATGGGCGATGCCTGTAAGCGCTTTGGCACACCGGTGACGGGCGGAAACGTTAGCTTTTACAATCAATCAGTGTTTAAAGATAAAACCGAGCCGGTTTACCCGACACCAACGATTGGGATGCTGGGAGTACTTGATGATGCAGGACGAAGCATGTCTATGGATTTTAAAGCACCTGGACATCAGATTTACATGATTGGTACGCCGCAAAATGATATAGCTAGTTCAGAATATTTACGCATTGTCCATAAAGTAGAATGGTCGCCTGCGCCACATTTTGATCTGGACGAAGAATATCATATTCAGCAAAATATTCGGACACTGATTAAGAATGGCATGATCCAGTCGGCACATGATATTTCGGAAGGCGGTTTATTTACTACTTTGGTAGAAAGCGCGATGGTGAATGGCTTTGGATTTGATGTGGAAACGGATGCTAATTTCCGCAAAGATGCTTATTTATTTGGCGAAAGTCAGAGTCGAGTTGTAGTTTCGGTAACGCCCGATCTGGAAGATGACCTGGTCAACTATCTGAATTCTCATAATGTTCCGTTTACAAAATTAGGGGAAGTGACCGACGAGAAAATCGTCATTGATCGGGAAGATTACGGTGTTATTAATGAGTGGAAAACTTTATATGATAACTATTTACATCATATAATGGAAGCGTAAGGCAGTTTGCTAATGTGCAAATAAACTATTGAAAATCAAAGAATTAAAATATACTCAAATTGGAACAATTACTTGAATAAAAATGTAAAATGCGGAATATAAGCTGATATTTCGCATTTTACATTTCATATCTCTCATTCATAATAAAATCCTGTTTGAACATGAGACCTATATTAACATTTTTTGTAATTGCACTTCTGGCGGTATTGAGCTGGCAATGCCAGTCCTCCGGTACAACAATTGAAGGCACCATTCCCGATGCGCAGAATATGACGGCTTACCTGGATCATGTAGTGGTGGGCAAAGCGAGTAATATTCTGGCGAACACTGAAATAAACGCCAGCGGCAAATTTCAAATGTCGTTCCCGGAAGGTTTGGAGGCAGGGGTGTACAATTTAAGAGTTGGAACACAGCGTATTAACCTCGTTCTCAATGGGAAAGAGAAAAATATCAGCATTAATGGCAGTTTGAATGATTTACAGAATTATAGCTTTAAACTGGAGGGCTCCGGTGACTCACAGGTATTTGCTACGGTGATGCAGGGCTTGATTGCACGACGTTATACAGTCAATGATATTACAACGTTTATTGATACGGTTTCCAATCCGACGCTGGGGGCATTTGTGGCATCGCGTGCTTTGGGCAATGCACCGCAATTCCTGGAGCTGCAAAAGAAAGCCCAGGCTAAACTGGCAGCGGCAGAACCGAATTCGGAATTCGCAGTGGAATATGGAAAATTCCTGACCGCTATTGAAACACAAATGATGGCGCAGCAGTCGGAGGAGTTGATTCAGATCGGTCAACCGGCGCCTAATATCAGATTGACAAGCCCCAGTGGCAAGGAATATGAATTGGCAGATTTGAAAGGGTAAGTTGTATTGCTGGATTTCTGGGCAAGTTGGTGCGGTCCTTGTCGCCGCGAAAATCCCAACGTGGTAGAAGTTTATAAAAAATATAATAAGAAAGGATTCGAGGTATTCAGTGTATCGTTGGATGGTGTAGATTCAAGAACGGCGGAGCGACTGAGCTCGCAGGCAGAAGTAAATACCATGATGCAAAATGCGAAACAACGCTGGATTGAAGCCATTGAGCAGGATGGTTTATTATGGAAATATCATGTGAGTGATTTGCGCAAGTGGGAAGCCGCGCCGGCAGCATTGTATGGCGTACACAGCATTCCGCGTACTTTCCTGATTGATCGGGAGGGGAAAATTGTGGCAACTAATCTACGTGGTGCTGAAGCTATTGAAGCTGAGCTGCAAAAACATTTATAGTATTTGTAATATTATATATTATAAGTATTGTTAATCATAAAATCTGGCATGTTGTAAAATGTGCCAGATTTTTTAATGTTCTTTATTGCGGAGTACCGCTACTAAAATACCCGTGGCTACTGCTGCATTCAATGATTCCGCGCCGCCACCCGGTCCTGCCGGTATGGCAATTCGGTGCGTTAATAATGATTCAATCTCCGAAGTAATACCTTTACTTTCATTACCAATCACTAAAATGCCACGCTGGTCAAGGGATGCTTTAAAAACATTCTCGCCGTGCAAGACGGCACCAAAAATCGGCAATTCAGAATATTGGTTTTTAATATCTATTAAATTGATTTCTAGTGCTTTAACACGCAAAAAGGCACCCATAGAAGCCTGAACTACCTTTGGGCTAAATACTTCTACACAATTGGGCGAGCACAAAACGTACCGAATGCCAAACCAATCGGCAATGCGCAGAATGGTACCCATGTTTCCAGGGTCTTGAATATTATCAAGATATAAAGAAAGATTATTTTTAATATAATCAGCATCCAACTCAAAATGAGGTTGTTGTACAATAGCCAGCACTTGGTTAGGCGTAATTAACCCAGATATTTTTTTCAATTCCTCCGACGTAATTTCCTGTGCTTTATCTTTTATAAAAACGAGTGCCGAAGCCTGCGCCTGAAGCCATTCGGGCAGGGCGTAAATTTGGAGGATGGAGTCAGGTGCCTGCCGAACGATTTCAGATACGATTTTATCTCCTTCGGCAATGAAATTGTTATATTTTTGCCTGAACTTCCGAAGCTGAAGGGACTTGATATATTGTATAGTCGCTTTTGAAATTGCCATTTACTTATCTGAATTTAATATTAAAAAAATATTATTATGTGTGAAAGCGAATGGTAACA
>JBKBWT010000032.1:0-24629 GCA_046314415.1 Saprospiraceae bacterium
ACTCGAAAGTAGCTGGAAATTTCATCCTCCAAAGGTCGTAACTGTCAAAGAACTTTTTTTTCCTAATTTTTTACCTGCGTAATCTCAGTTTTTTATGTAATTCCCCATTGCTATTTTTAAAAAATGCATCAAAATGAATATCTAATTCTGCATTGGGTAGCAGACTATCAGGAAAAATAATTTGTGTAACACCTCTTGTATCAAGGGCTTGTGTGTGTATCCACAAAGTGTCTGGAATGCGTATTTCTAGCAAATCCGAATATCTTATATCACCTCGCGTAGCTATAATATTTACTTCGCCGTCAGCAATTGTAAAGCTGTTTTGATCTTTACCTTCGGCAAGTAATATTATTTTTTCACCCTTTTGATACGATTCTTTATTACTGGAAAAATTATAATTGACTTCATCTAATTGATAATCTTCTAATTTGAAGCGATAAGCTAAGCCATTATTATATTTTGGCGAAGCATCCTCAATGGTTATATTATAATTTTGATCTAATTTTAATGAATCCGCTAAAATGGTATTAAATAAGAGCGTACCGTTTTTATCAGCAACAAGGGTGGTATCAATTATATTATTGCTTCCTTCATAAATAGTTAATGCTAAATCTCTTTTCCAAGGTTTGCCTTTTTTATTCGTCACATAAGCCTTTAATTGTAACGTATCGCCGTGCCGGTAAATAGGTTTATTGAGTGCGATATAACCTGTTAATGATTTTGGCTTCGTTTTAATCGGACTTAATCCTCGCCAGTTGACATACCATTCCCCCCATGCGATGCCACTTTTAAAAAAATGATAAATGTGTTTACCCCAACGTACAGGCGTTGTTATGTAATATCCGATTCGCGTTTGTTGAAATTTTCGACGATTATTATATATTTCTTCCGCTTCTACATCATAAAACACGACCTGTCCTAAGGCTTCTACTTTTAATAATCCACCTTTTTTATGCCTAGGCAGGCGATAACTTTTAGTAGTGGTATCATATTTTACTTTTTTATTATTTAAATGCACATTGGCTTGTAATAATTGCCCGGCGGTGTCAAGCACTTGTAGCGCAAAATCACGTTCATTATTAAGTGTAATGGAAGAAAGATTCGTATAATCATGTAAAGATAATTCCAGGTTCTCCTCTGTTGCTTTAGCAAAAATATAATAACCCGGCTCCAATTTTAACAAACTATCTTTAATACCTACATATTGTTGACAATCAGAGGGTTCTAGCTCAAATGTTTTACTTCGTATCTTCTGCTCATATGCTTCATTGGAAAGGCGATAAACTAAGGTAGTATTAGCATATTGGCTGAACCCTTTTAAAAAAGGCAATAGAAATATCATAACCAGAGTTAGTCGTATCATGGTTTTCGTTTTATTTTGTAAAGCTGTTAATAGCAAAACGTGCAGCGCAGTAGTTTAGCTGCTGGCGGGATTTGTAAGCGAAATGACAATTGATAGTATTATAATAGGTAAATGAAATTGTTAATCATGCCGATAATACATCAAAATTGCACCGAAGAGTGTAATAAGTGCGATTAAAACTGTTGCCATTTTGATGGAATAGCGCATGTGGCGTACAAAGGTATCGATCTCGGAGCGGAACGCCGGGTATTTGGCATAAATTTCTTCTTCCATTTTCTGCTTGTTGAAAAAATGGGCGGCGCCAAATTCTACCCGGTTCTGAACCAATACTTTATATACTTTTAAAACTCGAATGCGAAAGTATAAATTCAGGAATAACATGGCAATAAACAGCCCGATAACGATGGAAACCAATAGAATAAACATGCTTGCTCGGCTTTTGGGCAAAGATAGCGCTTAAATTCGGAATTTGCTACGTACATCTATGCTGAATAGCCATTCAGTGCAGTTTCATTTTTATACAAACGATATAATATCGTGTCTTTATTTTATTAAATAAAGTGTTGTGTGTAATAGATTGCTAATCAACATTTTACGGGAGTTTTTAAATCCAAGCCGGTTTTTGTGCACTCGAAGAAAGAATCGAGATAATCAAGCATTTGCATTCTGGTTTCAGGCAATGATAATTTAAATTTTTTAATAAAATCTTCCATTTCCTTACGCTTGTTATTGAATAACTCGATGGCGGGCGTTAACTCTTCCGGGGATTTGGCAAAGCCCAGAAATACGCGCTGGCGCACATTTTGTACCCCCATATTTGCCTGATCGACACTGGCATAAGGGGCACTCACCAAGCCGGAAAAATCAAAATCATACGGTACTATGATATATTTTTCATCCTTATTACATTTTAACAACTTTACATTTCGCATCATATTAACACTCCAATCGGTATTACCTATAAGATATTGAAATAAATCCTGCGTATTGGCATTATCAAGTCGAAATTTTTCTTTTGTAATATTATAACAATCTTCACACACGGTGCCGCCCAGACGTGCCGACAGTTCATCTTCGTCCTCCAACAAAATAGCGTAGCGGGTTACGACCGATCTATCCTGCGTATCCCGGTACTTCACGCGCAGCAATTGCACACGGTAGCTCTCGGGCGATAAAATCTGATACAAGCGGTAAGCCATATATTCGCGTAAAATATATTCATCACCTGCCTCATTATCAGCGCAATGCACGACTAACTTAAGATCATTATGATCATTAAATCCGGCTTCCATTACTTTTTTCTTGGGAAAAGTCAACTTGAGCGGTGGAAACTCACAAATCCGGCGGCGAAACTTGCCGCGCACCTGTAAATCAATATCCCAGCTTTGGGCTTTGCCGGCGGCATCTTTGTAAAAAAATTTGGCGGGAATTTCGGCATTCGACCTGCGCGCATTCAGCAAAGAATCAATATCTGTTTCGATTTCTACTTTCAGAACTTCTTGAAAATGAAGGCTATCAAAAATACTTTGTGTTGGCTCTTTTTTAACAAGCGTAAACCCAACGACATGAAGCATCAGCCCCAGACCCAGGCTAAGTAAAATCGCATTTTTCATCGGAATAGAGTTTTATAACACGCTGAAATTCAACTAAAATCGCTTGGTGTTTGGGGTATTTGTTACAAATTTCGTTCAATTTTAGCATAATGTTGAATATTTGGATACAAATAAATTATTTTAATTTTTTTTCGGTAATAAAACAAAAAAGTGTAAATTGCAAACAATTTATTGGGATTGAAAAACTGGACGGATCACCTCGATTGAAACAGGAATTGCAGGTTTTGATAAGTCCTATTATTATTGATTAACAGGATGTATAATTCTTTATAACAGGATAAATTTTATTAATATTATATTCTCATTACAATGCAGGTCGCAACTGAACACAAAGCGGCAACTTCCTTACAAATCCTGATACTGCGGGTATTCGGGCTCTTGGCGTTGGCAGCCCTGCCCTTTATTTTATTAATCAGGGTTGCCGTTTGGTTACACGAACAATATCATGTTTTTGCGTGGATGAGTGTCTTTTTTGCGGCTTTATTTACTGCGGCCTTGCTGTTTTTATATGTAATGTATGTGCATCATTATTTTGTCCCTCAGACATTTACCCGAAAATTGCTCCAGCGTAATTACGCTATAACATTAGTTCTTGTTTTAATGTATTGTGCCAACGGCGTATGGAGTGTCTCGGCGATTAACGTGAAAGAAACGGCTGTAAAACAAGAGTTTAGAACCCTACACCCGATTATAAGATTGAGTATCAGCACGCTGATTCTATTAGAAAAAGATTTAATTTTAACCGACGCCGAACGCAAACCGGAAGACTATCACAACCTGGGGCTTGCCAGTAAAAATCAATCTTTGCATTACATCCAAAGTACCGGTTACGCCCACGCAGTGGATATCCGTACCAAAGGGCATGGCTGGCTGCGTAATAAATTGATTCAGAGTTACTTTCAATTGATGGGCTTTAATACTTTGATGCATACGGGTACGGCGGAACATTTGCATGTATCGCTGAGTAGTGTGGATACGGAGGGGATTTGAAATATAATATTGCTGACAGCAATCTAAATGCTGACAGCAATATTGCATTTTTACTACTTCTTTATAATTTCTCCGGCAAATAATAATTTTATATTCGGATCCAATATAATTTTACTCGGCGCTTTATCGGCTTTCAAGGTAAAACGATTGGTTTTTTCATTGATTATAAAATTCTGAATAACAGGCTTTTCCGAGCCATCGTAGTAAATGGCAACATCCAACGGAAATTGAAAGCTTGCGCCCGCTTGTATTTGTGAAATTTCTAATGTTATATCTTTAGCAGCATTATTATAATTCCAATTCACTTGTAATTTGGGTTGCCCGGCTTGGAAAAGCCACTGCTTGAAAAATGCGGAGAGTTTTTTGCCGCTTACTTCTTCCATTACTTTTTGTAAATCAGCGGTTAATGCATTGCTGAATTTATAACGATCATAATAAGTGCGCACGCCTTTCCAAAATGCCGAATCGCCTACTTCCTGCCGCAGCATATGCAATACCCAACTGCCTTTTTGATAAGAATTGGTATTTAAGACCTGATTATAATCGGTGATTGTAGTATCCACAATCGGACGCGGATTACGGTTATTAAACTGTATAACTTGCTGGCGGTCAGCGATTAATTCCTGTTTTGCAGCATCCACGCCATACGTGCTTTCCATGTATAAAATGGTGAAATACGTGGCAAATCCCTCGCTCAGCCATACATGATGCCAGTTGGCTTCCGACGCAGTATTGCCAAACCATTGGTGCGCAATTTCGTGCGCGATTAAGCCCTCGCGCTCGCGCCCGCCCGTCACCGAATTTTCAAAATAAAAAATATTACTCGCATTTTCCATGCCGCCGTAGCGCGTTTTTGACTGTACGTTTGCCAGTTTTTGATAAGGATAAGGCGCCACATTTTTAATAAACCAGTCCAGGACATTTACTGCCGGCTCATAATCATAAAATCCTGCCTTTCGATTTTCCGGGAAGACCCAACTGGTGACCGGAATACCGTGCGTTTCGCCTGCCAACTGCACCGCAAAAGGCGCGGCACCGATCACCATTACTTTGGTCGGCAGCACGCCCGTTTCGCGCCAGTGCGTGATTTTCAAGCCATTATCCAGATTGGTTTCTTCTATTTGTATGCCATTGGCAATCACTTGCAAATCGTTGGGGGCAGTTACGATAAATTCCACCGAAGCCTTGTCCGAAGGGTGGTCCACAGTTGGCAGCCAGTGGTGCGCGCGGTTGGGCCAGTTATCGCCAAATATGGTTCGATCGCCAAATTTATTGTTGTCAATAATTAATCCATCCGCTGGAACGCCCTGATAATCAATCTGGAAGGTGCGTTCTTCGCCCGCTCTGGCAGTTTTGGCTAATCGAATTGTAAGTGATTCGCCTTCGTGTTGGAAAGTTAAATTTTGACCGCTTTCAGAAACGGCTGAAACGGTCATTCCTTTACTTGCATTATTCTTTTTAACTAAATCTAATTGAAAATCAGGTGTTTCTTTCAGAAACTTGATAGTCACCAAAGCAGAGCCCTGAATATTGGCATCGGTAGCGTTCAGTTTTAAACTAAACACATAATGCTGTACGTCCAGCGTAGCGAGGCGTTGGTAGTGGTTTTGAGCAGAGCCGGTCAGCAGAGCAACCAAAGCCAGCAATAGGGTCAGAAAAGTGCGACGGTTCGACATCGTAAAACAAAGCTTTGTGAATAATTGATAATCAATGTGTTGTGATGTAAACCAACGGTTTTACATCGTACAATATCCTGCGAATTTAATTTTAAAAATCTATCTGAACAGGATAATTTGCGTAACCTTTGTAAAAAACAAAAATAAACTTCCCAAATTCAATCTTTTCTATAAAAGAACGCTTTCATCACCAAAAAATATTTCAAAAAATGCCGGATAACCGAATTATTATCTTTGATACGACATTGCGCGATGGCGAGCAGGTGCCAGGTTGCAAATTGAACATGGAGCAGAAAATCAAGGTCGCCTTGCACCTGGAGGAATTGGGCGTGGACGTAATTGAGGCGGGCTTTCCCATCAGCAGTCCTGGCGATTTTGCGGCGGTGGAAGCCATTTGCAAAGCTGTGAAAAATCCGACGGTTTGTGGCTTGTCGCGTGCCGTAGAGCAGGATATAAAGGTTGCTGCGGAGGCATTGAAATATGCCCAAAAGCCGCGGATTCACACAGGGATTGGCACTTCCGATTCGCATGTATTGCATAAATTGCGTACTACCCGTGAAGAGGTGCTGGACCGCGCGGTGAAAGCCGTTAAATATGCCAAAAGCTTCGTGGAAGACGTTGAATTTTATGCCGAAGACGCTGGTCGTACGGAGAATGAATTTCTGGCAAAAGTGATCGAAGCGGTCATTGCTGCGGGCGCAACAGTGGTAAATATTCCTGATACTACAGGCTATTGTTTGCCGGAGCAATACGGGGCGAAAATCAAGTATTTGGTTGATAATGTACCGAATATACATAAAGCAATTATTTCAACCCATTGTCACAATGACTTAGGTCTGGCAACTGCCAATTCTATTTATGGTGCGATTAACGGCGCTCGTCAAATCGAATGTACAATTAACGGGGTAGGGGAGCGTGCCGGTAACACTTCGCTGGAAGAAGTGGTGATGGTGATGAAACAGCATCCCGAATTAAATTTGGCGACCGGGATTAACACGCGTTTACTCAACTCGATTAGTCGTTTGGTTTCCGAAAGTATGGCAATGCCGGTGCAGCCGAATAAGGCAATTGTGGGTGCGAATGCTTTTGCGCATTCTTCCGGAATTCATCAGGATGGCGTGATCAAGCGGCGCGATACGTACGAAATCATTGACCCGCTGGAAGTAGGCGTGGATGAGTCGCGCATTGTGCTCACGGCGCGCAGCGGACGGGCGGCGCTGGCGTATCGTTGCAAGAATATTGGCTATAATCTGACGAAAGACGAATTGGATGTTGTTTATAAAAAGTTTCTCGCAGTCGCCGATGCGAAAAAAGAAGTAATTGATGCAGATTTGCACTTGATTATGGAAGAGGTGCAGATTGCGGTAAATGTTTAAAAAATTGAGAGGTTTGAGGAGGTTGAGTCCCGCGCGGACAAGAACACATTAACACAAGAACACATGAAAACATTATTCGATAAAATTTGGGATGCACACGTCGTCACCAGCGTGGAAGGCGGGCAGGATGTGCTTTATATTGACCGTCATTTTATTCATGAAGTAACCAGTCCACAAGCGTTTGATGGCTTGGCGCAGCGCGGCATTGGCGTTTTTAGAACGAATAAAACCGTAGCTACTGCGGATCATAACGTACCAACGATCAATCAGCATTTGCCGATTAATGAGCCTTTGTCTCGTTTTCAGGTGCAAAAACTGGTTGAGAATTGTGAAAAATTTGGGGTGGAATTATATGGTTTGGGGCATCCATATCAAGGCATTGTGCATGTGATTGGACCGGAATTGGGTATTACGCAGCCGGGAATGACCATTGTTTGCGGCGATAGCCATACTTCGACGCACGGCGCATTTGGTACGATTGCATTTGGCATTGGTACGAGTCAGGTGGAGCAGGTGTTGGCGTCACAGTGTTTGCTGCAAAAGCGTCCGAAGCGCATGCGCATCACCGTGGATGGAACTTTACAAAAAGGCGTCGTCTCCAAAGATATTATATTGTATATCATATCGAAGCTGACGGCGGCGGGCGGCACGGGTTATTTTGTAGAATATGCCGGCTCGGCGATTCGTTCGCTTTCGATGGAAGCGCGGATGACGATTTGTAATATGAGTATTGAAATGGGCGCGCGGGGCGGTTTGATTGCACCGGATGAAATAACTTTTGAATATGTAAAAGGTCGGGAATTTGCGCCAAAAGGCGAAGCCTGGGATAAAGCGTTGGCATATTGGAAAACATTGTATTCTGATGAAGACGCTGTTTTTGATTTGGAATATAATTTCCCGGCGGAAGACATTGAGCCGATGGTGACGTATGGTACCAACCCGGGTATGGGTATCAAAATTTCCGAATCGGTTCCGACGGTTAACGGCGAAAATAGCCAATCTTTTGCTAAGTCCTTGGAATACATGGGTTTCCAGCCAGGTGAAAATCTGATTGGTAAGCCGATTAATTATGTTTTCATTGGCAGTTGTACCAATTCCCGCATCGAAGACTTGCGCATGGTCGCTGAATATGTCAAAGGCAAGAAAAAAGCCAGCCACGTGAATGTAATGGTGGTTCCAGGTTCACAGCAAGTAGCCGCGCAAGCCAAAGCGGAAGGCATTGATAAAATCTTGCAGGAAGCGGGTTTTGAATTTCGGGAGCCGGGTTGCTCTGCGTGTTTGGGTATGAACGAAGATAAAATTCCCGCCGGTGAATACTGCGTTTCGACGTCTAACCGCAATTTTGAAGGGCGGCAGGGACCAGGCGCACGCACGATTCTGGCGAGTCCATTGACGGCGGCGGCGGTAGCGATTGCAGGCGTAATAACGGATGTAAGAGAATCTTTGAATTAACCACTAAGCTCACTGAGTGCACTAAAGACATTTAAGATAATATTGAATTAAAGCTAAGTGTCCTTTGTGTGCTTAGTGGTGAATATAAAATCATGGAAAAATTTCAAACGTTAATCTCCACCGCTGTGCCCCTCCCAATCGAGGATGTGGACACTGATCAAATCATTCCGGCACGATTCCTGAAAGCCACGACGCGCGAGGGTTTCGGTGATAATTTATTTCGCGATTGGCGCTATCATTCAGACAATACGCCCAAGGCTGATTTCGTTCTTAATAACCCGATTTACGACGGGCAGATTCTGGTGGCGGGGCGCAATTTTGGCTGCGGCTCCAGCCGGGAACATGCAGCGTGGGCGATTCACGATTATGGCTTTAAAGTAGTCGTTTCGAGCTTCTTTGCCGACATTTTCCGGGGAAATGCGTTGAATAATGGACTGCTGCCGGTGCAAGTGTCGCAAGATTTTTTGCATCAGATTTTTTCTGCCATAGAAACGAATCCAACAACGAAATTATCCGTAAACCTTGAACGACAGGAGATTACCCTGCTGGAAAGCGGTCTTTCGGAGGTATTTGACATTGATTCGTATAAAAAAGTATGTATGCTCAACGGTTATGACGATATTGATTACCTGTTGAGTTTGAAGGATCAAATTGAAGCTTTTGAAACAAAAATAGTTATTGGTTAATGAATGTTGGAACATCTCCTTAAAAAATGTATCAAGTAACAAATAACCTTTTTTCTAACACGCTTTTTATTGCTTAATTTTGTAAAATTTTAAAATAAAAATGTGACTTCTGCGCTATTTAGAAGTCAAAATAATAAGCTTTACCTGATTTAGTCAAAATACTAATTTTATCAAATTTGCAAATGTCAATCTAATTCCCATGAAACGTAAGAAAATTGCCGTGCTGCCGGGTGATGGCATTGGACCCGAAGTAACTGAACAAGCCATTAAAGTAATGAATGCTGTAGCCGACCGCTTCGGACATTGGTTTGAGTATTGTTATTGTGAAGTAGGTGCAACGGCTATTGATAGTTGCGGTAATCCGCTTCCCGAAGAGACCCTCGAAGCTTGTTTGAATGCCGATGCTGTTTTGTTTGGTGCAATCGGTCATCCCAAATATGATAATGATCCTTCGGCGCCGGTGCGTCCGGAGCAAGGTTTGCTGCGTTTGCGTAAGAGCCTGGGCTTATTTGCCAACATTCGTCCGGTGAAAACCTATGATTCATTGGTGCATTTGTCGCCGTTGCGCGAGGAGCGCGTGAAGGGCACGGATGTAGTCATTTATCGGGAACTGACCGGGGGTATCTATTTTGGTGCCAAAGGCAGAAACGAAGCGCGCACCGAAGCGTATGACCATTGTAACTACGCGGATTATGAAATTGATCGCATTGCGCATCTGGCGTTCAAAAATGCGATGACCCGCCGGAAAAAGTTAACCCTGGTAGATAAAGCCAATGTGTTGGAAACCAGTCGCTTATGGCGCGAACGTGTAACTGCCATTGCCAAGGAATACCCGGAAGTTGAATTCGATTGCATGTTTGTGGACAATGCTGCCATGCAGTTGATTCAGTATCCCACACAATTTGATGTGATGCTTACGGAGAATATGTTTGGCGATATTTTGTCGGACGAAGCCAGCGTATTACCTGGTTCGATGGGCTTGCTGCCTTCGGCTTCCATCGGCGAGAAAACGGCACTGTTTGAACCAATTCACGGCTCGTATCCACAAGCCGCAGGCAAAGACATTGCCAATCCGATGGCGGCTATTTTGTCTGGGGCAATGTTGCTGGAGCATTTTGGTATGCACGAAGAGGCACAGGTGGTGCGTACTTCGGTCAATAAAATTCTGGAAGGCGGTATTGGTACGCCGGAATTGCACCCTAAAATTGTATGTGGTTGCTCCCAACTTGGCGACTGGATTGCGCTGGCAGTAGCGGAAGAATCGCTGAATTTGAAAAAAGCGAAAATTGAAGAGAGAATTATCACGATTATATAATATGATATAAAGTGAATAGAATGCAATTTTATTAGTATTCTATTCACTGTTTTTAAAGGCTTCTTTATATTTCTATTTAAAAAGTGCTTTCCGCCGGTGAATCTTTCACTAGTAAAAGATACTGAAAATAGTCGGTAGTTACACCGCCATTGGGCTTTTCTGTGGTAATCCACCAATGGATATTTCGGGTAAAGGGCGAATTGGTTCCGGTTAAGCCAAATAAGGTATAAGGACTTTGGGCGAATTGCGTATAAGGATTATCCTTTTCTAAAGATTCCACCGTGCCGACGCCCTCATTGCGCTGCTTGCGGTATTGGCTGTTTTGATAGGCTATAAAAACACTCAGTACTTTACCAATTACCGGTGATTGTATATCATATTGTAAAAAGTTTGCAAGAGAAGGATGTGTCCCTTTCTGTACCACATGAAAACCACCCCATTGCCCAAAATATTTACCGGGTGTATAATGTTTATAGATTTTTATAAAATTTTGCTGAATAAACTGCTCTCGATCCTCCAATTTACCGCCATTTTGATAAAAATATGCCGCATTTAAAGTATTTTGTAAAGTAAATTCAAAAGCAAAAAAGTGCTCGCCTAAATAATTTTCAAAAACCGAACCTTGCATTTCCAATTGATCTTGTAAAGATTCCAGCATTTGCATCGAAGCCGAATTCTTGGCGTAATTAACATTGGAAAAAGCCTGTAATTTCTGCATGGAAATGGCAATTTCGCCGGGCGGGGAAGTGGCAGGTAACAAACTTTGCAAGTAACGCAGCGCGCGTTGCCCGTTGTGTTCCACATCAATACCGATGACCTGAATGCGGCGCTCCGGCTCAAGGGTCAGATTATAAGCCCGCACTTTTTTCCAAAACTCAAAATTTTCGCGGGTAGCATAAAAACTGCCACCAAATGAGTGCATCAATTCCGCCAGCATTTCCTCGTCACCCGTGTCGAGATAACGCTGCAATGTAGCGCCTGCGGCATATTGTAACTCGACCAGTAAATAACGAAAATTTACTTTTTGTTTATAATATTGTAAAAGCAAATAATATATTTCTGTGTTGGCAGCAATAGCGTGGTTTTCACCGGTGAGAAAAACATCGTAACGATTCAGGTCGGTATCCGCAAACAAAGGCTCCAGCGAATTGGGCGAATTTGCCGTAATTGCGGCATGATTTTGCGCTAAATAATCCAGTACTTCGGCAGAAAATTCTTCTTTTTGACAAGCAACAAGGAATATTGCCAGGTAAAGCCAGGTAATCACTTTCTTCATATAATATTTTTCTGGCAAGATGCTAAAAAGCTGGATTTACCCCAATGCGATTTATCATTCGAGCCAAAAAATATTATATGATTTATGTCGGGAATTAAAAAAGATGCTATTGCCACGTTGATATTACAAACTTATAGCGGCAATAGCATCCATTATTACAAAATATTACACCTTTTTCAGCGTGCCAATCATTTCTTCGGGACGTACCCATTCATCAAATTGTTCTGCTGTCAGCAAGCCCAATTCTATCGCGGCTTCCTTCAAGGTTTTATCTTCGGCGTGCGCTTTTTTCGCAATTTTCGCGGCATTATCATAACCGATGTGCGTATTCAGCGCTGTCACCAGCATCAATGATTTTTCCATCAATTCCTTGATCCGGCTGTAATTGGGTTCAATACCTACCGCGCAGTGCTCGTTGAAACTTACGCAAGCATCACCAATTAAACGCGCAGAAGTCAGGAAGTTAAATATCATCATAGGCTTGAATACGTTCAATTCAAAATGCCCGCTCATGCCGCCCACGTTGATCGCTACATCATTGCCCAGCACCTGCGCCATTGCCATCGTCATGGCTTCCGATTGAGTTGGATTGACTTTACCCGGCATGATCGAAGAGCCCGGTTCATTCGCCGGAATGATAATTTCGCCGATACCACTGCGCGGACCCGAGGACAACATCCGAATGTCATTCGCAATTTTCATCAGGGCACAAGCCATCGTTTTCAACGCGCCGTGTGCTTCCACAATACCGTCGTGTGCCGCCAGAGATTCAAATTTATTTGGAGCTGTAATAAACGGATAACCAGTGTATTCGGCAATTTTTTCGGCTACCAGTTCGGCATAACCTTCCGGTACATTCAGCCCCGTACCTACCGCCGAGCCGCCGAGTGCCAATTCTGCCAGGTGGTGCGAAGCATGATTCAATGCGCGCAATCCGTGATTCAATTGTGCCACGTAGCCCGAAAATTCCTGTCCCAGGGTAAGTGGGGTCGCATCCATAAAGTGGGTACGTCCGATTTTAACAATATCCATAAAGTCGTGCGACTTATGCAGTAACGTATTGCGCAATTGTACAATACCTGGGATGGTTACTTCCTCCAACGCTGTATAAGCCGCAATGTGCATTGCTGTGGGGAAAGTATCATTGGAGGATTGCGACATATTCACATCATCATTCGGATGTAAAACTTTCTTTTCGTCCAGCAAGCTGCCACCGTTCAGTACGTGTGCGCGATTCGCAATCACCTCATTGACATTCATATTACTCTGCGTGCCAGAGCCCGTTTGCCACACTACCAGCGGGAATTCATCATCGAGTTTGCCTGCCAGAATTTCATCACATACCGCCGCAATCAAATCCGCTTTTTCTTTTTTCAGAAAACCCAAATCTTCATTTGCCCGCGCCGCTGCTTTTTTCAAAATCGCAAAAGCGCGAATGATTTCCACCGGCATACGATGCCCGCCAATTTTGAAGTTTTCCATCGAGCGCTGCGTTTGCGCCGCCCAATACCGATCCGCCGGCACATCAATGTAGCCAATGCTGTCTTTTTCTTTACGGAATGCCATATTTCTCAGGATTTTGGTTCAAAGAAGTGGCGCAAAAGTACGCCAAAATTTCAACATCCAAATACGCAATTCGGATGATAGAAATCATTCTTACCAAGAACAAGTGCAGTTGTTTTAAGACTATTCTAAAATTGTAACGAATCGGTCACAAATGATTTTTGTCATGTATAAAAATCATTTAGTTTTTTAATTTTACAAAAATTTTTGTCCAAAATATAAATGTCAAGACGCATCCTTTCCATAGGACTGATTTTACTGGTTTCCTGGCAAACGCTGGTGAAATTAGGCGTCTTTATGTGGTTTCTGGGCAACCAAAGTTACATTGCAACTACTCTTTGTATCAATCGCGATAAGCCCGAAATGCAATGCAATGGCAAATGTGTGCTGATGCAGCGCCTGAAAGCAGTGGAAGAAGAGCGCCGAGAAGCGCAGGAGCGTCCCTTGCGGATTATCGAAAAACTAGAGTTGTCGCATTTTATCGTAGAAGCCTGCTCCTTATCAGATTTTCCTAGTTTTTATACTCCCGTTGAAACGATTGTTCAATCCGAATCAACCACTTACAACGCCTACCTGCTAGGCATTCTCCAGCCGCCGGAAATGACATAAATTTCTAATCTTTTCATAATTATATCCTAACAATAGGATAATTACTTGGCATAATGTAATGTTTATGCCTGAATACTTATTGTTTCTTAATCTGGCAATTAATATTTTGTAATAATTTACGCTTTTTATGCGAAAAAAATTCATTGTAGCAGTAATGGCGCTGCTCACAATAGGGTCGGCGCATGCCTGTGAGGTATGTGGCTGTTCTCTGGGCGGTAATTATTTTGGCATTTTGCCTCAATTTCACGGTCATTTTGTGGGCTTGCGCTATCAATACCGCAGTTTTCGATCAGAGCACCTGCCACTTTTCAATGAGTCGGAAACGTTGATTTCGCACGAATATTTTCATACCACGGAGTTGTGGGGGCGCTGGAATCCTTCGACAAAAGTGCAGTTGTTTGCCTTTGTGCCGGTCAATTTTATGCGGAAGCAGGAAGCTGCTATTGCTTCGCAGGAAAATGGCTTGGGTGACGTGCGCCTAATGGCTAATGTGGTGCTACTCAACACGGGCGACGACATTCGCAATGTGTGGAAATATGCGCTGCAATTGGGCGGAGGCGTGAAAATTCCCACCGGGCGCAGCAATATTCAATTGGCAGATGGCGAGGTCAATCCCAATTTTCAATTGGGTACCGGCTCCTTTGATTTTCCGCTGAATGCCATTTATACCATGCGCTACAAACGCGCCGGACTGTCCACCGAAGTCAATTATCGCCTCAATACCGCCAATCAGGACGGCTATCGCTTTGGAAATCAATTTAATACAGCAACTCGCCTTTTTTACTGGCAACAGGCAGGGCTGGTCAATTTTTTACCAAGTGTAGGTGCTTTGTGGGAACACGCTGCGCAGGACTCGGAAAATGGCATCCGGCAAGACTTGAGTGGCGGAAAGTCACTTTGGTTCACCGCAGGTCTGGACGTGTATTTCAATCGCTTTTTCGTGGGTGCTTCGTATCAGCAGGCGACGTACCAACACCTGTTCGATGGTCAGCTGACGAGCCATGCGCGAGTAGCTATGAATTTTAATTTTTTATTTTAAATATTTAAAAATCAATTACAAATGAATACTAAAATATCTTTTTTCGTTTTAATGATTGCTGTTTTGTCACTTACTTTTGTCGCTTGTGATGACAACGACAAACAAGAATTCGGTCCTAACGAAAAAGGCAGTCTCACCTTAGAATTTGACAACATCGTGGGCAACCAGGATTTGCAACTCGAAACCGGCTCTTACACCAATGCTTCCGGCGAGCAATTCAGCATCAATATGTTTCAATATTACATTAGCAATATCAAATTAAAAACAGAAGAAGGCAAGGAATACGCGATTCCGCAGGATTCCAGCTATTTTCTGGTGCGTGAGAATGTAAAGACTTCGCACGAAATTACATTACATAATATTCCTGCCGGAAATTATACCGAAGTAAGCTTTGTCATCGGCGTGGACAGCCTGCGCAACACGATGGACCCCAGCAAACGCAAGGGCGTGCTCGATATTGGGGATGAAAACACCGGCAAAAGCATGTACTGGTCGTGGAATAGCGGCTATATTTTTGTGCGCATTGAAGGTACGTCGCCACAATCTCCGCAAGTGGAAGATGGTCAACCGATTTTCTTTTACCACGTCGGCGGATTTGGCGGCTATAGCACTCCAACTATTAATAATATTCGTAATAAAAACTTGACGTTTGGCAAAGACGCTGCCGAAGTGCGCAAGGACAGAAATCCTTCGGTGCATATTCTGGTGGATGCGATGAAAATTTTTGATGGTGGCAATACGATCAGCATTGCGAAAAATCCATTTTCTCACTTTACAACGTTCTCTGCTAAAATCGCGGATAATTATGTAGATATGTTCACTTATGATCATATTCATAATGATTAAAGATTGATTATTAGGCGGTTGCAATGTTTTTGTAATCGCCTAAATATTTTTATTATAAAATGTAAAGCCATGAAGAAAATGATATTTAATACCGCTTTGCTTTGGTTGATGCTGCTTTTTGCTTGCCAGCCTGAGACCGAAGTAACGCCGGCAGAACCCACGATTGAATTCAAAGTGCCGGCCAATTTTCCGCAGCCGGTGTATGATTTATCTAAAAATCCAATTACCCAGGAAGGTTTTGAACTCGGTCGAACCTTGTTTTACGATGGCATTTTGAGCCGCGATGGCACGATCAGTTGTGGCTTTTGCCATCAGCAGCAGTCGGCGTTTACGCAGCACGCGCACACCTTGAGTCACGGTATTGATGATAGACTAACAATGCGTAATGCTTTGCCGATTCAAAATCTTGCCTGGGAAAAGGAATTTTTTTGGGATGGGGGCGTGTTTCATCTTGATCTTTTTGCTGTAGAACCTATTCAAAATGAGAATGAAATGGATGAGAGTTTACCAAATGTATTGAATAAATTGCGCAATCACCCGTCTTATCCCAAACTATTTGAAAAGGCATTTGGCACACCGGAGATTACGACCGATCGTTTTTTAAAAGCATTATCACAATTTCAATTAATGTGTATTTCTGCTGATTCTAAATATGATAAATATGTGAGAAAAGAAGGTGTGATGTTGAGTTCGGAGGAAATTGCTGGAATGCAAATTTTTCAACAAAAATGTGCCTCCTGCCACAGCGGCGAGTTATTTACCGACAACAGTTATCGTAACAACGGTTTGACCATTGGAAATCCAGAAGATACTGGGAGAGAACGAATTACGTTGAATGAAAATGATAAATTTAAATTTAAAGTACCTAGTCTGCGCAATGTAGAACTCACCCGACCCTACATGCACGACGGGCGCATCCGCACGCTCGAAGCGGTGCTCGACCATTATGCCAGCAATGTACAAGACAGCCCGACACTTGATTCGCTTTTGAAGAAAAAAGGGCGATTAGGAATCGAATTAAGCGCTACCGAAAAAACGCAAATTATGGCTTTCCTAAAAACATTAACCGATGAAGTATTTTTGAAAAAGAAAGAATTATCTGAATTTAATTAAAAATCAAATTTTTAGAATTATGAAAAAAATAAAATATTATATAGTTCCGATTTTTGTAATAATTTTATTATTTGCTGCCTGTGATGATGATAACGAGGAGCAAACTTTAGATGCCACCATTACAATTCAATCGCCTACACCAGGACAAGTTTTTGAACAAGGCGATACCGTTCACATTGCAGCCGCTATTACGGCAGCACAGGAATTGCACGGCTGGGAAATTGTCATTCGCAAGAAGGCAGACAACGCGGTAGTTTATTCGGAAGATAAACATACTCATGGCGAAGCCTTACAAATTAAGAAGCATTGGGTAAACAATGCAACCGCGCATACCGACCTGATCCTGGAAGTGACTGCTGCGCTTGATCACAGTGCAAAAAATTTAAAAACAGCAACCGTAAGCTTCCATTGTCATCCAAATTAATTTTTTATGTAGTAGGTTTTTAATTTTATATAATAATAAAATAAAATTAAATATGAAAGGAACGAAATGGTACATAGCCACTTTTATATTTTTTATAATCATACAGGTTAGTTTTGCGCAAAATATAAACAGCGATAGCCTCGCCAAACGGCATCAAGAAATGATGGATATTTTATTTACAAAACCGAAAGTAAATATTAAAACCATCGGTATTTTATTATACGACGGTTATAATACGCTGGATGCCATGGGACCTTACCATGTACTTTCTGAATTGATGGGCGTACAAATATTTTTTATTGGCAAGGAGAAAGGATTGGTGCGCAACCAATTCGGCATGCAAGTGCAAGTGGATTATGCACTTAAAGATATAAAAGCATTAGATGTGTTGGTCATCCCCGGCGGGGCGAAGGAAACTTTTATGCTCACCCAAGACACAGCTGTACTAAACTGGATTCGTCAAATGGATCAAACCACGACCTACACCACCAGCGTGTGTACGGGTGCGTGGGTGCTGGGCGCAACGGGTTTGCTGAAAGGTAAAAATGTGACGACCAATTGGTATCGGGCAGAGGAGATGATGAAAAGGTACGGTGCGAATTTCAAACAGGAGCGCTGGGTGCGCGATGGCAAATACTGGACTTCGGCGGGCGTAACGGCAGGTCTGGATATGGCTTTGGCGATTATCGACGAATTGATGGGCGAAAAATATACCAAAGGCGTGATGCTGGATTTGGAATACGACCCAAATCCGCCCTACAAAGCTGGTTCTGTGAAAAATACAGAGACAATTGTCATTGATATGATGCGGGAAATGTATGACCTTAGCCTGCTCCCGTTGTTGGAAAGCTCCAAAAAACAAGAGTAAGTTATTCCTTTTTAGAAAAAATTAAAATTTTCAACAATGAATAAAACACTGTTTTCTTGCGGTTTAATCTTGGTGTTAGGCATGCTCTTGACCAACGCCGCTTCCGCCCAAACCACGTCCATTTTCGACACGTGGCCCGAACTTAAAACCTTTCACGGGGTGATGTCTACTACCTTCCATCCGGCGGAACAAGGCGATTTGAAGCCAATTCGTACCCGTTCCGGAGAGATGGTAGAAAAAGCGACCGCCCTCGCCAAATCAAAAGTACCGGCGGAGGTCAACAAACCGGAAGTGCTCGCAGCTTTGAAAAAACTGCGTTCTGGCAGTAAATCTTTGCACAAACTAGTGAAAAAACAAGGCAGTGACGTCGAAATAACGAAATCTTTAACTGCATTACACGACGTTTTTCACGAAATTGTGGGCTTGTGCACGGATGAGGATCATTAACTGAAACGTTGCAAACGGCGGCACTCCACAGAGTGCCGCTATGTAATAACTATTCTCTAAAATAATTATTTTAACCTCTTGATTATGAATTATTACAAAAAAGTCGGATTTTATTTACTTTTTGTATTGAACTGTGTAATAATAGCTTGCACACAATCATCAAACGTTAACGAAAGCGACCACAGCGCCCACCAACACGCCGCGGCGGCGCCTGCCCCTGCTGCCGCTCCAAAAGTCACCGAAGGCTACGCCGACAGCGTCAACCTGGGCTTGGTACAAGACACCATTAAAAGCAGCCCGACCCGCCAGACCATGACCATGCTCAACGGCAATCACATCCACATCACTTACGGCTCGCCGGGCGTGCGCGGGCGCGTCATTTGGGGTGGCTTGGTGCCGTACGACCAGGTATGGGCAACGGGTGCGCACAACGCTACTTCGGTCATGTTTGACAAGGAGGTCATGATTAACAATCAAAAAATTGCAGCGGGCACCTATGCTTTCTTCACCATTCCCGGCAAGGAGGAGTGGACCCTGATTTTAAATAAAAATTATAATCAACATTTAGCGGATGATTATAATGAAAAAGACGATATTATAAGAGTAAAGGTAAAACCCGAAACGCAAAAGGACATCACCCAGCGACTGACCTATAAAATTGAAGAAACCAGCCCCAAATCGGGCAATATAAGCGTATATTGGGAATACGTAAAAGTTTCCCTGCCATTTTCAATGAATTAATCCTTCTAATGCGTGGTACATTTTTACGATGTGCCACGCTCAACCCCATCCATATTCACCCAAAAAGCCTTAACTTGGGCAGCGGAGACATTTTATAAATGACCAGGGATGCAACTGACGGACGAGCAGCAAGCGATTATTGCCAGCACGGGCGATATTAAAATCAATGCGGTGGCGGGTGCCGGGAAGACCACGACTATGCTGGAATATGCCAAAGCCAAACCCGCCCAGCAACGCCTGCTTTATTTAGCCTTTAATAAATCGGTGAAACTCGAAGCCGAACGCCGTTTTCAGCAAGCCGGGCTGCCCAATGTACAGGTCGAAACCGCGCATTCCCTCGCCTTTCATCATGCCGTAAAGGGAAAAAATTATAAAATTACACCGGGATATAAAACGCATCAACTCAAGGAAATTCTGGATTTGAGCGGCTATCCGGACAAACACGCGGCGTATATCATCGCCAATCACGTCAACAAATTCGCCGCTTACTTTTGCAATAGCAACGCCGATAAAGTACAGGCACTGAACTACTTAGACACGGTACACGACGCCAAAGCCAAGGCATTCGTCAGCCATTTTTACGAAGATATTCAGCGCCTCACGCGCGTATTGCTCGCCAAGATGGAAAACCGGGAGATCGACATTACGCATGATTTTTATTTGAAAAAATTTCAACTCGCGCAGCCAAAATTACCCTACGACTATATTTTATTTGATGAAGGGCAGGACGCCTCCGGTGCGATGCTCGACGTTTTTACCAAACAAAAAGCCGGCAAAGTCATCGTTGGCGATACCCATCAGCAAATTTACGGTTGGCGCTACGCGATTAATTCCTTAGAAAAGGTTGATTTTCAGGGCTATCGTTTGAGTACTAGTTTTCGCTTCGACCCGGAAATTGCCTTGCTAGCCAGTCGAATTTTGGATTGGAAAAAGCATTTTGTAGCCTATGAATCCATTCCCATCATTGGCGCCGGGCGTTCCGAAGCGCTGCAAAGCCGGGCGACCATTGCCCGCACGAACCTTTTTCTGTTGGTCAAAGCCATCGAACTTGCCGTCGAAAAACGCGAAGTGCAAAATCTTTACTTCGAAGGCAACATTCATTCTTACACCTACGCCGACGAAGGCGCTTCCATTTATGATGTCTTGCATTTGTACAATGGCAAACCGGATTTGATACGCGACCAACTGGTGAAATCCATGCAGAGTATGCTCGAGTTGGAGGAATACATTGAAAAAACCGAAGACGCGGAGCTGGGCATGATGTTGGAGATTGTCAATAAGTATGGCAAAGAATTGCCTTATTACATCAAAGAAGTAAAAGACCGCCACGTCACCGACGATGCCAAAGACCGCGCCGATATGATCTTTTCCACGGTGCACCGCTGCAAGGGCATGGAATACGATGAGGTGACGCTGGAAAATGACTTTATCAAAGAAGCGGATATTATCAAAAGAGTAAATGAAGCAAAGCACGGCGAACTGGACGCGCAAAAATTAGCGGAAGAAGTAAATCTGCTCTACGTAGCCGCCACGCGCACCAAAAACCGTTTGAATTTGCCCCAGGCTTTAATGCCTCCATCGAAAATTAATATCATACCGCCCAAAAATAATTACAAAGCGGAAAAATCATTTGCAAATCCCTTTGAAGAACTGGGTTTTTCCAAGCAACGCAGCCTGCACCCGCGCGAAATTCGGCAGCAACCCCCTGGCTCCTTCCAACCCTGGAGCGCCGATGCCGACGAGGATTTGATGCGTTTGTACGATGCCGGAATGTCCATCAAAGACCTGGCAAAATACTTCGACCGTACCACCGGAGCCATCGTAGCGCGTTTGAAAAGGTTGAATCTGGAGTAGAATGGCTTGCGGATTGATAGTTGCAAGTATGGCGTAAATGCATTATTTTAGCAACATACGTAAAGCCCAGCCCTCATGTCCAACCCGAATGCCGTACCAAGCCTGCTTACCTTAAAGAAAATCGTGGAAGGCACTGCTACCTTCACCGGCAAGGAATTTTTCAGAAGCCTGGTCAAAAATCTGGCGGAAGCCCTGCAATTACACGGCGTCTGGGTCACCGAATACGACCGCAAGGCAAATTACCTGCGTTCCCTGGCTTTCTGGCTGCGCGATGATTTTGTGCCCAAGTACGACTACTGTGTGGTAGGCACCCCCTGTGAGCCGGTCATTCATGGCGATGATATTTTCCACGTGCCCGAACGCGTGATCGAACTCTTCCCCAAAGACCCCGATCTGCCCCCGCTGGAGGCAGTGAGCTACATGGGCTTGGCGCTCAAAGCCGAAAACGGGGAAGTGCTGGGGCATTTGGCAGCCTTGAATAACCAGCCCATGCCTGAACTACCCGAATCTTTTGCTATTTTCAAAATCTTTGCGGCACGGGCGGAGGCGGAACTGCGCCGCTTGCAGTACGAACGCCTTTTGATTGAAAAAGAAGCCAAAATCAGCCGTCTGGTGAATGGCGCTATGAACGGCATTCTGGAATTGAACGAGCAATTGCAGGTAACACAGTTAAATCCCGCCGCGGTCAAGCTTTTTGGTGCAAAGGATGCCCACCAGTTGATTGGCATTTCGATCAAGGAATTGCTCACGCTTTCCGGTTTGCAAAAAGTGCGCGACATCCTGCCTTTTTTGAACGATGCCAGCGCAGACCGCGCCGCGCTGTGGATTCCCGGCTATGTGGAATGCCTGCAACAAAATGGCGAGTGCTTTCACGCGGAAGCTTCCTTGTCGAAATTTGTCGCCGAAGGGCATGTTTTTTACGTTTTTTTCATCGCCAATGTGCAGGATCGCCTCGTCGCCAAGCAGCAAATAGAAAAACTGAGTTCGGAAACCGCTTTCTTAAAAGAAGAAATCCGCGCCCTGCAAAATCCCGGGGACATCATTGGCAACAGCCCCGCCATTCAACTGGCGTGTGAAATGGTGCGTCAGGTCGCGCCGACGGATACGACTGTCCTCATCACCGGCGAAACCGGCACCGGCAAGGAACTCTTCGCCCGCGCCATCCACCAGCACAGCCCGCGCCGCGACAAGACCATGATCACCATCAACTGTGCCGCCCTGCCCCCGGAATTGATTGAAAGTGAACTCTTTGGACACGTCAAAGGCGCTTTCACGGGTGCGCTCACGGCGCGCGAGGGGCGCTTTGTGCTCGCCGATCACTCCACGCTATTTTTAGATGAAATCGGGGAAATGCCGCTGTCTTTGCAAGCCAAGCTGCTACGCGTGTTGCAGGAGGGCGAGGTGCAGCCCATCGGCAGCGCTAAAACCATCAAAGTGGACGTGCGCATCGTTGCGGCTACGAATCGCAACCTGGCAGCGGAAGTGCGCAAAGGCACTTTTCGCGAGGATTTGTACTACCGTTTGAACGTTTTCCCCATTCACATTCCGCCCTTGCGGGAGCGCGGGGAGGATATTATTCAAATTGCTGAGGCTTTCATTGACAAGCACGCCCGGCGTTTGCACAAAAAACTTGCTCCGCTGGATACGCTTACCAAAAACCAACTGCTCGCCTATCCCTGGTCGGGTAATGTGCGCGAATTGCAAAACATCGTAGAACGGGCGGTGATTTTGGCAAATCAAAACCGGCTTGACATCGCGCCTTTGCTGCAACTACCCTCCAACACCGGCATTGCCGTTGCGCCATCTACAAGTAAAATTTACACCTCTGACGAACTGCGCGAACTGGAAAAACAAAACATTATCAAAGCTTTAGAACGCACGGACTGGAAAATTGCCGGTGCGCAGGGTGCCGCGCAACTGCTTGGGATGCCTGCTACTACCTTGAGTTCTAAAATGAAAGCGCTACAGATTACCCGCCGCTAGCGTCCATTCTTTTTTATAAAAATAGCATCGTACCAATAACTGGTAAGCAATTACCAATGACTGGTGAGTAGTTACCAAAGACTGGTGAGTAGTTACCAATGGCTGGTAAGCAATTACCAATGACTGGTGAGTAGTTACCAATGGCTGGTAATTAGTTACCAATGACTGGTAAGTAGTTACCAATGACTGGTAGGCAATTACCAATGACTGGTAGGCAACTACCAATGACTGGTAGGCAACTACCAATGACTGGTAGGCAATTACCAACGGCTGGTAGGCAACTACCAATGGCTGGTAGGCAACAATTTTACAATAATTATGCTGTACCGTGACTCCGTACATATGTACCGTGACTCCGTACAGTAAAATTTGGCAGGCATCAATCATTTGATGTATCCCGGGAGTCTGCTGCTTTTAAATGACGAAAACCCGTCCCGAAAATTCGTCAAGTCCCGAAATCTCGTTAGTACCTACTAATCTCTCATTTTTGCAAAAATCTGATTTACAATTGTTTATATTTTTGGCACACCCATTGTCTTAGGAAAAGTGTAAATCATTTTTTGAAATCACCTTAAAATTTTCAACATCATGGAAGCAACCATTAAAAAAACGAGAACGGTAAATGGCGTGGATATCAATCGCCTGCATGGCACCATTCAAGCCGTACAAGCCAACCCCGCCCTCGCCGATTTTTATTTCCGCGCGGAAAACCAATGGATTGACTGCGGTCACAACCGCTCTACCATCCAGAACTTCTACGGGGCTGGTCAGGAAGATACCAGCCGTAAGCAAGCTTTCGTAATGGACAACGACGAACCCGATGTATTGCTCGGTGCCGACAATGGTGCTAACCCGGTAGAATACGTGCTGCACGCCCTGGCAGGCTGTCTCACCACGACGCTGGTTTACCACGCTGCCGCTCGCGGCATCAAAGTGGAAAGCGTTTCCTCTACGTACGAAGGGTATCTGGATTTGCGCGGCTTTTTGGGCATTGACCCCGATGTACCGCGTGGGTATCAGCACATCAAAGTAACCTTTGACATTAAAGGTGACTTGACGCAAGCGCAAAAGCAGGAACTGATCGAATTAGGGCAGCAGTTTTCGCCGGTGTACGGTACAGTGACCAATCCGGTCAAGGTAGAAGTAAGCCTGGCGGCTTAAGCCTTCCTTAAAAATCACCTGGGATGGGTAGCTAGCGTAGGCGCTGCGCTCATCCCCTTATTTAATCATCCGACTAAAAAAACGACTGTTATTATGAAAACAATTGCTCAAAATTTTTCGGTACATGCCTTGCGGGAAGCCATCCGGCAGGAATATTGTGAGGTAGCACAAAACCCGCAAAAAGGCTTTCACTTCCTGTCCGGTCGCCCCCTGGTCAAAACCCTGGGATATACG
>JBKBWT010000033.1:0-23825 GCA_046314415.1 Saprospiraceae bacterium
GAAGCTACGACCACCAGTTTTGTATCAATTTTTCAAACAACTTTTTATTATAAATTTATTTTTGTCCAGATACTTACAATTGGATATTTAGATTAGCATTATTGTCAAGTGCCGTTTTAGTGCTGACGATTTTTGCAAATCCATCTATATCCTTGTATTTCCAATAAGCATTTGAAATTTTATCAATATGCTTTGGCTCTAACCATGCATTGGTTCTGTCTATCCGCAATTCATCTTTGGCATCAATAAAAATAATCTTGCCTTTCCGCTCTTTTGGTTTTTTCATGCGGCACACCAGCAGGCAACTTTCCATACTGCTGTTGTAAAAGAGGTTTTTGCCCAAACCGATGACGGCATCTACATAGTCTTCTTCAATCATGCGTTTGCGTATTTCGCTTTCCGCATCTCTGAATAGTACACCGTGGGGCCACAGCACGACAGAACGTCCGGTTTCGGGGTGTAGGCTTTTCATGATATGCTGCTGAAAAGCATAGTCGGCACAGCCCTGTGGTGGCGTTCCCCAGATATTGCGTCCAAAAGGGTCGTTCATCCATTTGCTTTGGCTCCACTTCTTTACGCTGTAGGGTGGGTTCGCCATTATCACGTCAAACTTTTTCAGTTCGTCATTTTCCAATAGCTGCGGCTTATCTAAGGTGTCGCCCTGCACAATCAAAAACTCATCTACATTGTGCATGAACATATTGATACGGGCAATGGCAGAGGTTATGAGGTTCAGTTCCTGTCCGTATAGTTTCAGCGTTCGGTATTCTTTGCCCTGTTCTTTCAGATGTAAAGCCGCACTTAGTAAAATGCCGCCACTGCCGCAGGTAGGATCGTAAATACTTTCGCTGCTTTTGGGGTCGGTTATTTGGGTCATCAGTTTTACCACCGTGCGGTTGGTGTAAAACTCGGCAGCGGTATGTCCGCTGTCGTCTGCAAATTTTTTAATCAGGTATTCGTAGCCTTCGCCCATGATATCGTGGGGTACATTGGCAACGCTCAAATTCATTTTGCTGAAATGCTCAATCAGATCGAGGAGTT
This sequence comes from Saprospiraceae bacterium, assembly GCA_046314415.1. Taxonomy (GTDB): domain Bacteria; phylum Bacteroidota; class Bacteroidia; order Chitinophagales; family Saprospiraceae; genus JADJNW01. The sequence continues at coordinate 1,042 of JBKBWT010000033.1, forward strand.
TTTCATCGCTCATCCGGCGTTTGTTGGTCCATTGCGCATCGCCAAATACATCGTGCAGCAATTCAAAATTGGCTTTCTCAATACCATTAAAGGCTTTTACCAAGGCTTCACCTACATTGACGGTTTTCTTCCGTACGTCTTCCCAGTGGCAGCCTTCGGGTATCTGAAAACGATGGTTCTCGGCAAAAGAAGCATAATCTAAATCGCCCCCGCTTTCTTCGAGCGCCAGTTGGTATTCTTCATCCCATAGATCGCTTACCCTTTTAAAAAACAGCAAAGGAAAAATATATTGTTTGAAGTCAGCCGCATCAATCATGCCACGCAGGATATTGGCTGCGCCCCAGAGATAATCTTCTAATTGCTTTTGAGTCATATAATTTTTAATTGTTGCTTAATGGTTATAGCGCATACAAAGTGACAAAGAAATAAAAAATTGTAAGGAGCCCTTTATATTTTAGCTAACAAAAAATCCGTTTGCGCGCACGCTGATGTGCACAAACGGATAGCCTCACATGACTTTGCAATAATAAGTAAAAAAGATGTAATAAGTATGTATTTACGTAAATTTTGGTAATGAAAAAAGTGCGCTTAGTCGGCTTTTGGCTAAGCGCACTTGGCTATGATCGGAGTTGGATTCCCTTCATTTTAAAATCCCACCTGCACCCCCAGCAGGAAATTCGTACCGGCTTGCGGGTAGAAGCCCTGGTCTATGGCGGTGGCGCCGTCATACACGTAGCGGTACGACCAGGCGTTGGTTTCGTAGCGGGCGTTGAAGAGGTTTTGCACCAGTAGGGTGAAGGCGACTTCCCGGGCAAACGCGGGCTGCCAGGCGTAGCGCAGGCGCGCATTGGTGAAGGTGTAGGCGTCGATGACGTTGGCGGGGTCGGAGGTGTTGTCGATGAATTGGCGGCTGACGTATTTGTTGGACAGCGTCACACTCAATGGTTTCAGGGGATTCCAGCTGAGTTCCAAACCTGCAATGATATTGGGGGAAAAAGATAAATCGGTGTTTTCCCGCGTGATGGCTTGTTGTTCGAGGAAGTTGAAATCGGCGTCGTACACATCTACAAATTCGGTGAAGGCTTGCACTTTGTTGCGGCTAAAGGTGGCGTTGCCGTCGAGGCGGATTTCAGGTAAAACCTGCCAACCGCCGGTCAGTTCCACGCCGAGGCGATAGCTTTGGTCGATGTTGATGCGGGTGAAAGCGCCCACGTCATTGATCTGCCCGTTGAGCGCCAGTTGGTCGCGGTAGTACATGTGGTAGAGATTGATGCCCCACGCGGCTTTGCGGGCGGTGTGGCGGTAGCCGAGTTCGGTGTTGTAGAGGCGCTCCGCTTTCGGGCGGCTGGCGGGGGTGGATTCGGTGTAATCGTTGCGGTTGGGTTCGCGATTCGCCACGGCGAAAGAAGCGTAGAGGTCAATGTTGGCGGCGGGTTTGAAAAATAGTCCGGCTTTGGGATTGAAGAAGTGGAGTTCGTCGCTTTGTTGTACGTTTTCGAGTTGCTCATTGAAACCGAGGAAGTCGTAGTCCACGCGGCGGTATTGCAAATCGAGGTAGGCGTTCCATTGGTCGGAAAGCGCGTAGTTGAATTTGGTGTAGAGGTTGAAATCGGCTTTGCGGGCGTGGTTGTTGTAATAATCATCGCCTAGTTCATTCGGAGCAAACTGCGCCCAGATGACTTTGCCGTAGTGCTCGCCTTCGTAAATGTGCCAACCCCCGCCGAGCGTGGCGTCGAGTCGGTTTTTATTGTAATTCAACGCGTACACCGCCCCGTAAAAGTGATTGTCGAGCCAGAGTTGGCGAATTAAATTCGTATTAGTAATGGAATCATTTCCAATTATAATCGGATTGAAATTATAATCGGCAAAAGCTTCATCGGCTTTGTATTGCTCAAAATAGCCCAAGCCGCGCGTGTAGTGCAGGGCAGCGTTGATGTTCCAGACATTGGTCAGTTGGGTATTGTATAATAATTGATAATGCGTTTGGCGGTAATTATCGACTTCGTTGTCATAGGGTTCGCCTTCCTTTTCTGTTCCGGCGGAATTGTAATTTCTTAAATCGTCGTCTTCCAAATACGAAGCGGGCACGCCGTTCCAGGCTTGGTAGGTGACTTCATGTCCAGAAAAGAGGTTGAAACGCAGCATGCTTTTGTCGCCCACCATTGCACCGGACAGGTAGTAAGAATTCAAATCGGAAGACGCCCGCTGAATCCACCCATCGGAGCGGATATGCGACAGTCTGCCGTCGATGGTGAATTTATCTTTGAGCAAGCCCGTACCGAATTGGACGTTGCCTTTCCAGGTGTTGAAAGAGCCGTAGGAGCAGTTGAGATTGGCATACGCTTCGGGTTGTAACTTCGAAGTATTTAAATTAATCGTTGCGCCGAATGCGCCCGCGCCATTGGTGGATGTGCCGACGCCGCGCTGGATTTGGATGTCGTTGGTGGAGGTGGCAAAATCGGGCAGGTTCACCCAAAAAGTGCCCTGCGATTCAGCATCGTTGTAAGGGATGCCGTTGATGGTGACGTTGATTCTGGTCGGGTCGCTGCCGCGTATCCAGATGCCGGTGTAGCCGATGCCTGCGCCCGCGTCCGAGGTGACGACGGTGGAGGGTGTCCATTGCAGGAGGAAGGGGACGTCTTGTCCGAGGTTGAGTTGTTCTATTTCGGGCTTGCGGAGGTTGGTGAAGGTCATGGGGGTTTTAGTACCAGCGCGGGTGGATTTGACGATGAGTTCGTCGAGTTGGAGGTTTTTTTCTTTTAAAACTATATTAAATTCATTCTCTCCATTTTGAATGGTTACTTTTTGATACACCGGTTCGTATCCTAGATGAGATATTGCTATTTCGTGTACACCGGTTGGCATTGGCAAAACATAAACACCGTTTTCATCAGTTGCTGTTTGAGGGTCTCCTTTCGCCATTACATTGGCACCTATTAAAGGCTCGTTTTTTTCATTCGTTACTTTGCCGGTTAAAATGGCTTGTGCGTTGATAGAAAGGGTGAGCAGTAGGGTAACTGCGAGGGTGATTAATAGTTTCATAATGAATAAAATTCCAAGCGTTTTTTGCCCTTTCATGCAGGGAGGCTTACCTTTGGCTAATTCCTTATATTGCTGTTTTTCAGTGCCTTTACTCTTTTTTCGTGTTACTTTTGGCATCGCCCCAAAAGTAACCAAAAGGTCTAGTCCGTTAAACTCGCTCCGCTCAAACAGTAACGGACGGCAGCCGCCACGCCAAGTATTTCAGATTAACCGATTGCAAATTGATCAATCAGGTATTTCATTGCGGGACGTTGACGGCTTTTTTTCGGCAATATCTGCTTCCTGCACTTTGTGGTAAAAAACGTTTGTGGTGAAAAAATCCGCCGTTCCAGGGGTTGGAAGGCGTGTTACCTCAAGACACCATTGAAGGTAATCGTGCGTCCCTTCCCGGCATTACCCGGGCAGGTTCAATGGGTATGATCTCAGCCTGTTAAGATTTACGATTTTGGATTTACGAATTGCGATTTTGCTATTTAATCGTAAATCGTCCTTCGTCCATCGTAAATCGAAGTAAGGCACCCCGAATGAGAAAGAGCAAAGGTAGGGTTTGAAATTTGAAATTTGAAATTTGAAATTTGAAATTTGAAATTTGAAATTTGAAATTTGAAATTTGAAATTTGAAATTTGAAATTTGAAATTTGAAATGTAAAAATGATTATTTAAACAAAACGGATTCGATGACCTGGATAATGGCTTGATAGTGGGGGGCTTCGTAGCCGGCGCGTTCGGCGACGCGCATGCCGTTAATGGTGGTGAGGACGAATTTGGCGAGGGCTTCGGGTGATTGGGTGGCTTTGATTTCGCCGCTGGCTTGTCCTTTGGCGATGGCAGCGCTGAGGGCAGTTTCTACGGTGGCGAGGTTGTCGCGGATGATTTTCAGCACGGCTTCGCGTTCGTCTTTGTTGTCTTTTTTTGGAAAAAACTCAACGGCGGCGTTGACGATGAAGCAGCCTTTAGGGTTGTTGCAGTCGTTGTTTTGGGCGACGTTGTGTAAGAGGGTTTGAATGGCGGCTTTGACGGAGGGGCTTTGTTCGAGCAGGGCGATCATGTCGTGGGCTTGCTGGCGGCGGTAGTGGTTGAGCGCTTCGAGGAACAATTGGTGCTTGTCGCCAAAGGTGTTGTACATGCTGGCGCGGTTGATGCCCATGCGATCTACCAGATCTTCCATGGAAGTGGCGCAGTAGCCTTTTTCCCAGAAAACGTCCATGGCTTTGTGGAGGACGTCGGATTCGTCGAATGCTTTGTTTCTTGCCATTTTAAATCAATGTGCTAATTTGCCAATCCCCCATTCGCAATAAATCAGTTACAATAAAAGCAAATTTATATCTAAAAAACAGTAATTGCTTCAATAAAAACAGACAGAACACCTGGCAATTCTGGAAAGTGACTTCCCGGTTGTGCCGTGCGTCCTGTCTGTACAATGTTTTTTCTGGAACAATCGTTCAAAAAATATCCAAAAAAATTTTAGCCGATGACCGGATTCAGGGCAACGCCGCCGTCGATGACAAATTCACTGCCGGTGATGTAGTTGGCGTCTTCCGAAGCGAGGAAGGATACGAGCTTGGCGATGTCCACCGGTGCGCCGAATTTCTTGAGCGGAACGCGGTTCTGCATGGCGGTGCCAAATTCGGTGAGGGCTTCTGCCGGTAAGCCGGTTTTGCCAAAGATCGGCGTACTGACCGGACCCGGTGATACGACGTTCACGCGGATGTTTTTGGGTGCCAGTTCGGTAGCGGCGACGCGGGCAATGGCGTTCATAGCAGCTTTGCTGGCGCCGTAGATGGCGGTGTTGGGCATGGCTGCCTGGGCATTGACGGAGGATAAAAATACGACCGAAGCGCCTTCATTGAGCAAGGGAATAAATTGTTGCAGCGTGAAAAATGCGCCTTTGAAGTTGATGTCCATCATTTCGTCGAAGAGTGCTTCGGAGGTATGCTCCACGGGAGCGAAGAAAGCCACACCGGCGTTGATAAACAGAAAATCTACTTTATCAAAGCGGTTTTTCACCGTTTCGCTCAACTGGGCAATATCAGTCAAACTTCCCTGATCTGCTACGATGCCGATCGCTCCGATTTGCTGTGCGGCGGTTTCTACGGCTTCTTTCTTGCGTCCGGTGATGATGACGGTAGCACCTTGTTCAATCAATTCCTGGGCAGTGGCTAAGCCAATCCCGCTATTGCCGCCGGTAACGACGGCGACTTTGTTTTGCAATTTTTGCATGGTTAAAATGGTTAATTTTCTTTTTAGAATGAATGTTCCAGAATAGTACATTTTAATTGGAATGATTGTTCTAAAATAAATAAAACTTTTTTCTACCGCTGATTTCGAAGACAACAGAAATCATTGTAAAAATCTATCAATCAGCATTTTAGCCCGTTCGAAACGGGTCTTTTCCGAGCCGGAAATTTCATAAAAAGGCAGGTCAAGAGCGGTTAGTTCTTGCTTGTACAAATCATACAGGGTTTTTCGATCTTCTAAATGCGGATTTTCGCGCAGAGGATCGTCCTGCCAGGGTAAGTCGATATTACATAAGAGATGCAGATTATAATATTCTAATTTTAATTGATTTTCAACCCACTCATTTTCAATTTGATATTTAAATTTAAGCCAGATTTTGATCACCAGTAAATCAGTATCACAAAATAATAAGCGTTCGCTTAGTTTAGCCAATTCGGTTTCCCAATAGCGCTGCCCTTTGGCAATTTCGATAACATCTTCGGGCGTGTAGGGTCGGTCGAGTTGTAGGAGGTAAAAACGGGCGTATTCGGGCACCCACAAGGTATCGTAATGCGCGGCGAGTTGGCGGGTGAGGGTGGTTTTTCCGGTAGATTCGGGTCCGGTGATGGCAATTTTGAGCATTTTTTGCTATTTAGTATTGGATAATGGGTATTTGGTATGAACTATTTGGTGATTGGATAACAAAATTCGATATTTGATGTAAAGTAGAGGATATTTTTGGATTTTTAGGCATAATAATATTTAGTACATGGAAATTTTAGATGTAAAACCCTCAGAATCAAAAAGTACGGTTACTACTTGTAAAAATTGTAGCGCAGTATTACATGGTGAATATTGCAGTGCGTGCGGACAAAAAACAATCACCGAGCGAATCACCCTCCCCAAGATTTTTCACGATCTGTTTGCCATTTTTACCAATCTCGAAAAAGGATTCTGGTACACGCTGAAAATGCTGTTTGTCAATCCAGGTGAAGTAATTCGCAACTATATCAATGGGAAAACCGTGCAATACTATCCTCCTTTGCGCTATTTGCTGCTGTGGGTAGCGATTTCCGTTGCGCTCTCGCTTTTTACCGGTTTGTACGATCAGCAGCAGGAAGCCATGCAAGAGCTAACTACGATGTCGCAAAAACCCGAAGTGGCGGAAATGCAGCGTAAAATGCAGCAACAAATACAAAACGAGATGCGTAAGTATCTGAATTTCTTACCTTTAGCCATGCTACCCTTTATGGGGCTGGCATCATTGCTGGCTTTCCGGCGACGCGGAGAAAATTATGCCGAACACCTGGTGTTAAATGCGTATGCATACGGACAAACCACGGCTGTGGGCATTGTTATTCAGTTGTTGATACTCGCTTTTCCCAAGCTCATCCCCTTTCTGGCAGTCAAGGTGATTTTATTGAGTGTGTTGTATTACACTTATTTATACCGCAGTTTTTTCCAGGTTCGTACCGCCCAAGCTACAATCAAAGCGGTGTTCAGCACTGTTCTGGGTTATACAATGGCTATTACTTTTTTTGGCATCATTGGCATGATTGTCGGGATTTTTATGATTGTAAAAATGAAAGGTGGTTAAAACAGGAAGGCGGGCTGCTGCGTTTCTACAAAAATTGTGTTCCGGTGCGATGTGTTTAAGTGTTCACGTGACGCTCGGCACATGAACACTTGAATACACAAACACATTAACACAATTGTAATGCACGATATAGAACCATATTATAGATGGCGCGATTATTACATCGCATCGGAGGACGAACAGTCGCCGTTTTACGAGCGGGAGTACGATGAATTTAATTATACCCACCAGGTCTATAATTATTATATCCACCCACAATGGGATGATTTTGGCTCAGATACGCTTTATACTAAAATATTATACGCTGATTATGACGAAGGGTATGCCATCCTGGAATTCATCGGCGAGTGGAATGATTGTATCAACAATGATATCATGTATTTAAAACGGGATGTAATAGATCCCATGATTAAAGCAGGGATTTACCGTTATATTTTAATTTGTGAAAATGTCTTTAATTTCCACAGCGGCGAAGATGACTATTATGCCGAGTGGTACGAAGATGTGGCGGACGAAGGTGGTTGGATTTGTATTTTAAATACCCTGGATCATGTAACGGATGAAATGAAAACCGCGCGTTTGTATAATTATGTCAATTTTGGAGAGGAATTGGCGCATTTGAACTGGCGTCCGCACTTGCCAAAAACGGTGTTACAAATGGTGGAGCATTTTATGTTTAATGGGGTGAAAAGGTTGAAGGAGTATTAAATTATTATTTATTTTTTATTTGACGTTGCACGTTAGGCGTTGACAATTTTTTATTATTAATTTATAATTTAATTTTTTAATAGTGTCAAAAAATAATTAACGTCAAATAACAAATAATCAATATTTCTTAAACTTGATCCCTTTTATTTCACAATTTCTGAGGTAATTCATTAATTTCATAATGCTTGCGCTAATTCGCTCTGCGTGATTACAAAGGCTATCAAAGTCTTCCTGGCTGATGTAATTTCGATCGAGTGCGCGGTACAGTTGTGATTGGACTTCACCGGCTGAACCTTTGGCGATACTTAAAAAATGAATAAATTCAGCGTTGCCGCCTCGTTCAAAACCTTCGGCAATATTGTCCATCACCGAGCCGCTGGAGCGTCGAATTTGATCTTTTAAAGCAAAATCTCGCGCAAAAGGCATTCGATTAGAAGCATCAAATATAACTTTGCAAAGTTCCCGGGCATCGTTCCAAACATCCAATTCCCGGAAATGTGTAAATGTTGCCATTTTTATACTTTTTATTTGAGGTTTTCTATTTGACGTTGCTTATGTTAAACAGTAACATCAAATCTCAAATAAAAAATAATAAATCGTCAACATCTAATGTGTGGCGTCAAATCACAAATAAAAAATTGTCAGCATGTAGCGTGCAACTTCTAAATAATAAATAAAAAATAGCAAATAAATTAAATGCATAAATCCGGTTTCGTCAATATCATCGGTCGTCCGAATGTCGGAAAATCAACCCTGATGAACGCGTTGGTGGGCGAGCGCATGTCCATTATCACCAATAAACCGCAAACGACGCGGCACCGCATTTTCGGTATTTTGAGCGGGGATGATTTTCAAATCGTGTTTTCCGACACGCCCGGTGTCATTCGTAATCCGGCGTATAAAATGCACGAAGTGATGAATAGCTTTGTAAATAGCACCTTTGAAGATGCTGATATTATGCTGTTTGTGACGGATCCGACCGAAAAATATGATGCCGATGACCCCATTATTACAAAATTGAAGCAGGTAGAAGTGCCATTGTACTTAATTATTAATAAAATTGATACTTCTTCGCAAGATAAAATAACAGAATTAATAACACAGTGGAATCATTTAGTCCCTTTTAGTAAAAGTATCGCTATTTCGGCACTGCATAAAGAAGGTACCGAAGGATTATTACAAGTGATACTAAATGATTTGCCCGAAGGACCGGAATATTTTCCTAAAGATCAACTCACCGATCGCACCGAGCGTTTTTTTGTAACGGAAATCATCCGCGAAAAGATTTTGGAGCAATACGAAGAAGAAATTCCCTACTCTGTGGAAGTTGGCATCGAATCGTATCAGGAAACGCAAACCACTAAAGGTGAGCCACTTGCGCGCATTTATGCCATCATTTACGTGACCCGCAAGAGTCATCAAGCCATTATCATCGGGAAAAACGGCGAAGCCATCAAACGCCTCGGCACCGAAGCCCGCAAGGATATTGAAAAATTCATTGACAGCAAGGCATTTCTGGAATTGACGGTGAAGGTACGCGAAAATTGGCGCGATGATGAGCAGGCATTGCGACGCTTTGGGTATGAAGGGTAAGAACAAATTTGAAATGACAAGGTATAAATGTGAAACTATTAAACACTTGATAATCAAGTAGTTTTGCAATAATCAATACACTAATATCAATTGCAAATGATATAATTAAAATGCGTTGAGATAAAAAATCCCAACGCTACTTTAATAAAAAATGCGGATAATATCCTCTAATAATGAAGCGAATTTTACATTACTAATCGTAATTAAGGAATGTGTGTAAGGTGTTTATATTCAGCTGTTTAAAGTCAAAATATCATTATTTATAATTGCCCGATTACTTACATAACATTAACCAATCTCTATTTTTTCATATTTAAAAAAGTAAAATATTATATTCATTTTACAGTCAGTGGTTAATCAATTAAAATCTGCTTATTGCCGGTATTATATTGTAGCCCGTACCCGAATTTGAACAAGGGATTTTTTGAATCATACGGCACGTCTTCTTTTTGCTCATATACTGCTTGCATCGACGCAGGTAACTCGAAGGGCAGCTTCCCGACGGGCTGAATACATCCAAAAACAACATCCAGCAATACCTTATCCTTCGCCCCAAAATTGCCAAGGAGCGCCTGCGCCTGTGCTGCAATCTCCGGAATCACCGCCGGGCGGTCTAAGTAAATATCTACAATGGTGGGTACTTTTTGTAATAAGGATATAATATGTGCTTTTTCTTTATCTTTAAAATCAAGATCATCATGATGAAAGAATGCTGCCATCATATTATCACCATGTAGCTGATAGGGCGTTTGCAGGCGAATAATAGCCAAATCCGCATCCTCCGGGCGTTTTACAACCGTACCGTATTGCGCCGCTATTTCCTTATTAATATTTTCGATGTAAATCTTGATACCTTTTTGTAAAGGCAGCGTATTTTCTTTATTTTTTAATAATACCATGGCTCGCCCCTGGGTTTGGTCGCCCAAGGCAATATCTTCGGTTCTGCCCACGTCTTCGCTGAATCTGGCTTCGTCCACCAACGGATTTTCAAACAAGCCCAGCCGGAATTTATCGCGCAGCAAACGCCGTACCGACTCATCGAGCCGACTTTCCGGTACTTTGCCGGCTTTAACCAATTCTACCAGCACTTCTGGTATCATTTCGCCGCCAAACTGATCTACTCCGGCATCCAGGGCTTTGACGATGCGCTCGGCGGGCGTTAAATTTTTTACTCCCCAACCGGTTGCCGGAAAAACGGTCACACCAAATAATTTTTTATCCGTAAGTAAGCCCCAATCCGTACAAACGACGCCCTCAAAGCCCAATTCATTACGCAATATGCCGCTAATAATTTTTTTATTAAATGCAAAGCCGACATTTTCATCAGTCTGATCCATCGGAATACCATAATAGGGCATCATTTGCGCAGTACCAGCCGCTAACGCAGCTTTAAAAGGTATAATATGATATTGAAAATAATTGCCGGGATAAACTTGCTCCTGTCCAAATTCAAAATGCGGATCTAACCCGTCTTTCTGCGGTCCGCCGCCGGAAAAATGCTTGGTCATGCACGCCACACTGTTGCCCGACAACGTATCGCCCTGAAAGCCTTTGATATAATGATATACCATGCGAGCCGCGAGTTCGGCATCTTCGCCAAAGGTGCCATTGATGCGGGGCCAGCGCGGTTCCGTTGCCAAATCTGCCATCGGATGCAATGCCAGGTGAATGCCAATCGCCCGATATTCGCGCCGGGCAATATCCGCAAATTGCTGCATCAACGCAGTATCGCCAATCGCCGCAAAGCCCAGCGGTTCGGGCCATTGGGAAAAGCCCGGGGTTGGCAACGACGCAATGGGATTATAACTAAATACATGACGCGGGTCAGAGGCAATCGTGACGGGAATACCCAATCGGCTCCGGTCAGCCAAAGCCTGAATAGCATTAGCCCATTTCATAATATGAATCGCGTCACCCGCCAATGCGTTGACATGATTCATTTTTTTGCGTAAAATTAACTCCGGGTTTGGTGCCAGGAACAAACTCATCATATCACCTAAATACGGGCGCTCGTGCAAGGTTCCTTTAGGTCCCATGCCTGCCATAGTGATAAACATCATGCCTGCCTTTTCCTCCAGCGTCATCTGTGATAATAAATCTTCCACGCGCTTTTCCAGGGGCTGCCGAGCATCTTCGTACGCGTCCAAACGCCCATTTTTATTGAGATCGCGAAAAGAATAGCCCTGCTCGGTCAAGCGTGGCGAAGGTTCCAGCGCTAATGCCATATTTTGACGGGCTTTATTACTGAAGTAAATAAAACCGGCAATCATTATAATAAGTATAACAACGACCAGTCCACCCAGTAAATAAAGAACAGCTTTTAATACCTTTTTCATATGGATTACTTTAGGTGTGTACAATATTGAAAAACAAGGTTTTATTTCTAAAATACATACCAACCCAACATAATATCAAAACAATAACCGGTAAAGGTGCAGGTGAAATATTGGTAAAAATGCTAATCGCAATAGCACCGCCTAAATAACTGCATATCAGGAAAAATCCAATATTCATGGTGCGGGGTATAATAAATAGTACGATACAACATAATTCCAGCATGGCAACCGGAAAAATCCGCTCTTCCATGCCGGGCAGCGGCAGTTCGACGGTGCCTGGTTTGAATAAAAATATTTTAGCCAAAGCGCTGAATGTCATCATAATAACCGGCAGTAAGTAAAAATTTCTTTTAATAAAATTCATGGCAAATTATTTTATTCAAATATTTTATTATGGCTAATTATCTTTCCATCAGCAAGTTCTATGGTTCGATCGCTGGCTTTCGCAAAATCATTATCATGTGTAACGGCTATAATGGTTTGCCCGTACTCGTGCGTCAGTTCTTTAAAAATATCTAATACGATCTGCGTATTTTTACTGTCCAGATTGCCGGTCGGCTCGTCGCCCATAATAATTAAAGGGTCATTGATAAGCGCCCGCGCAATGGACACACGCTGCTGCTGCCCCCCGCTGAGCTTCGAGGCTTCTTTAAGTGCCTGGTCTTCCAGTCCTAATATTTTTAATTTCTGGTAAGCGCGTTCTTCTACTTCTTTATACGAATATTTACCTAATTTTAAAGCGGGTATCATTACATTTTTCAAACAGCTAAACTCTGGCAGTAAATAATGAAACTGAAATACAAAACCAATACTACTGTTTCTTAATGCTGCCAAATCATCCATTTTTTTGCCCGTAATCTTCTGATTATCAATATACAACTCGCCTTCATAATCGGTATCCATCGTGCTCAGGCAATATAATAAAGTTGATTTTCCCGAACCGCTTTTACCTACCAATGTAAGGAATTCGCCTTTTTTTACTGCAAAGCTTACATTATCCAATACTTTAAATTGTACCGGTTCATAAAAATATTTACCCAGCGATTCAGTTTTTAATATAATATTATTCTTTTCCATTATAAACTTATTTTCTAAAGATCTCTACGGGGTCAATTTTGGCAGCTTTACGCGCCGGTAAATAACCGGCACCCAGGGAAAATAGTAAGCCAAAAGCCGCACTGGTAATAAAAACCCGGGCATCATAATAAATCGGGAAATAACCGATGGGATCACCGATGTAAACATTACTTAATATGTAGGTCAATCCGGCACCGGCGCCCAATCCCAGCACAGTACCCAGCACACCCATCACAAGTGCCTCAAAAACAAAGACTTGTACAATATCTTTACCCGCAAATCCGGTCGCTTTCAAAATGGCGATATCATTCATTTTCTGGGTAATGGTCATGTTTAAAATATTATAAATGCCAAAAGCGGCTACCATCATAATCGCCATCGCCACCGAAGAATTCATGATTTTACGAATGCGATCCGTAGCCAGGGTATCGGCATTGCTGGTCTGCCAATCTTCCACTTTATAATCGGTAATTTGCTGTAATTGAGCCGCATACGCTAAAGAAGAATCTGGATTATTTACACTGGCATAAATATCGGTAATGTATGTTGGTCCTCTTTTTACCAATTGTTGCGCGGCGCTGATATGAATGTAAGATTTGGATTCGTCGGTCGCTTTATTACCGGTAGTAAATATTCCGACTACTTTCATTACTTTTATTATACCCAGTGCTGAAGTAATCGTAATATTATCATCGAGGCGCACATTCATTTTTTCGGCGATGCCTTTACCAATAATAATGGCATTCAGATTGGAACTCAATGATTGCAAATCGCCCGCCAACAGGGTACTTTGAATATCAAACATGGCATCCGCTTCCATGATATGGACGCCGTTTGCCACGCCTTTGAGCTGCACTTCACCCACGTTATAAAATAAATCAACATTTACTTGCGGCGCAGCATTTATAATATAAGGTTGCTTTTTAATATCATTTAACAAGCGATACGGATCAATAATATTCTTGGAAAGCGTGGTAATACTAGGGTTTGACACCACGACTACCTGACTGGAATCGGCAGCGTTCATCAAGGGTTTACTAATTTCGTCGGCTTTAAAAACCTTGATATGCGGAATGGTTTTAAACATTTCTGCCCGTGAATACGCGGCAAAGCCATCCATTAAAGAATTGGAAAAAATATATAATGCCAACCCAATGGTTACACCCAGCGAAGCAATCAACGTCTGCCGTTTTCGCTTTGAAATATGCGTGAGCGCTATCTCAATATTTACTTTGGTTTTCATTATTGCTTTATATTATCCGTTATTAATATGGTATTTTCATCAATACCGGCATCCACCTGCACCCATTCACTGCTCACAAAGCGCGTCTTTATTTGTATCGGCTTTTCTTTACCTTTCACCGTTACATAATTTCCATAATTTAAATAATGCCGAGGGATCAGCAGCGCATTTTTATTTACACCTACTATAATATTTGCCTGCAATTGGGTATTAATGATATTAAAATCCAGGCTATCTATAAAGAAAAGTTTACAAGTGAATGATTGATTTGCTTCATTAAAGGATGGTAAAATCTCGGCGACTTTTGCATTATAAGTTTTACTTTCATCTATATTCAACTGAATAACAGCCTCTTGTCCAAGTTTTACCTTACGAATATTATTTTCATCTATACTTACCTTGGCGTATATAAAATTAGGATCGCCAATTGTTGCAATAACATCACCCTGTCGTACAAAATCACCTTTTTCTTTAAGTTTATGATATACTTTACCGGTTACAATAGCCCGCAATTCATTATAACCTGCCAGCACTTTATTTACTTTTTTCTGTGCTTCATTTATAACCAACTGTTGTTCAGCCTGTTGTTTTATAATATTATAATTTTCAACAGCATTTGCATAATTCGTTTGCGCCGTTTGATATTGTAATAATACTTTTTCATATTCCGCGCGGGCAATGCTGTTGGCATCAAGCAATCGCTTATAACGCGCCACCTGTAAAGAATCCTGCGCCATTTGTTGCCGGGCAATCTCCGCGGCATTGCGCGCCTGTGCCAGGGAGGGCGCATTGGGCTGCGTATTGCGCCGGGCTATATCATATAAGGTTTCGGCGCTCTGTGTATTTAAAATATTTTGGGGATTATTAATAACTGCCAGCACTTCACCGGCGTTTATGATATCATTTTGTTTAAAATTAACCTGGGCTAAATAACCGTCGGTTTGGGCAGTCAACTGGTACATTCCATTGGCTTCCAGCACCCCGGAAGCAAAGACCGTTTCGGTAATATCTTTGCGGATGGGCTTCGTTTCTTCCGTTTTTTTTAAACACGAAGTCAAGGTTATTAATAAAACCAGCCCGATTATCCATGTCCGATTCATATAATTCGCTTATATTTATTTTACTTTATTATTGATATTAATATTCGCTTGTGCCAGTAAAACATTGATTTTAGCAGCAATAAGATTATATTGGCTATTTACTGTATCATTAAAACTTTGAAGGGTTTGCTCCATGCCAATGATGCCCTCTTTATAATTCAGTAAGTTTTTATTATAAGTATCCTGTCGAATATTATAAATTTGTTCATTTACAGCCAGTTGTGATACGGCTTTATCATAATTGACACGCAATTGGGTTTGCTGCAAATTGGACTGAATACGCGTTTGCGCCGTGTTATTTAGTGCCAGCTGATATTCGTATTTAGCAGAGTGAATCTGCGACAGTAAATTGGCGGCGGGTAAAGGTATATTTATTTTAATACCAATGTAATTACTCGGAATCCATCTTACATCACCGTCGAACAAGCGTGCGCGGGTATTAAATTGTTGATTGGTTTGCGACAGAAACAAAGAAACCGTCGGGGCAATGCCTAATTTCAAGCGGCGATAATTGGAAAAGCTTACTTTTTCTTGTAATAAATTGCTGTTAACGTTTAATTCATTTAGTTCTATCGGCAAAGATTCGGCAAGTGGCTGGGTAATAATATTTTCGTTAATGTAAATAGAATCATTTTCGGATATATCACATAAAATCTTGAGTGCCAGGTACTGCTGTGCGATCATAAACTCCGCCTGCCGAATAGATTCCTCGGTGTTTAAATAATTCACAATAGCATTATTTACATCTTGCTGATTTACAATACCTTGCTCGTATTTTCGCTGGGTAATCTGCCGAAGAGTATCCGCCACAATCCGATTTTCGGTGGCAGCTAAACGTTGTTCCTGTAGATTGATAATATTGTAATAAATTGCGGCAATATTTTCATAAAAACGCTTGACATTTAGTTTATTACTCGTATTGGTCGCATCAATATTTAGTTTATATAATTTCAGGTTTTCCCAGCCCTGCAAATTCAATAGTTTGATTTCGGCATAAAAATTTTGATTACTTACATACTGCACGCCGGTTTGAATCTCGGTGAACGTACCGGGGTCGCCGCCAAAAATCTCGGCAGGAAAAAGATTCACCGGCAAGCGCGTATTATTCGTGTAAGTAAATGTTGCCCCGCCGGCAGGATCCGCAATGCCGACCAGCGTTGCCAGTTTTGCCCGTTTTGCCTGGTCCAGCCTTATTTCACCGGCGTACAGCGAGCGGCTATTGAGGGTAGCATATTGTAATAAAGAATCAAGATTACTAAATATTTGCTGTGCTTTTATATTATTTATTTTTGCAAACAATATAACTAGCAAGGCTATTTTTATTATATTTTTACGTGTCATAATTACTAAATTCTCACAAATTGAAAGGTTTTAGTCAAAAACATTCGTTTTATTTTAAATTGAAAGGTATCTTTATTTACCAATTCAATATTTATTTTGAATTCATTGCCATCATCCGGATTAATTAATATGCCTTGATAAATTCGCTTCGCTTCATTCCAGCTCAGATTTTTAAATATGATTAAGCCGTTTTGTGATTTTTTACGTGTATCATTTATCATTTTGGCTTCATATTTATCAGTTCCCTGCACATACATTTCAATTTGCTTGTCGGGATGATCCTTATCTTTCCATTTACCGATAATATCTTTCGCATTTTGCGCCAAGAGGGTAAATGAAGTAAATAAAAGCAGCATAAAAAGGGTGATTCCTTTTAAAAAGATTGTTTTCATGCGGTAAAATATTTAGTTTGATAGGACAAAACTGCGGCGAATGATGTAAGCCGGCAAGGGACTTTTAGCTGAAATGGACAAAACAGGCACTGAAATGGACAGGATTTGAGTGAGCGCTATTTTTAGAAAATGTAATAATGCTATCGCATTAAAAATAAAATAAGGTCTAAACTTCTGAAAGCCAATTAATAAAAGCACTTGTCTTTAATTTACCGATGATAATCTGCGTGGTGAATGGAATGGTAAGATTGACGATCATTTTGCGATTGAAATAATGCGCAGCATCTTTCACCGCTTTGCGATTGATTAAAAATTGGCGGTTGGCACGAAAAAAAGTAGGATAAAAGTTTTTTTCCAGGGTCTCCAGGTTTTGTGATATAATGTATTTTTTTTGATCGAAGGTATAAGCAAAAGTATAATCTGACTCAACAAAGAATATTGCAATATCTAATGCGTTGATTGGGATGATTTTATCGCCCTGATGTACGATGACGGAAACATTTTTAGGAAGAAGCTGATTTTTTAACTGATTTAATAAAAACGTGTAATCTCCCTGCGGTTGACTAAATTTTTCCTTTAATTGCTGATATTTGGTGAGCGTTTTTGCCACCGAATCTTTACTAAATGGTTTTAAAATATAATCAATTCCCGCCGTTTTGAAGGCAGTGAGTGAATATTTATCATAAGCCGTGCAAAAAACAATGGGAATCGTAGTAGATAATTTTTCAAAAATAGCAAAACTTAAGCCGTCACCCAATTCAATATCCGAGAATATTAAATCTATATCCGGCTGTTTATCAAAATATTCCGTTGCTTCTTCGACAGAAGCTAATATCGCAGCTATTTCAACATCCGGCTCAATGGACAACAGGGTTTTGGCTAAATCATTAGCAGTCAGTTTTTCATCCTCGATGATAACGATTTTCATATCATAATAAATTAATATAAACCATAAACTCATTTTTATTATTTATAATTTCTATCTCCTTGTTCATCAGTATTTTATAGCGCTGATTCAAATTATTTAATCCGGTGCCAGATTCAGGTACCAACTGTTTAAACAATTTATTATTACTTATTTTGAGGCGTTCTTCTTCCCACTGTATTTTAATAAATAAAGGCTTTTTTTCGGTAAAAGCATTGTGTTTAATCGCGTTTTCCACCAGTGTTTGCAAGGCATACACCGGTATTTTTTTTGCTAATATGATATCCGGCAGATCAATATGATATTGTAAGGCTTCACCAAAGCGCATTTTTTGCAGGGCAATATAATCCTGGGTAAATTGTAACTCTTCAGCTAGTGAAACCAGGTCGTGCGCGGGTGCCTGCACCGAATAACGCAGAAAATCCGATAATTTCAGCGTGTAATGTTCGGCTTCATTGGGATTCTCCCGGATTAAAGATTTTAAAGTGCTTAATGCATTGAATAAAAAATGCGGTTGTAATTGTTGTAATAACATTTGCTTCTGGGCTTCGAGGTTACTTACTTTCAGATTGCGAATTTCCATTTCAGCGCTTTCCTTTTGATATTGAAGTACAATTACATTAATAATAATTAAAATAAAAGTATTAATAGCTAAAAGCGCGATCAGCGGATATGTAAGAAAAAATAATGGGTTTTGATAAATAGGAGAAGTAGGTATAATTAAAATAATAAAATAATGTAATAAGGTAGTAAAAACATAGCTTAATACATAGCGTTTGTAAGGCTTTTCGGTGAGATCAATTAAATAAATATTAATAACCCAGAATAAAAATATTAAAATGGATAAAAAAAAATCTGATATAATAAAGGTATAAGGATTTTGATTGGTGAATAAATAAATGGGCGCTACGCCGTAAGTAGCCAGAATGGGAGCGGAAAACAATGCCAGCCGGAATAGTTTTTTCTGCACTTTATTTATATTAAGATACTGGTTATCAATTTTTTAAACATTAAGCTATTCTTTTTACATAGCCTATTCAGATAAGGTAGATGAATCACTAAAGTAGAAGCTTTAGTACAATTTTCCAAATGACAAAAATGAATCCTTGAATCAAGCCGTTTATTCTCGACTTCTTTTCTCATTTCGTTGAAAATTAGCGATTTTTGTATTAATTTTGCACCCCTTTTAGATTAGGATGCGTGAGATTCCTTAAGGAACTTTCCAACTTCCAAACCTCGAACTTCCAAACTTTATAATAAAATGGGAAATATAGTAGCCATCGTCGGTCGTCCAAATGTAGGAAAATCAACGCTTTTCAATCGTTTAATCGGGGAGCGGCAGGCGATTATTGATGATACGCCGGGCGTGACGCGTGACCGGCATTACGGCAGTACTTTTTGGAATGGCAAGACGTTTACGGTGGTAGATACCGGCGGTTTTGTGCGCGATTCGGACGATGTTTTTGAGGCGGCGATTCG
Organism: Saprospiraceae bacterium; assembly: GCA_046314415.1. Classification (GTDB taxonomy): domain Bacteria; phylum Bacteroidota; class Bacteroidia; order Chitinophagales; family Saprospiraceae; genus JADJNW01. The sequence goes on from JBKBWT010000033.1 coordinate 20,092, forward strand.
CTCGCAGGTGAAAATCGCCATGGATGAAGCCAGTATAATTCTGTTTATGGTGGACGTGGCGACGGGCATTACCGACCTCGACGAGCAGGTGGCGGATCTGCTACGGCGCTCGAAGAAGGATGTTTTCCTGGTGGTGAATAAATCGGATAATTCCGAAAGAATGCTGGAAGCCAATGAGTTTTATAGTATGGGTTTTGAGCATACGTTTCCGATTTCGGCGATGTCGGGGAGTGGTACGGGCGATTTGCTGGATGCCGTGGCGGAAAAAATCACCGAAGAATCAGCAATTCAATCCGATCTGCCCAAATTTGCCATCGTCGGGCAGCCGAATGTCGGAAAATCTTCTCTCTTGAATGCCTTGCTCGGCGAGGAACGCAATATTGTCACTGACATTGCTGGTACCACGCGCGATACGATTCATACGCATTATAATAAATTTGGTAAAGAATTTATCATTGTTGATACAGCGGGCATTCGCAAAAAAGCGAAAGTATCGGAAGACCTCGAATTTTATTCAGTGATGCGGGCGATCAAAGCCCTGGAAGAATCGGATGTAATTTTATTACTTATTGATGCACAGACCGGGGTAGAGGCGCAGGATTTAAATATTTTACGCCTGGCGCAACGTCGGCATAAAGGCGTAGTGATTGTCGTCAACAAATGGGATCTCGTTGAAAAAGAGACAAATACGGCGCGTGATTTTGAAAAGGAAATTAAAAATCGGATTGCACCATTTAATGATGTGCCGGTTGTATTTACTTCCGTATTAGAAAAACAGCGTATATTTAGAGTTATTGAAATAGCGTTGGAAGTACACGAAAATCGCACCCGCAAAGTCAAAACCTCCGAATTGAACGAAATCATGCTCGAAGCAATTGAAAAATATCCACCGCCCGCACATCGTGGGAATTTAATAAAAATTAAATATGTAACGCAGTTGCCCTTGTATTATCCGGCGTTTGCGTTCTTTTGTAACCATCCGAAGCATGTAAAAGAAAATTATAAGAACTATCTGGAAAATCAGTTGCGCAAAAATTATAATTTTACGGGCGTGCCGATTGAGATTTTCTTCCGGCAAAAATAGGATGAAACACTGATTGTATAAGATTATTTACGATTTTAACTGATTTTCTCATAACAAATCTTAAACATCATAATAATCAGTGTACTATATAAATATTGAAGGACAAAAACACATTAACACTTGAACACCAGAACACAATGTTTCTAGAAACCGGAATTCCCGACCTGAAAGTATTCGAGCCGAAAGTCTGGCACGATGAGCGTGGTTATTTTTATGAAGCGTACAATGCCACTATTTTCAAGGAAGCGGGCATTGACGCGCAATTTGTACAGGACAATCAGGCGCGCTCTACGTTTGGGGTGCTGCGGGGCTTGCATTATCAGGTGGAGCCGTTTGCACAGGCGAAGCTGGTGCGGGTCATTGAGGGTGAAGTGCTTGATGTTGTGGTAGATATACGAGAAAATTCTCCTACATATGGCAAATGGTACGGCGTGTGGCTCAGCGCGGAAAACAAACGTCAGCTCTTTGTGCCGCGCGGCTTTGCGCACGGATACGTGGTGCTAAGTGAAACCGCAGAATTCTTTTACAAATGTGATAATTTTTATTCCAAAGCGCACGAAGGCGGCATCCGCTGGGATGACCCAACGCTGAATATTGACTGGGAAATTGAGTTGAATCAGGTGATTTTGTCGGACAAGGATAAGGTGCTGCCCTTATTTGGTGAACATCGTCGCTAATAAAGTTAAATTTTTATAATTTTCGTTGCAAATTTTATTACACCTTGCTCTGTCAATGTAAGTAAATAATAACCTGGTGGCAATTCTGCTGTTGGAATTTCAAATGCTTCCGTATTTTCTGTTAATTTTAATCGCTTTATGATACGCCCTTCGATAGAGTGAATGATAACATAAAAATTTGAAGTGATTGGCTCGGAAAAGTTAATGTTTATAAAATCAGTAAATGGATTTGGTGAAATTTGGATAAAATTATAAAATATATTATTATTGGCAGCCGTAACAAAATCGCAGGGAATATCCTCCGGAGAAAAACGTAAGTGCCCAATTTTATTATCTTCATAACACCGTAAATATCCGCCTTGGCCCCCATCCAACTGCCGCTCAAAATAATCCCAAGGATAATAATAAATTTTAGTATTTCCTACTCGCTCATAAACAGTATCCTGAATGGTTTGTGGAAAACCAAGTTCATATTTATATTCTAACAATAACCAATGTAATATTTCACCATTAATATTTTGTTCGCCTTTATTTAAAATTGTGGTTTTGATGATTCCTGAGTCGACATAACGCTGTGTTGTCCAAGAAGTTCCAACGGCTACCCCCAAATTATATAAGGTATCAAATTCATTTTTATGATGTAAATAAAGATAAACAACGGAATCGAATTCAAAGAAAAAATCAGATTCTAAATAGCCTTCCGCAGTAGCATGACTCCAAAAATTATAAATCCGTGTTTTTTTTGTAATTTTTGACAAAGCTGCCCCTGAACGATCGTATCACCGTTGATACTCATTTCTATATATCCCCAATAACCAAAGCCATACGTATCATACCACCACCTTGCACCATCGCCGCCCCAGCTTTGCACGTTTAAACAGGATGTAAAGAAAAAGTATATTATTAAAAAATGTAAAATTAGGCTTTTCATCAGAAAATAATTTATTGACTACAAATTGTAAAATTTACTTTTGCTTTGCTGGAAAAAGCCGTTCTTTGTCGGCAAATGAGCAGTTGCATGACTACAATTTTAGTTACTGGTGCCAACGGACAGGTCGGACAGGAATTACAGGTATTAGCTCCTCAATATCATAATTTTCGATTTTTATTTACCGATCGCGCCTTATTGGATATTACAAATCAGGCAGCTGTACAGTATTATTTTGCAAATCATACAATTCATTATTGCATCAATTGTGCGGCTTATACTGCGGTGGATAAAGCCGAAAGTGAGCCGGACTTAGCACATAATATCAATATAAAAGGTGTAATGCATTTAGCCGAAGCTTGTAAAAGTACGGGGGCGCAGTTGATTCATATTTCATCCGATTATGTATATCATAATTTAAATTGTACGCCACTAAATGAGTCCGATCCCACCTTCCCGCAAAGCGTGTATGCGCAAACGAAATTGGATGGAGAGCAAGCAGCGCTAAATATTTATGAGCAAACGATGGTAATTCGTACCTCCTGGGTATATTCGAGTTTCGGGCATAATTTTGTAAAAACCATGTTGCGCCTGGGCAAAGAGCGCCCGGAGTTACGCGTGGTGTACGATCAGATCGGCACGCCTACGTACGCGCGGGATCTGGCAAAAGCCATACTGGATATTATACAAAAAGCAGAAAAAAATATCATAAGTCGAGATTTATTATATGGTATTTATAATTATAGCAACGAAGGTGTAACCAGTTGGTATGATTTTGCCAAAGCCATTTTTGAAATAGCGCATATGGATTGTAAAGTTACGCCGATTGAAACCAAGGACTACCCCACCCCTGCCAAGCGCCCGCCATTTAGTGTACTAAATAAAGATAAAATAAAAGCTGCTTTTGCATTAGAGATACCGCACTGGAAGGACAGTTTATTGACCTGCCTGGAGGTGATTTTGTCCTAAGTACTGCTGTTTTAGAGATTGTTACAAACTATTCTCCCCTTTCCATCGTTCAACACAAAAAACGCGGCTTTGCAAC
>JBKBWT010000034.1:0-23504 GCA_046314415.1 Saprospiraceae bacterium
AGCTTCGTTATAGCCAACCCCTTGCAGTTGGAGGGGCATCATCACATTTGCCTCAGCGGTAAGGGGTGCCAACAGGTTGAAATTTTGAAAAACAAAACCAATGGTATTCAGTCGCAATTTTGCCAACTGTTTGTCTTTTAATTTGTTAATCTCCTGCCCATCTACCCACAGCCGACCTTCGGAAGGGTAGATGACGCAACCGAGCAACGAGAGCAACGTCGTTTTGCCTGAACCCGACGGACCAATAATGAGCAGCAGTTCACCTTCCTGAATCTCCATCGTTGTAGGCTGCAAGGCTACAATTTCCTGGTCGCCAACTTTATATTTCTTGCTGACTTGTTCCAGCTTTGCAATCATTTTATTGCGATTTTGAAGTAAAACATTGCAAAATTAATTTGGTTTTGAAATTTTAAAAACTTTTTTGACATTATTTTCGTTATTTTGTTACGAGATTGAAGTAAAAGAAAGTGCATGGACAATCAATTAGTAGAGTTAGTCAATTCATTTTACAATTATTCCCAACAACATCCGAATACAACAATTGAAGAATTTTTTCGACATCAATTGGCAATCAGCCATTTACAAAAGAAAGAATTGCCTTATGATTTGCCAAAAGATGTGATTTTGTCCATTACCCTGGGCAGACTGGCACGATTTGCAGAAATGTACTCTAAGAAAGCCTTGGTGGATTTGCCGGTTTATAATACGGATGAAATTGTGTATCTGATGATTCTGGATGAAGTAGGTACGCCGCGCAAGAGCGATTTGATCAATCAGCATCTTTCTGAATTTTCTACGGGTGTGGAAATCATTCGGCGGCTGGCGAAAGCCGGTTTGGTCGAAGAATTTCCTGATGCGGACGACCGCCGCACCAAGCGTATCCGCATGACCGAGGCGGGTAAAGCCGTATTATACAGCGCTTATCCCAAGATGGATGTTGTCGCTAAAATTGTGGCGGGCTCGCTCACCGAAGATGAAAAAGATTTGCTGATTCAGATTCTTGGCAGACTCGAACGTCGGCACGATGAAGTCTATAATCTGGTAAAGCCAAAAACATTGGAGGAGACGGCGCAGGTTTTTGAGATAACCGGCACCACTCCTGCTTAACCGCAAAAAAGCTTAACGAAGTAAATGCAGTGATTTGCAAAGATTAAACAGCATTTTGCAACTGCCAAAAAATTTGCCTAATCCCAGCTAATTTCGTTTCTTTTGTCTGAAAATTAAAAACTCGGACAAATGAAGCACCTTGCCCTTTTTATTGCAATATTTTCTATTGTACAAGCAATTGATGCACAGCCGCTTGAAAAATCAAAATTAAATACGCTGGCAGAAAAGTATGCCCGGCTTTCTTTACAGGAATATCATGATTTTCTCAGCATTCCGAACGATGCTCATTTTCCCGCCGATTTAGAAAAGAATCGCGAGTGGATTGAAACGGCTTTCCGCAAACGAAATTTTACCATCACCCGCCTGCCCACGCAGGGATTTGACTTAGTTTTAGGTGAACGTAAGCATAAAGGCGCCAGGAAAACAGTATTATTTTATGTACAAGTGGATGGACAGCCCGTCAATCCGGCACAATGGCAACAGCCCACGCCCTGGACGCCGGTATTGAAGAAACCGTTGCCTGACCGCAAATGGGAAATCATTCCTTGGGAATCCCTGCAAGGCACGATTGATCCCGATTGGCGAATTTTTGCACGCTCCGCTTCGGATGCCAAAGGTCCGATCAACATGTTTTTGGCGGCGCTGGATGCCGTGGCTGAAGCCAAGTCGCAGCCGAATTACAACATCAAAGTCATCATGGATTTTGAGGAAGAACTCGGTTCGCCCAATCTGCCGGAAGCAGTCGAAAAACATCGCGCTGCCCTGCAAGCCGATATGCTGGTAATCCTCGATGGACCTATGCACACTTCTAACCAACCGACTTTGGTTTTTGGGGCGCGCGGTATTGCCACGATGCGCCTCACTACGTACGGACCACGCGTGCCGCAGCACAGCGGGCATTATGGCAATTATGCGCCAAATCCTGCGCTGCGCCTGGCGCAACTGTTGGCTTCGATGAAAGATGATAATGGTCGGGTAAAAATTCCCGGTTTTTACGATGGGGTAACTTTGGGTGAAGAAGAGCGTAAAATTCTGGCGCAAGTGCCTGATAATGAGGCGGAAATTATGAAAAACCTAGGGATTGCCACGCGTGATAATGTCGGTGCCAATTATCAGGAATCGATTCAATATCCATCTTTAAATATTCGCGGTATGTCTTCGGCGTTTGTGGGCAATCAGGCGCGGACGATTGTGCCCGACGTGGCAGTCGCCAATCTGGATATTCGCCTGGTGAAAGAAACTGACGCAGAGCGGTTGATAAGTTTGATTCGCCAACACATTGAAAACCAAGGCTATCATATCATAAAAGCCGAGCCAACGGATGAGGAACGGATGCAATATCCAAAACTCGTTTCCATGGGCTACGAGATTTCCTACGGTGCTTTCCGTACCCCTTTTGATACGGAGGTTGGCAAGTGGCTCGACGCAGCATTGACGCGCACCTTTGGTGAGAAGCCCGTGAAAATTCGCACCGGCGGTGGCTCCATCCCGATTCAGCCCTTTGTACAAACCCTTGGTATTCCAGCAGTTATCGCGCCCACGGTGAATCACGACAACAACCAGCACAGTGAAAATGAAAACCTGCGCCTCGGCAATTATTTGGATGGCGTGAAGAATTATATCGGGATATTGACAGAGCCTTTGCAGTAGAAAAGTAGGCGGTGAGAAGTCAAAGCACAGATACTGGATATCAGATGTTGAAAAGTCAATAACAGGTATTCAGGCTGATAAAAATAATGAATTGAAAATCAGTGCTTTGTGTAATGATCAATACAGCATCAATTGAAAATGATATACTGATGTAAATAAAAAGGTCAGAAACGGGCAATCCGACTTCTGACCTCCATCTTTTGACTTCAAAAATTTATCCTTTCAGCACGTTCTGATTCAATCTTTAACTTTTTTATTTTAAAAAATCCAAAAAACTTGCGCAACCAAATAGTTGCGCGTATATTTGCAATCAATTGGTTGCATAAAATAAATTTGCCCATGCGAAGAGATGTCTTTCAAGCCATTGCAGACCCTACCAGGCGCGCTATTATTGGACTGATTGCATTGCAGGCAATGACGCCGAATGCGATTGCCGAGCATTTTCAAGCCACTACGCGGCAAGCGGTGTCCAAGCACCTGCGTATTCTGGCGGAATGTGGATTAGTAAAGTCGGAACAGCAGGGTAGAGAAATATATTATCAATTGGAAATGAAGCAATTAAAAGAAGTGGATGCCTGGCTGGAGCAATTCCGGCAGCTTTGGGAAACTCGATTTAATCAATTGGATGAAGTATTACTCACCCTTCAAAACAATAAAAAATGAGTAAAGCAATTCTTTTCAATTTCGTTGTGGACAAGGAAAACAAACAAGTCAAGGTAGAAAGATCATTTAACGCAGATCTTGATCTGGTGTGGGCTGCGTGGACAGAGCCGGAGCTGCTGGATCAATGGTGGGCACCGAAACCTTATGTATCCAGAACCAAAACCATGGATTTTAAAGTTGGGGGAAGAAGATTTTACGCAATGGTTAGCCCTGAAGGGCAAGAGATGTGGGCAATTCAGCAATATACTTCCATTACTCCAAAAACTAATTTCAAATATTTGAATGCTTTTGCAGACAAAGATGAAAACCCTCAATTGCCAGGTTCTGATTGGGACTTAACTTTTACAGAGCAAAACGGAATTACTAAAGTGAGTATAAAAATTTACAATGATTCGCTTGAAAGAATGGAACAAATGATTCAAATGGGCTTCAAAGAAGGCTTTACTATGGCGTTAGAAAACCTGGATGAAATTTTACCAACGCTCAAAAAAACTTAAAATACATGCGAAAACTAAAGTTGCAAATGCAGGTTCATTATATGCGAGTGCGATATTATGATATTACATTATTATAAAAAAATGAACTACAACTCCTGCCTTGCAGCTGTAATTCTATAAATTTATTCAACGGTGGCGCACTATGTTGCAATCATTTTTTCTCATAAGTTTGTGTTTACGCATGAGTATTATTTGATGCAGTTAGAATGTATCTATTTTTTTCTTTAAACCTAGGAATATGCAATCAAGTCGCCGCAATTGGCTGAAAAACATTGGATTTGGAATGGCAGGCATAGGGCTTTCTTCTGTTCAAGCTGTTGCATCGACCGGTCCAAGCTTCATAAACAATAGATTAAATACCAGTAATTTATCCATTAATTTAAATTCAAATGAAAATCCGTATGGTAGCTCTTCCTTAGCAAAAGCGGCAATGCTGGAGTATATTCTGGTGAGCAACCGGTATAATTGGGAACTTACCTTGGAGTTGATGGAGGCGCTTGCACAAAAAAATCAGGTCACTGCTGATAACATTTTGATGGGTGCCGGCTCGACAGAAATCCTTGATTTAGTAGCAAAATTCATCGCCGCCAAAAAAGGTAGCTTTATCATTCCGAATCCCAGCTATCATATCTGGGCAGAAACTGCGCGAAAACTGGGCATGCAGAAAATAATGGTTCCTTTAACGGTTGATAAACAAATAGATTTACCGGCAATGCTCAGCGCCATGAAGCCGGATACTCAACTGGTTTACATTTGCAATCCTAATAATCCGAGCGGCACTATATGCGAACGTAAAGCTTTGGTTGATTTTATTTCAGAGGCTTCAAAGAAAGCAATTGTGCTGGTTGATGAAGCTTACCTTGACTTTACCAGGCAAGTATCTGTAAGTAATCTTGTCATAGACCATCCGAATGTAATTGTTACAAAAACATTTTCAAAAATGTACGGATTGGCTGGAGCCAGAATCGGTTATGCCATTGCTCATGCCAGTCTGGTTAATAAAATCAGCGTCTTGCGGTCTTGGTCCAACAGCACAGTGAGTGTTGCCTCCACGGCGGCGGCGCTGGCATCGGTGAAAGATTCTGCGTTTGTTGCCGAAACATATGCCCTTAATGAAAAAGCAAAACATTACACCATCGCTCAACTTGAGCAATTAAAGTTGAATTGTATTACATCGCACGCTAATTTTATTTACTTTTCTTTAAAAAATTATAAAGACAACTATTTTCAGCGATTAATGGATCATAATATTGTAGGGACTTACGTATTTGAAGAACAAGATATATGGACGAGAATTAGTATAGGAACAATGCAGGAAATGCAACATTTTATAAGCGCATTACAATAAGCCATAAACGCCAGAGGTCGGATATCAAATAAAATTGACCCGACCTCTGACTCACGATTCAAAAAATTATCCTTTCAGCACTTGCTGATAACGCGCATTATCACGCAGGACTTTAATGGCTTCTTCAATTTCTTTATCGTTGCGCAAGCCGATTTTAATTTTACCGGTTTGATAATAATAACGACCTACAATTTCTTTTTCGAGGAGGTCCACCAGCACAGATTTTAATGCCGCCACATCCGTTTTCTTCTCGGTTTTAATCTTGGCTTCCATCGCTTTAATTTCTGCATCGAGCGTAAAGCCATCTTTACCTGATTTTTCTTTCAATTGCTTCAACAGTTTTTCACTATCCGTTTCGTAGGTAAAATTTCTACCTTCGACATATTTAACAAAATCGTCAAATTCTGTAAACCGGAATGCCTGCGGCTCGGCAATATTCGGATGCTTGAGCGCATATTGGGTTGCGTAATCAAATATAATTTCTTGATTTACAAGTGCTTTTATAATAGGATTATCTTCTGGGTGATCCAGGAGAATATCCGGCTTCACCCCACCACCATCAAGCACGGTACGACCACTGCGGGTTTTGAAAGGCGTACGTTTGTTGTCAGGAATATTGACCGGTTCGCCATTTTGATATTCCACACTTTGAATACAGCGACCACTTGGAATATAATACTTGGCAGTGGTCAATTTTACCTTGGCATTATAGCCTACGTCGCGGGTGTTTTGCACCAATCCTTTTCCGTAAGAACGCTGCCCCAGCAACACGCCCCGATCATAATCCTGAATGACGCCACACACAATTTCAGACGCTGACGCCGAGCCTTTGTCAATAATTACTGCCAAGGGAATGCGCTCGTCCACCGGCGAATTCAAAGTTTTGAAAGCGCGATCCCACTCCTTTACTTTGCCTTTGGTGGTTACAACCAGCTCATTTTTAGGAATAAACACATTCGCAACATTTACGGCTTCATTCAACAAACCACCACCATTGTCGCGCAGGTCAAAAATAATGCCCTTCAGATTGGGATTTTTTTCACGCAATTCCTTCACGGCGTTCGCCACATTGCGACCAGCATCGCGCGTAAAAGTCGTAAGCGTCACATAGCCAATATCGTCAGACACCATGCTGTGATAAGGCACATTGGGCACGTCCACTTCCTCGCGGGTGAGCATTACCTTCATGTCACCGTTTTTGCCGGGGCGTCGAATAGTTAATTCTACTGCCGTGCCGGGGAAACCGCGCAGCACATCATCGAGTTCATCAACGGTTTTGCCTTTGGCATCTTTGCCATCCACTGCCACAATCTGATCGCCAATTTTCAAGCCTGCTTTATCCGCTGGTTGATCTTTATACAACTCGGTAATGGTGATAAAGTCACCAATTTTGCGGCTTTGAGCACCAATACCATTGTACTTACCCTCGGTGAGCAGGCGATAGCCTTCAATATCATTTTCGGAAATATAATTCGTAAACGGATCGAGCGAATTCACCATTGCATCAATACCCACCCGCATCAGCTTGCCGGGGTCAAGTTCATCTACGTAGTAGGTATTCAGTTCCTTGTACGTATTCGCAAAAATTTCAATGTTTTTGGTGATTTCAAAATACTTGTTGCCATTGTCGGATGGAATGCCGGCAGCCAGTAGCAGCCCCAGCGTTACGGCAATTGCGGAAAATTTTAACAGTCGCTTCATGTTATAAAATTGAATTTTAAAGATCGAGATTAAAGCAATAACGCCTTTTTTCAACATTTCGGATACACAAAATAAAATTTTCTCCAAATAAGGGAGGTGTTGCGATTGGAATTTCTACAAAATTAAAAAAGTTTTGTTGGATCGGGTAAGTATGGCTTAGAATTTATCACGCTCTTCATCCCTCTTGCTTGCATTTGCAGAGGGCATTCCAATATCAAAAAAAATTCACGAAAGCCGACTTACATATTCCGTCGATACTGTCCGCCTACTTCATACAACGCGTGTGTAATCTGCCCCAGCGTGCAATGCTTGGTCGCTTCCATCAAGGATTCAAAAATATTTTGATTATTTAATGCGGCTTGTTGCAATTGTTTTAAAACGCTAGGCGCGATGTCAACTTTGGCTTGGTGCAGGCGGTCGCGCGTACGAATTTGATTTTCTTTTTCTACTTCGGTAGAACGAATCACTTCCTGCGGAATGATCGTCGGTGAACCTTCTTTGCTTAGAAAAGTATTCACCCCAATAATTGGCAATTCTCCGGTATGTTTAAGTGTCTCATAATAAATACTTTCTTCCTGAATTTTGCCACGCTGGTACATGGTTTCCATCGCGCCGAGAACACCGCCGCGCTCAGTAATGCGATCAAATTCCATCAGCACCGCTTCTTCCACCAAATCCGTCAATTCTTCAATGATAAACGCGCCTTGCAGCGGATTTTCATTTTTTGCCAAACCCAATTCATGATTAATAATTAATTGAATCGCCATAGCCCGACGCACACTTTCTTCGGTCGGTGTGGTGATAGCCTCATCATAAGCATTGGTATGCAATGAGTTACAATTATCATAAATTGCATATAGAGCTTGCAAAGTCGTGCGAATGTCATTAAATGAAATTTCTTGCGCATGTAAAGAGCGACCGCTGGTTTGAATATGATATTTTAACATCTGACTCCGCTCGTTCGCGCCGTACTTGTGTTTCATGGCTTTCGCCCAAATGCGCCGCGCCACGCGCCCAATCACCGCATACTCCGGGTCAACCCCATTCGAGAAAAAGAAGGATAAATTCGGTGCAAAATCATCAATGTTCATGCCCCGGCTGAGGTAATATTCCACGAAAGTAAAGCCATTCGACAACGTAAACGCCAATTGCGAAATCGGATTCGCGCCTGCCTCGGCAATATGATAGCCAGAAATCGACACCGAATAAAAATTTCTTACTTTATTTTGAATAAAATATTCCTGCACATCGCCCATTAGCTTCAAGGAAAATTCCGTGCTAAAAATGCAAGTATTCTGCGCCTGGTCTTCTTTCAAAATATCCGCTTGCACGGTGCCACGCACTGCTGACAGTGCCTTGGCTTTCAATTGATTATAAACTTCGGGTTCTAAAACCTGATCGCCCGTAATGCCGAGCAACAGTAATCCTAAGCCATTATTACCCTTTGGTAAATCCCCTTCATAACTTGGTCTGGGTAGCTTTTTATCATCATACAATTCCTTCAACTTCGCTTCCACCAAATGCTCCAAGCCATTTTCCCGAATGTACAATTCACACTGCTGGTCAATCGCCGCATTCATAAAAAACGCGCAGATCGTCGCTGCCGGACCGTTGATCGTCATCGAAACGGAAGTCCGCGGATCGCACAAATCAAAACCGGAATACAATTTTTTCGCATCATCCAAACAGCAAATGCTCACGCCGGAGTTGCCAATTTTACCATAAATATCCGGGCGGTGGTCAGGGTCTTCGCCATACAAAGTCACCGAGTCAAACGCCGTAGAAAGCCGATTGGCGGGCATTCCAATGGACACATAATGAAAACGACGATTCGTCCGCTCCGGTCCGCCCTCACCCGCGAACATCCGCGTGGGGTCTTCTTCCTTTCGCTTGAACGGAAAAACACCTGCGGTATAAGGAAATTCGCCTGGCACATTTTCCTGCAAAGACCAACGCAAAATCTCGCCCCAATCCTTGAATTTCGGTAAGGCTACTCTTGGAATGCGCGTGTGCGAAAGCGATTTAGTAAACGTCGGCACCCGAATTTCTTTACCCCTAACCTGATACACGTACTCATCCGCCGCGTACGCCGCTTTTTTATCTTCCCAATTGTCCAAAATGCGCTTACAATGACCATCCAATTGCAATTCTAATTCTTGATATAGCGTTTCTAAAGTTTGGAGGTTTGGAAGTTTGGAGGTTTGGGCATCGCGTACCTCGTACTTCGTGCTTCCAACTTCTTTAACGGTTTCTATTGTTAGTTTTAAACTAAAAAGCTTACGAGCAATGTCAACTTGTTTCTCCACCCACTCATCGTAACGGCGGTTGTTTTCAGAAATTTCCGACAGGTAGCGCGTCCGAGCAGGCGGGATGATATAGATTTTTTCGGACATGCCTTCATTGCCAGATTTCGCCGATTGCAAATCGGTGCTACCTTTTTCCGCAATTTTATCCATCACCAGCCGGTACAACTGATTCATCCCTGGATCGTTGAATTGCGAAGCAATCGTGCCAATGACCGGTAGCTCGTCTAACGGCTTATCCCAGAGTTGATGATTGCGTTGATACTGCTTCCGCACATCCCGTAGGGCATCTAACGCGCCGCGTTTGTCGAATTTATTGATGGCAATCACATCCGCAAAATCCAGCATATCAATCTTTTCCAACTGCGTCGCTGCGCCATATTCGGGTGTCATCACATACAAACTCACATCGCTGTGGTCGGTAATTTCGGTGTCGGATTGACCAATGCCCGAAGTTTCCAGAATTATCAAATCATATTTTGCTGCCTTCAGAATATCCACCGCCGATTGCACGTGCTTCGACAATGCCAGATTGCTCTGCCGCGTCGCCAGCGAGCGCATAAACACGCGCGGGTGATTCACCGAATTCATGCGAATGCGATCCCCCAGCAAAGCCCCGCCAGTCTTGCGTTTGGACGGGTCAACGGAAATAATGGCAATGGTTTTATCTTCAAAATCCAACAAAAAACGCCGGATTAATTCATCGACTAAACTGGATTTTCCCGCACCGCCAGTCCCAGTAATGCCTAAAACCGGTGTGTTCAGAAGTTTGGAAGTTTGGGTGTTTGGAGTTAGATAAGGTTTTATTTCTTTTTCGTACAATTCAGGATTGTTTTCGGCAACGGAAATTAGTCTGGCTACCGCATTTGGATTTTTTTGCAAAAAATGACTCAATTCGCCATTCACGCTAAAGCCAACCGGAAAATCGCATTGCTTCAACACATCATTTATCATGCCCTGCAAACCCATTTTCCGACCATCGTCAGGCGAGTAAATACGCGCAATCCCGTAATTTTGCAACTCCTCAATTTCCGAAGGAAGGATGGTGCCACCGCCCCCACCAAAAATTTTGATATGCTCCGCACCGTGCTCTTTCAGAAGATCATACGCATATTTGAAAAATTCCACATGTCCGCCCTGATACGAGGTAATCGCAATGCCCTGCACATCCTCCTGAATGGCAGTATTCACAATTTCCTCCACGGAGCGGTTATGTCCCAGGTGAATGATCTCGGCGCCGGAGCTTTGCAGAATGCGCCGCATGATGTTGATTGCCGCATCGTGCCCATCGAAGAGCGAAGCCGCGGTGACAAGGCGTACTTTATGGGTCGGTTGGTAAGGCGCAATTGGTTCCATCCGTTACGAAGCTTTTTAAGAAGTCGGAAGTCGGAAATCAGAAGTCGGAAAACCCTAGCTTCCTAAATACCTTCCTTCCGTGTGAAATGGTTTTTAAAATTTGGTTACGACTGAGTTCAGGCACAAAAATACAAATTTTTATACCCAATTATAAGACAATGCAGAACGAATGTTTGTTTTGAAAACAGAAAATAAAGCGGAAACCAAATAAAATTATTACTCATACACTAACTTGGATTTCTTGCGCAAGCCACCGCCGATCTCGAAGCCGAATTGTAGGGCAGCATGAGAGGGAATCTCTTTACTAGCATAATTAAGAGAGAAGCCACTTCTTAAGTGACCAAAATTGCTGGTTAATCGGGTAGTAAAGCCTATATCCTCAAAAAAATAGAAACCTTCAATGACTGAAATTCCAGCTCCCAAGAAAAGCCTGAACTTATCCTTTTCTACTATCTTTCGATCACACATTACGCTCCATGAATTAAAATAGCCCATTTGTTCAGAGTAGCTAAGTTGAACTAAAGAATCCCCTCTGTATTCCCATTTTGAGAATCTGTAAGAATTTGGATCTACTCCATCAGCACTTTCATAATCTATTAATCGTAATCCTATAATAAAATCATCATTTATATTAAGCCTTGGCTCTAAATAAATTCCAAGTGCAGTTGCTTTGGCAGTCTTATCTATGGGTATTGCTGAACTAAATCCAAAATCAAAGCTAATTCGTTTGTAACGTCTGTGCGCTACGTTTTTTTCAGGAGTGATATTTTCAAAGATTTCATTATTTGATTTGCTGTTTTTCTTTAAATTAATGTTATAAGCGGTTTTAAAATTGAAAAAAGGATCAGTGTTTACATGAATATCAGGAATAGAGTAAAAAGGATCTTTATTTTGTAGAAAATTGAAAGCCAAGTAATTTCTAAAATTTCCTATCCTGTATCCTACTTGTAAAAAGGCTAAAAGATTACCCTTTTTAGCAATAGAACTGTAAGTGTTTTGATTAGTGGTTACATCGGGATATTTAAAGTCTTTTACTAATAACTCATCTGTAACATATTTTCCAATACCCGCGCCAAGTATTAAAGATGGTTTATCTTTATTGAAGATATAATTTAAAGATATATAATACAGATTGGTTTTGCTTAAAATACTTTCTACCGATACAAATTCATACTCATTATAAGGAAAAAAATTTCCAGGCGTTACTGGTGTTGAATATATTATAGGAAAATCCTCACCTAGAGCAAATACTCCTCTGCTGTATCCCAAGCTAAAATCAATTTTTTTGAATTTATACTTTAGTTCTGCAAAGAGAGGAATAGAAGAAGCATTGTAACTGTAAGCATCTACAGATTGCCACAGCCCTGTACCCACTTCCAACTGGAATCCTTTATCGGGATAGGCTGATTCTTGTGCAATAGCAAGAAAAGGCAGGAAAATCGCGAGGATTAAGCTGCAAGATAGATAGTGTTTCATTTGGACATGACTATTTTGACGGTTATAACAGGGTATCAAAATCAAGGGCTAAGATAAACTATATCTCGCTATGATGCTGTTATTTAATATTATTTTTTTGTGGGATTTGTTTTGGAGGTGTCATTTACACCACATAACCTATTGATACTGTATGTAAATAGGCTTGGGGCGAAATTTTAATAATTCTTCCGGGGTGTAGATTTTATGATTGCCTTTGGAATCATTATAATAAAATATTTTGAATCCGGTGAATTGCACGGGCTCGCGATAGATGTAACGTAGCCAAGTGGATTCTTTTAGAATTCTGCTGCCAAAGCCATCCATGTCAATTACAATCTGCACTTCGGGCACTTTTTTAATGTTTTTGTAATTGGTAATCATGCCTTGCGTGAAGCGGTGAATGACGAGTATTTTGGGCGGAATGTTATTTTCCTGCACGATTTTTGCCAAGGTATCTATTACATCATTAATATCACTGGCATCATAAGTGCCAATTTTTGCGCCCGGACGAGCGCCGGTTTTCATCGAAAATTCGGGGTCAATGCCAAGGTGAACGGTTGGCATTTTTAAATAAGGTTCCAATTCATGCACTTCGGTTCTTATATTGCTATGTCCCACCTGAATATCCAAAAAAGTCAGGGCATCTATTTCTTTCGACCAATTCAAAATGGTATCAATCTGGTGAAAGGGCATACGGAGTCTGTATTTGTTGCCTTTGCCGGGGCGGCTCTGCGCGGTGACGGCGATGTAATGTAGGGCAGGAATAACCGGCGTTAGGCTGTCGGCAGCTTCCCATTTGGCAACTTCACCTTTGAGTTTTTGCAGCAGTTGTGCTTTGGGCAATTCTCCCAGGATACCCATGCGTTTGCTATACAAATTACCGTAATAAGCCACCACCCGATTGAACGGCAGCACGGCTCCGGGCAGCGGGCGCGGCGCTTTCACGGGCCACTTGCCGGTGGTATCGCCATTTGCCAACTGTCGTATCAACGTATCGTAGTGAGCAGTATCCAGCAGCGGTTTGGCGGGTTCGGCTTTGACTGTATCGGCAGTAACAGGTTGGGCAACGGTTGATTTGGCATTGGCAGCCTCCTGTCGGGTACAGCGAATGCCGGTCCAAAATAGCAATAGAATGGCGACGTAGATTGTAATTTTCATAAGGTTTTGATAAAACGAAATCAGCGCAGCGAAGTTTTATAAAACCTATAATATTTGTAAAATTTCTAATCGATTTAACAGGGCTTCCTATTTTAAAGTAGCACATGCAAATTTTAATATTTGGAATCGTCATTTGATGCCAAAATCCCTGTATATTATTGATAATGAATTAAATATATGTACGGTTGTTTTATTTTGTTATAGCGGAATGCTTTAAAAACCTGCTTTCAAATAGCTCCAGCCTTTCTTTTGTTTCGTGACAATTTCCAAAGCGCCCGAACGTACAAAATTGGCTTCCATGACAATATCATCTTTATTTACATTGCGTTCTTTGAGCGAAAACTCACACGCAACAAAGCTCACGCCTTTGGCAGCATGCATTTTGATTTGTTCTTGTACCGTACAGCGATCTTTGACGAGCATGTACAAGCCCGGACCATGGCAAACCACCTCAATCTCCGTATTCGGTGCAACCGAACGAATGTTATTTAGTTGCTTCATAAGCGACCGATGTGCCACGGTATCTTGCGTAACTACTTGAAATACAATCTTATTATCAAAATAGCCTTCATCGGAGAGGGTCTGATGCGTTTGTGCGTTGAGCACTTGAAAAGCGGACAAAATGAATGCAAAGAGAATCAATTTTTTCATTGTGATAATTTTTTATAATATGCTACATAAATTGATAGGCTACGCCGGTTACTTGCGTCAATAAAGTTTGGGGCGCGTCCAGTATTTTAGCAGCTACGGGCGGCGTAGGCGTCACCGGCGAATTGGTTGCTAAATAATCCCGCATCACCGAGTGCAGCGTATAGGGCGTATTCTGCGCGTCCTTTACATTGCGAATGCGGCACAGCATATCCATCGGGTCGCCCTCGCGCTCGCAGGCACAGATACTGTAGGTTTTGTCCAACTCCAAAGGTTTGCCGCCAATTGCGGCTGATTGCACTCGTTTGCCTTTTTCAGCAAAAGCATTAAACGACATTTCCATACCTTTGAATTTGATCAGCCATCCACCAAAACGCTGCGAAGCTTCCTTTGCAAAGACGTTATTTAGTTCATTTTCCAGCCAATTCAGTATTTGTTGTCCGGTTGCCTTTGCCGTACGTACGGTGCTATCCACTGGCAACATATCATAAATATATCCATTTGTAATAGGAATATTTCCAGTATGATCGGGCGTTGTACGCGGCGGACAAAAACGGAATCCATTCGACAAAACTACGTCAATTTCCGGGAGTTTCCAGTGCAGCGCGTCCAGCACCAGCGTATCAATGGGATTTTCCACTACAAAATACCGATATAATGGAATGGTACTATAGCCTATCACTTGGTAAATGTCTTCGGTAAAAGGCTGTTCACCATTGGCAATCAAAGCGCTCACGGTTTTATCCGCTTTATATCGTTCGGCATTGACTTCTACCAACGCATATTCGTCTGCTATAACTTTTCCGTTTTGAATGGTCAATTCCAATTTGCCGACGAATGAGCCAAATGCGCCTGGTTCTACTACTTTCGCATACTTGCACTGAATTGGTGTACGTACCCGCTCGTGGGTATCCCCGCCAAGAATGTAATCTACACCTTCGCACTCCGGCAGATTCGCCAAGGCAATTTGCTGCGACAAGCCCAAATGTGCAATAATGATTACATAGGCGCACTGCTCCTGATTGCGCAGCACATCTACATAATGTTCCAGGTTTTCCTCGGGTTTGGTGTATATAATACCTTTGCTGTAATTGGGCGACTGGCGCATGGGAACTAAATGATCGGTATAACCAATAAAGCCAATCTTTACACCTGCTACATGCCAGATGTAATAAGGCGGAAAAATCAGTTCTCCTTTTTTATTATCCCCCAAATCATGATACATATTGGCGCAGACTTTCGGCGCATTCAGCGAGCCGAGCAGGGTTTGCATGGCTTTTTTATAATAAATAACTTCCCAATTACCAGGTAAATAAAGATCATAACCCAATTGATTCAAAATGGGCACCATGGCTTTACCCGTCGTTTTAATAGAAAGTTCGCTCCCTTGAAACATATCGCCGGTATCAATCACAAAAGTGTGGGGATTTTGCTTGCGCTCCTTTTTCAAATAAGTGGCGAGTTGTGCATAACCACCGGTTTTGCGAAATACCGCCTGTCCATTTTCCCAAAAAAGTTCATCGTGCGGATGAACCTGGCAGTGGACATCAGTTGTTTGTAAAATATTGATTTTGATAGGTTTATCTGTTTGAAAATCCTCCTCACCGTTGGCAGTTTCGGCAGCAGCAATGATTGGACTGGCACCTACTAGACCCGCACTTGCACTCAGTGTGCCCAGTTTTTGTAAAAATCTTCTTCTGCTTTGCTGTATCATAATATATTGAATTTTATTAATATCATAAGTTGCTAAATATTTGAAATTTAGCAAATATTTTCATTGGAATTATTTAGTGGCAGTCAGCATTTGACTCCCTTTTGCTTTCTCCTTTTGAGCCGCTACGATGGGCGGAAAAGGTCCATATTTATGTTGTGCTTCCGAAAAATGATCCGCATACGGACCAAAGGGATGGTCTATGGGTTTTTTACTAATATCGGGCCAATCCAAGGGCACGGCTTTGTGCGGTCGGCTTTGAGTATTGACATAAGCCGCTACATCCCAGGCTTCTGCGTCGCTCAGCTGCGGGGCAGTATAGTTGACGCCGAGTGGCATATTATATTTGGCATATTTTGCAAAATTGCTGAGCCGGTATAGCCCGGCGCCATCATTATAGCTATTGTTGCCCCAGAGCGGCGGATAGATATATTCATTACCGGACAGGCTCAATTGCCCCTGCCCGTCAGCCTGGTGGCAACTCTGGCATTTATGCTCATAGACCAATTTTCCTTTGGCTGGGTCGGCGGCGCGGTCGAGATAAGCCAGCTCCTTCAATCCGGAGCCTTCCGCTTTTTCCCCTTTTGTTACATTCGTACCCAAAAATTCAATGTATGCTTTGATCGCTTGCATTTCCTTGCTTTGCGCATCAAGTCCCTGACCATTGAGGCTGCGCTCAAAACAATCATTTACTCTTTTGTAAATATCTTCTTCCGTACCGCTTCTCGCCCGAAACTTCGGGTAGGTGGAAGCAACCGAGCCATAATTATTACCAAAAATTTTAGTACCGCCATCCAAATGGCAGTTTTGGCAGTTCATACCATTGCTAATGGCTTGTACCGAGCCTTTAGGACCCAAGTACTTTGCGGTATGCGCAATTAATTCTCTGCCATAAGTCACCTGGGCGCGTTTTTGTGCATCGCTGATATTGGATATACTGGGCGCAACCCAGTAAAAGCCCGCTGTTTTTTGTTCGGTAGCCGAAGGTGCTTGTTGCTCAGTTTTATTGAATTTGGGTAGCGAGAAAGATTTAGCAAAAGCATTAATATCATCATTAAAAATAAATATCATCGGCAGCAGAATGGTGCCTGCCACTATGACCAATATAGCAGTAACAAGTTTGTTAACAATGGATAATAACACCTGCTCGAAAGGGTCATTTAGTTTATTTTCCATACTTAACCATTTGTAAATAAATCAATTGGGATATAAGCTGCGCAGAAGCCAGCGGTTTTTATTACCATTTCCGGTGTCTTGTTCCTTTCGTTGAATGAAGAATAGCCTGGGTTTAATATTCGTTTATACCAATTTTTAAACCTGATAATATATTAATTTTTTTATATTAAAACACTTGCTACAAGGTTTCCATCAATACATTATTATAATAATATTATAAAGTTTTTTACAAGCTTATAATACCACCGGATAGATTGTATAATTTTTCAAAGCCTTGCTTTGCCATTTTACTACAAGCCTGTCCGCTCCGATTACCGCTGCGGCAGTACACCAGATAGGTTTTATTTTTATCCAGCTTATTCACTGCATCCATAAAAGTAGGCGCAAAAATATCCAGATTAATAGCCCCTTTGATCTTGCCACTCGCATATTCAGCAGGAGTGCGTACATCAAGAATGACAGCGTCCTCGGTCGTTTCGATCAGTTTTAAAAAAGTTGGGGCATCAACATTTGCATAGTCCTTATTTGCAGAAGCAAACAGTGATTTGAAGAAATTCATTTAGGTAAGTTTTTAAATATTTAATAACTTGATAGTCAAAATCAGTGCGTTTTCCCAATTTAAGCAAAATAAGGTTTATCTCAAAGGCATGAAGTGATAAAAATGTATTAATATTTTATAATAAGGGGAGCAGTAATTTTAAATATTACTGCTCTTTATTAACCTAATTTAAACAAAACGATCAGTACATTAAAATTATAAAATAATGAGTGTAATGTTTTTAATGTGGCAATTGCTCCCGGAAGTAGCCATATACCCAGGTACCGGCAATTGCACTCAACAGGGTAACGCCGATCACCAAAGCACCAGTGCCGATTTGCGCGAACAGCGGACCCGGACACGCACCGGTGATTGCCCAGCCTAAGCCAAAAAGGGTGCCGCCAATAATTTGCCCTTTGTTGAATTGCTTTGGGTGGAATTCAATCTGCTCACCATCAATGGTTTTTATATTAAAGCGTTTGATAAGCCATACTGAAATTGCGCCGACCACTACGGCTGTGCCGATCACACCGTACATGTGAAAGGACTGTAGGCGGAACATCTCTTGAATGCGAAACCAGGAAATGATCTCGGCTTTTACGAATACAATGCCAAAAACCAAGCCAACTAAACCATATTTTATATGCGACAACCAGGACTCTTGCTGCTGGCTATCGTTCACGCACATGGTATCCAATGCGCGCTTATCATATTCACTTAATGGAATCGAGGTATTTTGCTGCAAATTCAGTTTTTCCATTTTATTTCCATTTTTAAAGTCCTAGTAAAAAAGGTACCAGCAAATTGGCAGAGATAAAACCACCTACCATAAAGAAAATCGTCGCAATCAAAGATGGCAATTGCAGATTGCTCAAACCACTGATCGAATGCCCGCTGGTACAGCCGCCGGCATAACGCGACCCAAAACCCACCATAAAACCACCCACTACAAAAAAGAATAAACCCTTCAAAGTGAACAGGTTATCAAAATTAAAGAGCTGGGCTGGCACCAGATTGGAGTGATCGGTAATGCCAGATTTTGCAAGGTCTGCTGCCAGTTTAGGATGCAATTCAACGCCACCTGGCGTCTGCAAGAAATAAGCTGCCACAAAGGCACCAAGCACTAAGCCTCCGACAAAGAAAAAATTCCATACTTCTTTTTTCCATTCATATTTGAAAAAAGGAATATTCGCCGGCATACAAGCGGCGCAGGCATGACGCAAATTGGCAGAGATGCCAAAATGCTTGTTACCTAAAATCAACAACGCCGGTACAGTTAATCCGACCAATACACCAGCCACAGACCAATGCCAGGGCTCTTTAATGAAATTCCACATCTCGGACATCATGTTTTGAATATTTATTTACCTATGAGTTTTAGAAAATAGTCTTACCGGTTAATTTTTCGCTCGTTTCCACGCGGAAAATCCACCGGTCAAATTATATACTTTATCGAAACCATTATTAACCATGATGTTACACGCTTTGCTGCTGCGCAACCCCGCCTGGCAATACACCAAGTAAGTTTTACGCTTGTCCAACTGTTTGATTTTGTTGGTGAAATCGCTGCTGGTATAATCAATCTCAATGGCATTCTTTATTTTACCGGCTGCTGTTTCCTGCGGTGTGCGTACGTCCAGCACCACCACATTTTCCTGGTTCATTTTTTGTTTAAAATCCGTTATAGTCAAATCCTGATAAGACGCTGCCTTTTGCCCGAAAGCAGATAACACGCCGAATGAAAATAGAAGCGTTGTTAGCATAAATTGTGTTAAATGCATGGTTGTTATTTTAATAAATATTATAATTTTTTAACATTTTATAATTCGCACATCGTTGCGTACTGAAAAATTGCACCTGACAGGTATCCATTAATGCTTACACTGTAAGCCCTCGAATAAATTATCCTATTTCTTTTGCTTTTTGACGGCGCAGCGTGTTTGCGCATACATAATCGGTCATTTCAAATAAGCCGCTGTCTTTAATTGCTTTAAAACCTCCGGCTACATCGATGACCTGCTCGAAGCCACGCGATTTGAGGATAGAAGCCATAATCATAGAGCGGTAACCTCCGGCACAATGGATATAATATGGTTTGTCTTTGTCCAGTTCAGCAGTAAAATCATTGATATAATCGAGCGGATAGCTCTCTACGTCCTTTACGTGTTCGGCAGCGTACTCCCCAGGGCGACGCACATCTATCACATTTTCAGTACCTTGCGTTTTGATGATTTCCGCCAATTCTATAGCATTAATGGACTTGATGGAATCTACTTCTTTGCCGGCATTTTTCCAAGCTGCAAAACCATCCTTCAAATATCCCACTACATGATCAAACCCTACTCTAGACAAGCGGATAATCGTCTCTTCTGCTAAACCAATCGGTGTGACTAGCAGGATAGGCTGATTCACATCCATAATCAGCGCACCGACCCAGGGCGCAAATTGACCGTCTAAGCCGATATTAATTGAATTTGGAATAAAGCCTTTGGCAAATTCCTGGGCACTGCGCACATCCAGCACCAGAGCACCCGTAGCGTTGGCAGCCTCCTCAAAAGCAGCCGGCGACAATGCTTGAGCCGCTCTTTCCATTACCACGTCAAAGCTTTCGTAGCCTTGTTTATTCATTTTTACATTCAGCGGGAAATATTGTGGTGGTGCCAGCAAACCGTCCGTTACCTCATAAATGAATTCCGCTTTGCTCATATCGGCTCGGAGTGCATAATTGGTCGCTTTTTGCGTAGCAATCGTGGAGGTCGTTTCCTTTGACATATTTTTGCCACAAGCCGAACCCGCGCCGTGTGCCGGATAAACAATAACATCGTCGGGTAAGGTCATGATCTTGTTGCGCAAGCTGTCGTACAAATATCCCGCCAGATCATTCATGGTTAAATCCGACTTTTGCGCCAAGTCAGGGCGTCCCACATCTCCAATAAACAGGGTATCTCCACTAAACAAAGCTGTTTCCTTGCCATTTTCATCGATCAGCAAATAACAGGTACTTTCCATGGTATGACCAGGCGTGTGCAGTACCTTTATTTTTACATTGCCAATCTCGAATATTTCGCTATCCGTTGCAATATGTGCCTCAAAACCGGTTTGCGCATTGGGTCCGTACACAATAGCCGCGCCGGTTTTTTTAGCTAAATCCAGATGCCCCGAAACAAAATCAGCATGAAAATGTGTTTCAAACACATACTTTATTTTAACGCCGCCCTTCTTAGCACGATCGAGGTAAGGTTGCACCTCTCGCAATGGATCAACGACAGCTGCTTCACCTGCACTTTCAATGTAATAAGCGCCTTGAGCCAGGCAGCCCGTATAGATTTGCTCAATGATGTGCATAATATTTGATTTTTTAAAATATAGGTTGATTGTTTTAAATCCTTTTACAAAGTTGCACGCTTGATATCCAAATGTTTGTGACGGGAGTCACATTGGTGAAAAAATATTTAACCCTACAATGAGTAAAGTCAATAAAGACTGGTGATTTTTATCAGCCAGGTATAATACTCAAGCAAAGTAAAAATCCTTTTAGAGGGATCGGAATAAAAGCGGGCGATGTTAAGGGAATACGCTGGTTTGGCGAATCCTGCGTAAAAATTGGAAAACATCCTGAACCATTTTGGAGAAAAAATTGTAGTTTTGCACAGCTTTGTTTGCGGAATGTTTACGGACTTTCATACAAGCAATTCAAAACCCTTTCTGGTCCCATAGCTCAGTCGGTTAGAGCATCTGACTCATAATCAGAAAAACTTGCATTTTTCTCGTTAATAATTACAGTAAATCAAAGTAGTATGTATTACTATTTTATTTATGTCAAGTAATTGTTTACGGGATGGACTTACCAACAATCTCCATCGTCCTATATCAAGGGGACGGTAACGAATTGGCTGACGGCAGCCTTCCGATCAAGTTAAGACTTACCCACAACAGAAAGCCGCGCTACATTGGGCTTTCTATGACCGCACGACCCGACCAATGGGACGTGGAGAAGGAAAGGTTCAACAAAAACAAACCAGACTATGAAATGCTGAACTACGATCTCGATGATTATATGTTCCTGGCAAGAGGTATTCTGAGAGAATTCAGAGAAAAAAAACAACCTTATTCTTTTGAGGTATTTAAACACAAATTCTTAAGAACGAATAAAAATATAACCGTTTCAGAATTCTTCGATCTGTTGATCGAAGAGAAAGACAGAGCAAAAACGGCTTCCTTTTACGAGGATACCAAAAATGCCATCATTAGAGTTGCCAGAAATAAAAACCTGTTATTTACTGACATTGATTACAATTGGCTCAAAAAGTTTGAATTTTACTTCTCCAGAAATGGTAAAAAAGGTGCGGCGTATTTTAGAGCTTTGAAGGCGGCCTATGGTGAGGCAATTAGAAGGGGAGTCGTAGATCAATCCTGTTATCCTTTCAAAACGGCTTTTAATTTTAACGGATATAGCTTTTCCCATTTGAATGTAAAAAAGAAAAAGAGAAAAACGCATTATAAGGCGCTTTCCGACGCTGAGATCGAACTTTTCAAATCCTTCTCAATTGAAGAATACCCCAATCTTTCCGAAGGTTTTGATTATTTCCTCTTCTCCTACTATTGTTTTGGATTGAATTTGAAGGATATTATCCAACTCACCAAAGATGATATTGAAGGCGATGTTTTGTACTGGGATAGAAGTAAAACAGGCTTTGAGGGTTGTGCAATTCTAACTTCTCCAATTCTGAGGATTCTGGAAAAGTATAAAAATAAAAGCAAATACCTATTCCCCAATTTGATTGAACTTCCAGAGGGTGTATTTGGCAAGCAAAAGGATCAATTGGAAGAGGAAATCCGCTACAATCTGAATAGAAGAATCAATAAGCAGCTTGCGAAAATTTCAAAAATATTAGGACTGGAGGTATTCACTTTCTATTCGGCAAGAGAAACCATGAGTACAAGGCTACTAAGAAAAGGATTTTCATTGGGTGAGGTTTCTCAGGCTCTTACCCATGCTGATACCGCTACTACTGCCAAACATTATGATGGAGGAGTAGAGATTGAGAGAATGAGAGAATTGGCGCTTGCTTTATAATATGATAATTATATTTTTACGATATTTAAAGCTTTAAAAGCTATAAATCTGCATAACATGAATTTTTAATTTCTTTAGTTGATGGCAAAAAAAGCAATTCTTACTGTCCAAAACACAGAAATTTCTATCCTTTCTCAAAAGGATCAAGATTATTTCTCATTAACCGACATTGCTAAAAGAGTGAATGAAAGAAGTGATATGGTAATAAGTAACTGGCTACGCAACAGAAATACCATTGAATTTTTGGGGGTATGGGAGCAACTCAATAATCCAGATTTTAATCCCATCGAATTCGATGGGATTAAAAGTCAGGCAGGATTAAATTCATTTATACTAACCGTGAAACAGTGGCAAGAACAAACCGGTGCAATAGGATTAGTTGCCAAAACAGGAAGGTACGGCGGGACTTTTGCCCATAAGGATATAGCCCTTGAGTTTTGTTCATGGGTTAGCCCTACTTTCAAGTTATATTTGATTAAAGAGTTTGAGAGATTAAAGCAAAAAGAAGCCCAGGAGAACAAAGAGGCGTTGGAATGGAATCTTAAACGCACTTTAGCGAAGGTCAACTATCGCATCCATACTGATGCGGTGAAAGAACATTTAGTTCCTCCCAGAATCTATAATACTAAAGCCGAAGGGCTTTATTTTGCTAGTGAAGCGGACTTGCTCAATATGGCACTCTTTGGGATCACTGCCAGCCAATGGCGTCAAGCAAACCCAGAAGCAAAAGGCAATATGAGAGATTATGCAACCGCAGAACAGCTTTTGGTCTTAGCCAATCTTGAAAATTTAAACGCTGAATTTATTAAGCAAGGGTTGCCACAGGAAGAGCGCCTCACAAGGCTCAATGAAATTGCTATTCATCAAATACAGTTGTTGATTTCGACTAATGTGTTAAAATCCTTTAAGTCTGATATAGAAAAGTAGTGATAACATCATAAAAATCTCTTTATATTAAAAACAATAATCTTATGAACTGAGATTACGCAGGTAAAAAATTAGGAAAAAAAAGTTCTTTGACAGTTACGACCTTTGGAGGATGAAATTTCCAGCTACTTTCGAGTTGTATGTGGACTATTTGATAGCCAACCAGGG
>JBKBWT010000035.1:0-573 GCA_046314415.1 Saprospiraceae bacterium
TGGATATGATATTGGGTATTTGTGCCGGTCTTTGGAATTTTTTAATATGCTGATAATCAATTTGACGCAAGTCTATTAAATATTAAATATTAAATATTAAATATTAAATATTAAATATTAAATATTAATCGTTCTGTTTGTAATAATCCGTGGGCTTCAGAAAATTCGCGGATCAAATTTAATACACCTTCGTGCGGCACCCGACAGCAGGTCGCATCCCCCTCCGGGAAATCCCAAAAGCCAGAATTGGTAAGGTGTCCGCCGCTCCAGTCCGGGCGGTCAATGATCGGATATGCACAAACACCATGTAATGGAATTCCTCTTTTTACGGCATTCTTTACATCGCGCAACATCATACGCCACCACGGTTCACGTAATACCCCAAAGCAACCGGTCTCGGTTATTAAAATCGGTTTATTATATCGTTTCCAGGCATTATACATAATTTCATCAAAGCCAATTCTTTCCGGGTCTTCAATTTCAAAATTATACGTTTCTACCACGCCGTCGTCACGTATTTCCTTTACTACATCCTGATTGGTAATATAATAATTTAACCCTACATAATCTAAA
>JBKBWT010000035.1:583-23502 GCA_046314415.1 Saprospiraceae bacterium
AAATATTCCGGCTTACCACCCAACTCCGGCATCAGCCGCCCCGATATCATATCCCAGCTTTGATACACCACTTGCGCAAAATCATTTACATAAGCCATTATTTCCGGGCTGGCATTTTCCGGCGCTAAGCGCCTCATAATCGGATCAGTATGTATAAATTTTATTTCTGGATCTACTTCGCGCATCGCTTGCATGGCAGCAATCGTTGCTTTTACAATTTGTAATTTCAATTCCCAGCCCTGCCGTTTGGCAAAGGGAAACCAATAGCCCATGTAACCACCGATCCAGGATACAAACGAAATTTCATTAAATGGAATTAAATAAATCGTTCCAGTATTATATTTTCGTATCATTTGAACGGCGGCTACGGCATATTTAGCAAAACGCTCGATAATGGCATCGGAAAAAGGGTCTAAATCCTCCGGAAAATCAAAATGATTCAGGCTCCAAATCACCTGTATGCCTTCTTTCTGCGCCGTTTGTAGCATTGGGATAAAACGCGAAAAATCATATACGTCATTTCCTTTATCTATCTGGTGCCAGGCGAAGCTTTCGCGCACCGTATAAACCCCGATTTCTTTTAGTAAATGATAATCTTCCCGGCATTTTACATCGTGTAAAGTATCACATAATAAATCCAGGCGCTTGCCTTGTTCATTGAGCGTATAACAGGACTCAAAACCGCCCATAAGAAAGGAACGAAAAGGAGTGGTAATTTTCATTGCTAATAATATTAAAAATAAATACTATATTATTAATTATAAAAGCATAAAACCACTAAATAGCACAACATTATCGTACAATAATATTTTTATGCTCTTAGTGATTTTATGCAACAATGTTTACTTATTTATAATAATAAACTTCATTATAATATTTAATTAACTGGCAGTCTTGGCAGTTTTCACCGGATTTTCGCTACTGGGTAGTACCCGTACTTTTGCCGGTTTGCCTTCCAGTTTTTCAAACAGCTCGAGCGCATTTTTAAATGCTTCGTCCATATTGAAATATTTATAATTCGCCAGGCGACCTACGAAGTAAATATCAGTCAGCTTTTCTGCTGCTTCTTTATATTTATTATAAATCTCGCGGTTGCGCGGATTCAACACCGGATAATACGGCTCTTGGGTAGCCGGGTCGGTAATATCCACGGTGTACTCCTTGGAAATGGTGGTTTTTGGATGTTTTTGACGCGTCATATGCTTATATTCTACAATACGTGTAAAGTCGCCATCTTCCAGCGCCGGATAATTAATCACCGAATTTTCCTGATAATATTCCACATCATGCGTTTCCATTACAAAATTGATGGAACGATATTCTAATTTTTCATCCAGAGAATATTTAAAATCAAAAAAGCGATCAATCGGACCGGTGTAAAATAATTTTTCGTAGCCCGTAATTTTATGGCGCACCTCAAAAAAATCGGTATTCAGCCAAACGCTGATATTGGGATGATCGAGCATTTTTTCGAATATCTTCGTATAACCACCCTCCGGCAGCGCCTGATATTTATCGGAAAAATAACGATCGTCAAAATTGGTGCGCACCGGAATGCGATTCAACACGGCGGCGTCCAATTCATGTGGAAATTTATCCCATTGCTTTTTGGTATAACATTTAAAAATCTTCTCATATAATACCGGACCGACACGAGCCAGCGCAGCTTCTTCGCCGTTTTGTGGGTCATCACAGCGTATCTGATTATCTTCCAGCCATTTACACATTTCTTCTTCGGATTCTATGTTGAGTCCGAAAATTTTATTAACCGTGGTAATATTCACCGGCACAGGTACTAAATGACCATCCACCCGTGCTAAAACTTTATGTTCGTATTCGTACCAATCAGCGAAACGATTGACGTATTTCCAGACTTCTTCATGATTGGTATGAAATAAATGAGCGCCATATTTTGATACCAGCACGCCCTCTTCATTATAATAATCATAACAATTGCCGCCTATATGATCGCGTTTTTCAATAACCAAGACTTTTTTACCACTGGTAGCATATCTTTCGGCAAGTACGGAGCCGGAAATTCCTGCCCCAATTACGACAATGTCATAATGGCCAATATTCTTTGTCTTCATTTTATATCAGTTTTTCAGGTAAATTGTTATATAAAATAATGGAATCATGCATACAAACTGCAAACATTCCCTTAAGGAATGTATGATTCCATTAGTTATTTACTTTATTATTAAAATTTATATTATGCAGCTGCGGAGCGTTGAGGAATACCCGTCATCGCCTCGTCAATATTGCGTTTCATACCGGCAACCGTTTTATCCCAGGAGACTGCTTGTAGAATAGATTCATAATCCTGGTAACGCTTTTCTTTAACCGTATTACTTTCCGCTAAATATTGGTCAAGCGCTGTTACAAATTCAGCTGCGTTATTAATAATAGCTAATACATTACTATAATCTCGCTTTACATCATAAATTGGGGTGGAAATGATAGGCTTCAGTGCAGCGATGTACTCCAGGGTTTTGGTTGGGCTGATAAACTGGGTAGATTCGTTCAAAGCGAAAGGCATCATGGCAATGTCAATGGCTTTGAGATAAGCAGGCAACTCGCCGTAAGGCTTGCCGCCGGGATAGTACAAATTGGCGTGCCGTGGCAAATCTGCTTCGGAGATTTTGACCACCGGACCAATCATTACAAAAGATACATTCGGACGTAACTGTGCAATTTCATCTAATAACGGCAGATCAATTCGTTCGTCAATCACCCCATAATATCCCACAATCGGATGCGGAATATGCATCATATCATCAGGCACAACGGTTGCTTCTTCCAATGCTTTTTCAAAATGTTCGCGATCTACCGAACTCGGGTAGCAATATACATTTTCACTCAACTGACGCTTGGCTTCATATAATGATTTACCGCCGGTAAATATCACATCCGCTTTTTGTATCAATTGTTTCTCTAGTTTGATCAATGCTTTAGAAGCGCCTCTAAAAGCTGACAATTCGTCCATGCAATCATAAATCACTGCCTGATGCGGAATGCGTTCGGTCATTTCGTGAAAAGCCGCAGAATAAAACCAAAGATTCGGGTTCGTAATATTCAATCGTTGCATGTATTCCTTTACAATCGGTTCAAGTTCATCCATTAAATTGTCATGATTAATACAAGGCTGTAAAACTGTTAAGTTATGATTTACACGTATAATATTAGCGCGACCCTCACAACGCGGATCATACCCAATGGGTTCTTCCACAAATAATACTTTACGATCTTTAGCAAATCTTCCAATAACATGCTGTGGACGTTGCGTTACAAAATCCCAGCGTAAATGGGAAAAAACAACTAAATCGAAAGCTTTGCTGAGCGCTTTATCTGATTTATGCACTCCTTTTACTGCAGTAGCGGAGTGTAGGTTTGCTTGATGCATTTAGTAAGTATTTATAGGTTTTAGAAGAATAGGACTTTTCTTGAACGTACTTGCTGAGCAGATGTTCACAGAGGAATGGCTACTTAACAAAGTGATTACGTAGCCTATTATTACCTGTTGAAGAGTGCGTTTATTATATAAATTTATTTACATTGTATTATAATAAAAAAGCCGTTGGCATTTACCAACGGCTATATGAAGGATTTCAAAAAATGCTATTTTTACAGATGCCAATGTTGAATAAACGAAATAAGGAGGTAAATAAAGCTTACAAGCTATATCATAGTCCGTATTTCTTATTCAATAACTAGCTAAATGGCGCCTTCACTCTCTTCAGACTGCATTCCCCAATGCTCCGGCGAGCGCCAGAGTGCAGAGAGCAGCAGTTCGCGCATAAAGAAGAATTCTTTTGGCAGTTTGTCATACAGCTTCGAGAAAAGTTCTTCATGGCTCAGAAGTTCCTGTTTCCAGGCTTCCCGGTCAACCGACATGATGGTGTTGAAGTCATCTTGTGTAAAGCTTTCCAGCCCGCGCCAGTCCATGTCTTTGTAACGCGGCATCCAGCCAATCGGACTTTCCACTGCCGAAGTACGACCTTTCGCCCGTTGTACCACCCATTTGAGCACCCGCATGTTTTCACCGAAGCCGGGCCACAGGAAGTTGCCGTCCTTATCTTTGCGGAACCAGTTCACCCCGAAAATACGCGGCGGATTCGCCAGTTCGCGCCCAAATTGCAGCCAGTGATTAAAATAATCTGCCATATGATATCCAATAAAAGGCAACATTGCAAACGGGTCACGGCGCACTTTACCAATTTCACCGAAGGCAGCAGCGGTCATTTCAGAACCCATGGTAGCTGCCATGTAAACGCCAAAGCTCCAGTTAAATGATTGATATACAAGGGGAACGGTTGTACTGCGACGACCACCAAAAATGAACGCTGCGATGGGCACACCACTTGGATTTTCCCACTCAGGGTCAATCACCGGATTCTGTGCAGCCGGGGCGGTGAAGCGAGCGTTGGGGTGCGCAGCGGGTTTACCACTGTTTTTGTCATAAGGCTGCCCGTGCCAATCGATCAATCCATCCGGAATTTCTTTGGTCATACCTTCCCACCATACGTCGCCGTCAGGCGTAATAGCTACGTTTGTGAAGATGGTATTTGCCCGAATAGATTCCATGGCGTTCGGGTTGGTTTTTACATTCGTACCCGGAGCTACACCAAAGTAACCGGCTTCCGGGTTGATGGCATACAATTTACCTTGTTCACCCGGCTTAATCCAGGCAATGTCATCGCCTACCGTGGTCACCTTCCAGCCATCCATCGCGGCGGGTGGAATCAGCATCGCGAAATTAGTCTTGCCACAAGCACTTGGGAATGCCGCTGCAACGTAAGATTTTTCACCTTCGGGACTTTCTACGCCCAAGATCAGCATGTGTTCGGCAAGCCAACCTTCTTCATTCGCCATTGTAGAAGCAATGCGCAGCGCAAAGCATTTTTTGCCCAGCAACGCGTTGCCACCATAACCACTGCCATAAGACATAATTGAACGTTCTTCGGGGAAGTGCACAATGTATTTCACAGTTGGGTTGCAGGGCCATTTTTCATCCGCCTGACCTGGTTCGAGCGGTGCACCTACTGAGTGCAAACATTTTACAAATTCACCATTGCCCAAAATATCGAGCACTGGAGCACCCATGCGGGTCATAATTTTCATATTCACCACCACATATTCAGAATCAGTGATCTGCACGCCAATATGCGAAAGCGGCGAACCGAGCGGTCCCATACAAAATGGAATTACGTACAGGGTGCGTCCGCGCATACAACCATCAAATAAGCCGTTTAAAGTGGTTTTCATCTCACGCGGATCCACCCAGTTATTCGTAGGTCCGGCGTCTTCCTTCCGGCGGCTGCAAATGTACGTACGGTCTTCTACGCGCGCTACGTCGCTAGGGTCGGAGAAGCAGGCGAAACTATTGGGGCGTTTTTCTGGATTTAACCGAATAAAAGTGCCTTTCTCCACAAGCATTTCCGTCATACGGTTATACTCTTCTTCCGAACCATCACACCAATAGACCTGATCGGGTTTGCACAAGGCGGTCATTTCCTTTACCCATTTGAGCAATTTCTGGTTTTCGGTGGCGCCCACATGATTTTGAGCGGCAGTGTTCGTTGCTTGCATTTCCTTGATCATGATAAATAATTTTTTGGTTAAATGGCATGTTATCAATGCCCAAATTTGGTTTTACCTGGTATCGGCAAAGTTAACGGACTTTTCTTTCTTAGAGAAAATTTCGCTGATAGATTTTTTTTCCGGTCAAAAATCAATTAATTTGGCATTTATTTGGCTGGTAAGTAAAGACTCCAATTAAATTTAATCTCTGTTTCACTGTTTTTTACAATACAAAATTGTGAAAACCCTTTTTTTTAAACGATGACTTTACTCATCAACCGAGCATAATTTTCATCAACGCCCAAATGATTGCAATATAATAGCTTTGTAAGCAGAATAAAATTTTATGAATCCATACAACTCATTGTTAATCAATAATTTAAACAATAATTTCTCTATTTTGCCCGACTAGGAGGAGTTCCCCATTAGAAAACCAGAAAAATAGCCGCTTATGCTTAAGGAAAGTGACGCTGTCAAATTGATATTTGGACTCAAAGTGCAGCACCTGCGCCGCGAGCAAAACTTATCGTACCATCAACTATCGGAACGTACCGGGCTTGCTATTTCCTATTTACACGATATTGAAAAAGGTAAAAAATATCCCAAATACGATAAAATTCTGGCGCTGGCAAAAGCCCTTGATACAGATTATAATTATCTGGTATCTTTACAAGCCAATAAAAAATTAAAGCCGATTATTGATTTACTACATTCCGATTTTTTAAAAATATTTCCATTGGAAACTTTTGGCGTGAGTATGCCGAAACTCCTGGAATTGCTGGTAGAAGCGCCGGATAAAATCAATGCCTTTATCAGTACTGTTATAAAAATTATACGCAATTATAATTTGCAGGGCGAAGATTTTTATAAAGCGGCATTGCGTTCGTATCAAAGTTTACATGATAATTATTTTGAAGATTTGGAAAAAGCGGTGCGCGATTTTCGCAAAAAATGTGGGGTGCAAAAAGTCATTCAGTTCTCTCCGGCACAACTCGAGCAGTTACTAGAACAATATTTTGGCATCAGCGTGGACCGCAAAACCCTGCCGCAAAATGAGGATTTGCGCATCATCCGTTCTTTTTTTTCCCGTGAGTCCAAAACCTTATTCCTGAATGCCAACCTGAGTTCTACCCAAGAAAGCTACCTGATTGCCAAAGAGTTAGGCTTTCAGTTCATGTATATAGAAGACCGCCCTTACGAAACGCACATGACGGAAATTGAGTCTTTTGATAAATTAATGAATTACTTCCGTGCTTCATATTTTGCTGTGGCGCTGCTGATGGATGAGCAGGAAATGATTCAGGAGGTAGAAAAAATGGCAACCTGGACCCATTGGGATGCAAATGCTTTTAGGCAATTATTATATAAATATGATGTATCGCCGGAGTCTTTATTACAACGCTTAGCCAATATTTTACCTAAACATTTCGGTATCAAGGATTTATTTTTTCTGCGTTTCTTTACCGGACCGGATATGGAGCGTTTTGAAATGACCAAAGAAATGCATTTGTCGCAATTGCATAACCCACATGCCAACCAACTCGATGAACATTATTGTCGGCGGTGGATTTCGATTCACCTGATCCGCCAACTGAAAGCCTCCGAAAACCTCAGCCTGCTCTGCGACGCCCAAATTTCACGCTATTGGGGTACTTCTAATGCTTATCTGAGTATCTGTCTTGCGAAGCCCGACCACGACAACCCGCAGGATAGCACCAGCGTTACCCTCGGTCTGCTCGTCACTGACCGCTTACGCCAACTTTTCCGCTTCCTCGATAATGACGCTCAGCTCAAAGTGAAAGAGGTACACAACACCTGTGAACGCTGTGGTATTACCGACTGTGGTGCGCGAGCCGTACCACCTGTCCTGCTCCAGCAGCGCAAAGCCAAAGAGAAGGTAAAATCAGCCCTGGCAAGGCTGGATAAAATAGTAGAAGCAAGCTATGGCTCGAAATTATAATATTTTAATGTTCAATGCTTAATAGTAAATGGTAAATGGTAACTAGTAAATATTAAACACAGGGTAATTCAACAATAAAAGTACTTCCCTGGTCCGGTTTACTATCTACTGCTATTTTACCCTGGTGAAAATCTACGATTTGCTTTACCAGATAAAGCCCTAAGCCCATGCCTTTGATTTTACTGGCATTACTGACCCGATAGTAGCGATCAAAAATTTTGGGAATGTCCTCTTCCCGAATACCTATTCCATTATCTTTTACACACAATTGAACGTAATCTGCGCTTCTTGCCAGCGAAACTTCTACCTGTTCCTTACCAGGTGAATATTTAATGGCATTATTTAATAAATTGATAATTACTTGTTCCAGCCGGTTTTGGTCTCCTTTCAATATGGCGCCGGTTTGCCCTTGTAAATGAATGGTGTATTTGGGATAGGCGGATTGGGTATTCTCAATCGCATTGCGAACCAGGGTATCAAAATCAAATTCAGCCGTTTCGTACGTAATTTCACCGTTTTGAATACGATAGATGTCCAGAAAGTCCTGCACGAGTCTGCGCATTTTCAGTGTACTGTTGTAGGCTTTTTGCACAAAATTACTAACTGGATGTGCCACATCCATTGCTCTTTTTGCCATTTCCAGATAGCCAAGCAGACTGGTTAATGGTGAACGCAACTCATGTCCGGCAATGCGTACGAAAGTATCTTTCAATTCTTCCAATCGCTTTTGTTCGGTAACGTCTTGCACCGTACCTATCAATCTAGTTGCACGCCCATGCTCAAAGGAAACCTGCCCGGTCGCAATGATCCAGCGGGTCGTACCATCTGTACGATTGAAGACACGATACGTTGCATAATATAATCCATTCCCTGCCGGGTCGAGTGCTCGGTCGATCGCAGCTTGCGTAGTTTCCCAATCATCCGGATGAATACTTTGTGCAAATAAATCAAAAGTAATGGGTTCATCAGGCGCTACGCCCCAAAGCTCTCGTACCCTGACATCCCAATCAATAACACCACTAGTAATGTCCCAGTCGTGAATGCCAATACCTGCCGCTTGTTGCGCCAAACGCAACCGACGTTCACTTTCGCGCAAGGCGGCTTCGGCGCGGGTGCGTTCAATCTGACCCCAAATACGTGCAGAGAGTTCTATTAATAATTCGATTTCATCCTCGTGCCAATCGTAAGCATGTACATGCTGAATTGCCAGTAAAAACTTGAGTTGCCCATTGCTTTTGTAGGGTGCATTGACCGAGGAGCCCATGCCTAATGCCGCAAATCTTTCAGCAGCAGCAGCGGTGACGGGATGCGTTCGCACATCATTGATAATTACGGGCTTGCCTTGGGTCAATTCCTGCAAAAATGCAGGACTGGCATAATCCTCGAGTGGATAAACGCCAACCGTGCTGGGCAAATCTGCTATACACCAATCGTAGAGTACGATGGAGCGGTTATTTATTTCGTCCACTTCCACAAAAAACACCCTGGAGACGCCCAGGTGTGCTGCAATTTTTTCACTGAGTACTTCCATAATTTTCTTACTGGAAGTCAGCAAAGCTAAATCCCGCGAAATTTCATCCAAAAATTGGGTATTCAGTTCCTGACGTTTACGCTCGGTAATATCAATAACTGAACCGATGTACCCCAGAAATGCGCCTTGGGAAGAAAACCGGGGCTGTGCAGTATCAATTGCCCAGCGATAGGCTCCATCTTTTCGCCTTAATCGATATTCCAGGCGAAAGGATTCCCGGCGCCGATTGGCAGTCGTAAAAGTATGCTCCGAAAGCTGACGATCATCTGGGTGCACCGCATTTAGCCAACCAAATCCTAATCCGATTTCCGGAGTTTGTCCGGTAAAATCATACCAGCTTTGACTCAAATATGTACAATTACCATCTATTTCGGTCATCCACACCATCATGGGGGCATGATCTGCCATTTCGCGGAAGCGGGCTTCGCTTTCCCGCAATGCTTCCTCCGCATGTTTACGGGTGGTAATTTCTTCGACAATAACACTAATAGCAAAAACTTCGCGTCGAGCATTTTTGAGTGGATACCAACTTTCATTCCAATAGCGAATTGCCCCAGGATTGGCTTTGGTTTCACCACTGATTTCTACATTCAATACGGCATTGCCGGTTTCAATAACCTGTCGGAAAATTTTTTCTACCTCACTGGCAATACCGGGTACAATTTCATAGAGTGTTTTACCTATATGTTCCCGCACCGGAGGTCCATTAATTTCAGCCAAATGTTCATTGACTCGAATAAAACGAAAAGCTTTATCTATGAGGGCTAAGCCAATCGGGGCAGTGCGATACAGATTGTCCAGTTCTTCAAACTTGATTTGTACTTGTTCTTCCTGCTGCTTACGCTCGGTGATGTCCATGGATAAACCCACCACTCGTTCAATTTCATTATTGCGCTGATTGTAAAAAACATGCGCATTATCTAACAAATACACCCAGTGCCCGTCTTTATGGCGCACCCGATACTCCAGGGAATAGTCGCGGACTTTATTGGTGATGCCTTTTTCAATCTCCGCGGCAATGCGTTCCATATCATCCGGATGGTACAATTGCATCCAAGCCTTCCCCGATTGCTCAATTTCGTCGTGCTCATAACCCATTACCTGCGTAAAAGTACTGCTGCGCATTACCTGATTGGTAACTGGACTCCAGTCATACCAAAAACCTTTGATCGCTTGCTCAGCAATCTCGAAACGCTCATTGAGCAAGCGCATGGCACCTTCGGTGCGCTTGTATTCCGTAATATTAGTGGCAGTGCCAATGATTTGTAAAGGTTGACCATCGGGTGTACGTTTAAAAACCGCATCCCGACTCAGAAACCAACGCCATTCCCCGTTGCGATGCTGCATACGATACTCAAATTGCAAGGTTTCACCGTCGCCCAGTTCCTGAAAAAGCTCCTCCTGTGCCTGCATGCGGACAAGGTCTTCGGGGTGCATCACTGTTCTGACAAAATGCCCACCCATCGCGATAATTTCTGCTTCGGTATAACCCAATTCTTTTCTGACCTGGCTACTGACAAAGAAGTTTTTTACCTCCTGTAAATCACGCACATACACCACACTTGGCAACTTATCCAATGGCACCAATGCAGCATGCAGCGTGGCAGTGCCAATTGCCATGAAACCAGCTATTTCATCGTCGGTTTCCCATAAAGGCGTACAACAAAAATTCCAATGCGGTTCTGATACTGCTGTCTCCTGCACCAGCATTCGTTCGAGCAGTAGTTCAAAAAAAACACCCTCCTTTTCAATACTTTGCCGCCGCAAAGTTAATTCCTGTGCAATGTCTGGCATAAATTGCTCCGCCGCTTGTCCAAAACAGTTGTGTTGCTGTGCTTCCAGCAGTGCTTTGGCGGCATCATTATAGAAGGTGTAAAATGCTTCACCCCACCAGAGAAAAGCAGGATTCGGATTGGCTAAAAGCAGATTTACCGAGTTAAGGAGCGCTGACGACCATACCACTGGTGCTTGCAATGGGTGATTTGACCAATCAAATGACCAAAGGAAATCATGCATGGTGGCATCACGGGCAGCTTGGTTTAGCATCGTACCTTGCATAGATAGGCGTTTAAGTGATTTTCTTCCCTATAAGAAAAAAAGAACGATCGCTAGCATTGTTCAGTCAATAAACCAGAAAATATAACAAATAAAAGATTGTAAATCAATAAATTTAGAATTAAACTGTAGTAAAATGAAACCAAGCAAGCGTACTAAAAACAGCTAACTCGAACAGGTATTGCCGCTCAACAATACTTTTCATTGTAAGATTAAAACAGAAGTAATTGAATATGGTAAAGTTACATCATTAATTGCTTAATTGCCAGTTTTTGGCAGTAATTTTGGTCAAAAGCATATTTTTACGAGGAAAACCCCCGCAATTTTAAAAATTTGCAAATCCTCGCTCACTGCTTTCCACTCACTCGCTCAATTTTATAATCCAAAAAGCCACACTGCAATTCTGGTGCAATGTCGGAACTGGCGAACTTGTACTTGCGGGCGCGGGTGACAAAGTATTCCAATAGTTTAGAGTCCGTAATGGTAGTGTTTTCCGAATCAATTTCAGCGACATCTACGGTGCCGTCTTTGCGCAGGCAGACTGTTACGGTGATTTTACCAGCTTGCTTGGGCTGAATATTGCCCATCGGCGGCAGATAGGTAATGGCACGATCTTCAAAGCGGCAGGGCGGCTGTCCGGTGGCGGTGGAATCGGCAGGAATAAATTCCGTATAAGTGACCGTGTCGCCCGGCACGATCACTTCAATAGGTATGGCAATGGTAATGCCGGGGTCTTCTAGTGAATGCCCGGATGCAGTGGGTTGAACCATGGAACGGGTAGGCGAACAACTGCTGAACAGCGCAACAAGGAGGAGCAGGGGCATTATTTTTTGTTGATACATGACTGGTATAAAAGGATTGTTTAGTTTACAAATTATTTGCAAAGCTAAATAAAAAGGCTCAACCAGGAAATATTTTATTCAAAAAGTTAATAACAACGTCTAATTTCATTATTAATTTTAATTTTAGGTATTAACAATTAAAATAAGCAGTAAACGGAGGAACGCAATGCGTGAACGTGTGCTGAAACCATCCGAAGTTTTTGAAACTTCGGATGGCTTGGATTGCAATAGCAAATATTCCCTACCTTTGCATTCCTGCAGCCGGTAGCTTACAGCCTACGGCGCTGAAAAACAGTTAAGTTATCATCATATGGGATTGAGAGCCACTATTCTAAAGCCTTACGCTAATAAAATTGCCCGTGACATTGCACGCTGGTCGTCGAATGCCGTTGCCGCTCAGGAAAGGGTTTTCCAACATTTGTTGTCGGTGGGACGCAACACTGCCTTTGGCAAGGATCATCGCTTTTCTGACATTCGCACCTACGAAGCTTTTTGTGAAAACGTGCCGATTCGCGATTATGAAGGCATCAAAGATTATATTGAGCGCATTAAAAATGGAGAATCCGACGTGTTGTGGCGGGGCAAGCCGCGGTATTTTGCGAAGACGAGCGGTACCACTTCGGGCGTAAAGTATATTCCGCTGACCAAAGACAGTATGCCCAATCATTTTGGCACAGCCCGCAATGCTTTATTCAATTTCTACGCGCGCACGGGGCGAGGCAATTGGTTGGATGGCAAAATGATTTTTCTATCGGGCAGTCCCGAACTGGACGTAGTAGGCGGCATTCCCACCGGGCGCTTGTCGGGCATTGTCAATCACGAAGTGCCTGCGTGGTTACGCACCAATCAGCTGCCCAGTTATCAAACCAATATCATCGAAGACTGGGAGACCAAGGTAGAACGCATTGTGGACGAAACCATTCAGGCAGATATGCGGCTCATTAGCGGTATTCCGCCCTGGGTGCAGATGTACTACGAGCGTTTGCTTGATCGCAGCGGCAAAAAATTGATTAAAGACTTGTTTCCGAACTTTTCCATGTTTGTATATGGCGGAGTGAATTTTGAACCGTATCGGGCGCAGTTGGAAGAACTGGTAGGCAAGCGTCTGGATAGCGTAGAGACTTATCCGGCATCGGAAGGATTTATTGCTTTTCAGGATCTGCCGGAGCATAAAGGCTTATTGCTGAATGCAGATTCCGGTATTTTCTTTGAATTTGTGCCGGCGGAGGAGATTTTTAATGAAAAGCCGACCCGAGTTTGGCTCAAGGATATAGAAATTGGCGTCAACTACGCTTTAATTATCAATAACAATGCGGGATTATGGGGTTACAATATTGGAGATACCGTGCAATTTGTGAGTAAAGACCCCTATCGCATTGTAGTCAGCGGTCGCGTCAAGCATTTTATCTCCGCTTTCGGCGAACATGTCATCGGCAAGGAGGTAGAAGAGGCTTTGTTAGCGGTAGCAAACGCGGAGGGCGTGCGCATTGTGGAGTTTACGGTGGCACCACAGGTCAATCCGGGTAATGGCGAGCTACCCTATCACGAATGGTTCATTGAATTTGATAATATGCCGGATAACCTCGAAGCTTTTGCCACGAAGGTAGATGCGGCAATGGTGCAGCAAAATATTTATTACGAGGATTTAATTGTGGGAAAGATTTTACAACCGCTGAAAATCCGACCGCTACAAAAGCATGCTTTCCGCGAATACATGAAAACGCAGGGTAAACTCGGTGGACAAAATAAGGTACCGCGCCTAAGCAATGATCGCAAAATTGCAGAAGCTTTAGCAATGTTTAAAATGTAAATTTTTATCTTTGCAATCCTAATTTAATTTTTATCATTCAACATTAAAAATGAACATCAATGGGAAGAGGTGATAAAAGAACCAAACGCGGCAAAATCTGGCGCGGCAGCCACGGCAAAACCCGTCCGCACAAAGTGAAAAAAGCAACGGCGAATAAGAATAAGCAAGAGCAGGAACAAGCCTAAGCCAAGTTCTTGCTTGCTGACTTGAAGTAAAACGTGTTTGTGCTTGACTGCAAACACGTTTTGTCTTTTTAAAACGTATGCTACTCCAAGTAGATGAAATTACTGCGTCCATGTTGGAAAGTTCATCGAATCATTTTGCTCGCACCGCTCATTTGCAAGTCATCTGACAATTTTCTTTAAAGTACATTGCTTGTCCTGCTTCTCCCCCATTCTGGGTGACGAGTCGCCCTGGCTGAGTATGTATCATTGTAAAAAACATTAATTTATGAAAACGCTCTATTTTCACCTGGGAATAGCGATGGCGCTGTGCCCCTCCTTTCTGTACGCACAGCTTTACAACGATGCTTCTGCCAATTTGCCCAATGTGGGCGCCAAAGGGCAGTCTATGGACGTGCGGGCGGCTGATCTGGATCAGGATGGCGATCTGGATATCATCCTTGCCAATGAATTTCAGCCGAATACCTTACTGTTTAATGATGGTACCGGAAAGTTTACGAATGTTTCGGCAAGCAATCTGCCCCAAACCGTTCGCGACAGTGAAGACGTGGCAGTTGCTGATTTTGATGGCGATGGCGATTTGGATCTGATCTTTTGCAGCGAGGATGATATTAATTTTGGTATTACGCCAACGCATGAGTATTATCTCAACGACGGTACGGGTAAGTTTACGAGCGCTCCTTTCCAGTTCCCCGACTCAGAAGCCAATGCCGTGCTTGCAATGGATGTGAATAAGGACGGTGCAATGGATGTTATTTTTGGCAACAAAGGGCAAAACACGCTTTTTATCAATCGCGGCGATGGCACTTTTGTGAATGAAACCGCTACGCGCCTGCCACTCATCAACCGCACGACGCAAGACCTTGCCTTTGCCGATATAGACGGCGACAGCGATCTGGATCTTTTTGCAGGTAATGAAAATGGCAACTTACTGCTGCTGAACAATGGTGCAGGCATTTTTACGGATGTAACCGCGACCCGACTACCAGCAGGAGTGAATATGGAAACCCGCAAAGTAACTTTTGGGGATGTGGATAATGATGGCGACGCCGATGTGTTTTTAGCCAACGTAGGGTTCATCCCGGTAAAGTGCGCCGCAACCGTTTGTATCTTAACGATGGTACGGGTACCTTTAGCGATGTAACCGAAACGCATTTGCCTTTTGATAATGACCACACGCTGGATGGCA
Source organism: Saprospiraceae bacterium (assembly GCA_046314415.1). GTDB lineage: Bacteria > Bacteroidota > Bacteroidia > Chitinophagales > Saprospiraceae > JADJNW01. The sequence continues at coordinate 15,733 of JBKBWT010000035.1, forward strand.
TTTTTACCGATGTAGATGACGACCGCGATTTGGATCTGGTGATTGGCAATTTTGCCGGGGCACCGATCAGAGTCTATCGCAACGATGGCACGGGGCGTTTTAGTAATCAGACGACGGAAGTACTCGGTCAGTTGTACTATCGCGATGCGCTGGGCATCATAGCGGCGGATTTAAACGGCGACCAGGCGCTGGATTTATACATTTGTGACCGCCACAATCCCAATATTGGCAATAAAGACCTGTTCTTTTTGAAAATACGCAACAGTACAGCCACGAAAGACCTTTATGCAGCTTCAAGCTTGTTTCAGTTGTTTCCAAATCCGACGGAAAAACGCTTTACGATTGCCTTGCAATCGGCAACAATCAATCCACAAGCTCTACATTTTCAATTGCTGGACGCCAACGGCAAAAGCGTTGCTGCTTTAAAGCCTTCTGCTGCCGACCAAAAGCAGATTCAATTTCAACTCGACCAGAGGCTGAGCACGGGCACTTATTTTGTGCAGATTACGGACAAAGAGACGGCGCAGTTGCATTATGTAAAATTGGTAATTACCTAAAGTCAGGGATTTATACCTACCGGGAGTGTCCATTGGTCTGGTGGGCACTCTTTTTTATTTGGTTTTTAATACAATACCAGTAAAGAATAAAATAATCAACCATTCCGCGCACCCAGTACACCCAGTATTATTCTACAAGGCACCTTTCTACATTATTATCTTAGTTAAGCTAATTCATTCACTTACTAAATTTCGTGCGCTACGTAGTACATTTTTTAAATCACACCTAAAGCAAATTTTAAGACAGCCTGTTTGTCAATTACCAGCGCCTATCTGATTGCTATCACTAGTTGACAGATTTTAATAATACTGCAAGTGTTTTAATCTATTAGTAAAGCTAAATTTGCAACAGGCAAAGCGAATAGTGCAACAAGTAGAGGGAGTTTTACAACATGTGGAGGGAGTTTTGTTATTAATAAAATAAACGCTGCAAATGTAAGAGGGGATTTAAAGAATGTAAGAGCGATCTGTAACAATGTAAGAGGGAGTATCAATAATGTAAGAGCGATCTGTATGAATGTAACAGGGAAAATAAACAATATAAGAGGGGGTTAAAACAATATAAGAGCGAATTTAAAGAATGTAAGAGCGGCATGTAACAATGTAAGAGGGACCTGTACTAATGTAAAAGGGAGAATATAGAAAGTAAATAACGATGTAATTTTTGCCAATTTAACTATAACAAAAGCAATCTTTATTTAGTGACGTCATTACTTACCAATGAATCGAGCCATGTTGGATGCTGCGCAGGTAAGCCTGAATGATTGCCGGGCCTTGTTGCGCAAACAACTGGCATTCGTGCAGAAAATGCGCCTGATCATAATAGCCATTGTTAAAGCTTACTTCTAAAGAATTGTGCTCGTGCAGCACCATTTGTACCAGCGCAATGCGCAGACGCAGCACACGCGCCAGGGCTTTCATACTCAATCCTACTTCTTTGCGAAAGCGTTTTTGCAATTGACGTTCGCTGATGTAAGCCTCCCGAATGATGTCGCTGATTTTGCATTGTCCTTCCGAGGCGAGCATTCGTTGTACGGCTTTTGCCACTTCCGGGTCGGGATTCTGGCGTTTCATTGCTAATAACAGCGCTTCCAGGGCGGCAAAATCCTCAAAGTCGGGGTGCAATTGCTCCAGCAAAGTGTGGAAAGGCGTTTCTTCTTCCAACCAGGCATCCGCAGGCAGTGATTCGATGGGTGTGGTAAAAAAACAGGAAAAGGCGCCCGGCAGAAAGCGGATACCAACATAAACAGAGTCGGGCAATAAAGTAGATTTGAGTAAGGAAACGCTGGGTTTGACAAAGCCAACGTGGCGCATGCCAAAGCGATCGTTGCGCCAGAGGAAGAGCGAAACGCAGCCATCGGGCGGTGCCAGATGCTCAACAGGTTCAGGTAAGTCAGCAGGCGCTACAAATTTCCAGAAGCAGGCAATGGTGTCAGCTAGTGCAGGAGCAGGCAGGTATTCCTGGTAAAACATTTGGATTTATTTAGATTTTAGACGATAGACCAGTAATTGCAGCGTCTTTTTAGCAAGTCGCCCGCTGAGGGCAGTGCTTTTGTAAACCTTGACAGGCGGTACAAAATTGCCTTCAGCGGGCGGTAAAATTATCACGCTATTAACAAATGTGCACACAATTTGGTCTATCGTCTAATCGCTTTATTGCAAATCGCATCAAGCCTTTCCGTCCGCAATGGGTTTCAGACTTTTTGTCGATAATTGCTGATTCAGTTTGGGCAATTCCGCACTGATTGTGGTATTGAGCTTGTTTAAATGCGTATCCAGCTCTTTGGACAATTCGTCGAAAACTTTGTACGCGCCGTTGGTCGGTTTGGCATCGCCGGTTTCCAGACTGCGGCGTAAGGCAGACAGCCTATTATTCAGCTTAATCGGAAAATTCAGCGGATCTTGCCCACTTTGATTCTTGGTTTGGTACAAATCTTCTTCGATCACGCGTAATTTTTCCAGCATTGCCTTAGCCTGATCAGCGAGAGCGGCATCGTTGGCCTCTTTAACCCGTTCGTTTACCTGCTTACGGATATTGCGAATGCGGATAACCGCTTCGTTGGCGGCACTTTCCTTATCGCGGATTTTGACAGCCAGTTCAAATTGCTCCTGGAGGTCTTTTTCCGTCACGCCTTTAAGATTCGGATCCATTTTAATCTCAAATGGATAAGTTTGACTGTAAGCGCCCGAAGTGAAACGCACCTGGTACTTACCCGGAGGCGCTTTGGGTCCCAACTGCGGGCGAGCGCTCCAGATAATCATGCCTTCAAAGGTAGTGGCACCGGGATAGCGCAGGTTCCAGTTAAACTGGTTTAAACCGGCAGCCGTGATGGGCGCAGCAGGTTGTCCAGGAGCTGGCTTGCTTTCGGGTTTAGTTCCGGTGAAAGTCTGAACAAGTGTGCCTTGGGCATCCAATATTTCAATTTTAAGGGAATCTACTTGATTTTTAAGGTAATATTGGAAGACGGCTTCATAAACTTCCCGAATCGGATTGGAAGGTTGGAAAAAGATAAGGTCTTTTTGAGCCAGTTCCGGCGTTAATTGTCGCAAAGGACCAATATCATCCAGTATCCAAAAGCCTCGCCCGTGCGTACCGAGCACTACGTCATTGTCTTTGATGACTAAATCCCGGACCGGAGTGTCAGGTAAATTCAATTGCAAGGATTGCCAAAGGTCGCCATTGTTAAAGGATACGTACACACCGTGTTCAGTCGCCAGGAAAAGTAATCCTTTTTTAACCGGATCCTCTCTTACCGCCCGCGCAAAGTGACCATCCGCTACGCCGGTGACAATTTTTGTCCAGGTTTTGCCATAGTCGCTTGTACGCCACACATACGGTTGGCGGTCATCCACCTGATAACGGTTGGCAGCCACATACGCCGTGCCGGGCGTGTGACGCGATTCGTCAATAATTTCTACCCGAGCGTACTTAGGCATATCTTTTGGCGTGATATCCACCCATTTTTTACCGCCATCGCGCGTGATGTGCAATTTTCCATCATCCGAACCTGCCCAGATCGTATTGACATCGTGGAAAGAAGGCGCAAGTGCAAATACAGTAGCATAAATTTCGGGACCATTCATATCGTTGGTGATGATACCGCCAGTGGGTCCAAGCGTTTCCGGATCGGCTAGCGTTAAGTCAGGACTGATTTTTTCCCAACTCTGTCCGTCGTCGGTGGTTTTCCAAACGTGTTGCGAACAGGTGTACATGATTTTTGGATCAAGCGGAGAGAACATGATGGGATACGTCCACTGCCAGCGTTCGGGCAAAGCGCTCGCGGGTTCACCCGAAAAGAAACGCGGATACACCTGAATGTCGCGAATCTGACCGGTCTTGCGGTTATAACGGGTTAATAAAGCCCCTTGACTACCTGCGTAAAATACATCAGGATCTGTCGGAGACTGGGTAATCCAGCCGCTCTCGCCACCGCCTACATCATACCACCAACCATGATTGGGTCCACGTGCCTGCATGTGTTCCCAGCCGTCGCTTGGCATAGCCAGCGTCGAATTATCCTGTTGCGCGCCTGCCACATGGTAAGGGACGTCGCTGGTGGTCATTACGTGGTAAAACTGGGTGGTACAAAAGTCCTGCTCTGTCCAGGTTTCACCGCCATTGATGGAGACATTACCGCCACCGTCATTTGCATTGATCATACGCTGCGGATTGTTTGGATCAATCCATAAGTCGTGGTTATCCCCGTGCGGCGGACGAATTTCTTTGTCAAATTTTACCCCACCATCCGTAGATTTGTAAAAATTCACATTCAGGCAGTACACGGTGTTTTCATCCCAGGGATCCGCGTAAATACGCGAGTAGTAGAAAGCGCGTTGCCGCAGTTTTCTTTCTTCATTGGTGCGTTTCCAGGTCCAGCCGCCGTCATCAGAGCGATACACGCCGCCGTCATTGGCTTCAATAATTGCCCACAAGCGATTCGGATTAGCCGGAGAAACCGTAATTCCGATTTTTCCAAGCGGTTCTTTCGGCATACCCGGATTTTTGGTCAAATCAATCCAAGTGTCGCCGCCATCAACAGATTTCCACAATTTACAATCAGGTCCACCGCCCCACATTTTCCAGGATTTGCGATACACTTGCCAAGTAGAAGCGTAGATTACCTTAGGGTTGGTGCGATCAATGATTAAATCTGCTGCGCCTGCCTTCGGGCTTACGTACAATACCTTTTTCCAGGTGTTGCCGCCGTCCGTAGAACGGAAAACGCCGCGTTCTTCATTATCGCCATAAGGATGCCCCAGCGCTGCGACGTAAACAATATCGGGATTAGTAGGATGTATCCGAATGCGGGAGATAGCCTGCGTTTCTTTTAAGCCTAAGTGCCGCCAGTTTTTGCCGCCATCACTCGATTTATACACCCCATCACCCTGCGTAATGCTACCGCGCAGCTGGGTTTCGCCCATGCCAATATACACCACGTCAGGGTTCGTTTCAGCAACGGCTACAGCCCCGACAGAGGAACTCGTCACTTGTCCATCCGTTACCGGAAACCAATTTTGACCGCCATCTACCGTTTTCCACAAGCCACCGCCCGTAGCACCGAAATAATATTCATTCGGACGACCAGGACTGCCCGTACAACCCAGCGAGCGCCCGCCCCGCAGCGGACCAATATTGCGCCATTGCATTTTGTTGTAAAAATGTGGCTCAAAAACTGGTTTAGCCGATGAAACCGGTTGCGCATAAAGAGGATTAAGCTGCAAAGACAACCAGACTGCCCAGCAACAAAGGAGAATGCGTTTGCTTATCATTGAAAATGCGTTTTAGGTGAAACGAAGGTTTTAAAATTAGACAATTTAAAAGCAAAAATTTACAACAATAATGCGCCTTTTCGATTGAATTCTCTTTACCAACAGCCGTTTATTCCAGCTACACGTGTTGATTATTCTTTGAGGCTAGCACTTTCAAAATAAAGAGCGGTAACATCCAAAAAGGCACTTATTAAGTTACAAATAATTGTGAATCTATTTATTATACTTTATCATTAATAATCTATTTACATTCTATTTTAATCATCACAATGGCTGTTCAAATTTTAAGAAAGCGTTAAAATTTACGTGCACGGCTTGTCTGCATTTCATTGTTTCAACAATAATGATCAATATTGCAATTCAATATTAAATTAATACCTAAAACACAATCGTATGAAATTCACTTTAGCCTTATTCCTTGCATTCAGTTTCACGGCGCTCACTGCGCAGACCAATTGGACCCTTGACAAAGGACACTCTGACATTCGGTTTACCGTGACGCACATGACGATCTCCAAACTCGACGGTCAGTTCGACGATTTTGAAGGAAAAGTCACGAGCACAACGCCCGATTTTAATGGCAGTACCGTAGAATTTACCGCGAAAACCGCTTCCGTAGATACCGACAACGAGCGCCGCGATCAGCACCTGAAAAGCGATGACTTTTTTAATGCAGAAAAATATCCGGAATTAAAATTTAAAGGTAAACTAAATAAAAAAGGTAAAAAATATCAATTAGTAGGTGATTTTACCCTGCGCGATGTAACCAAACCCGTCACTTTTAATGTGCAATACCTCGGTGCGGTAGAGACCAAAAGGGGGAAAAAAGCGGGTTTTGTTTTGACAGGAACCATCAATCGCTTTGATTATGGGGTAAAATGGGATAGCAAACTTGATAATGGTAATGGGCTGGTCGTTGCCAATGAAGTAATGATTACCTGCCAGATCGAACTAAATGAAGTGAAAGCCGAAGCGCCCAAGCAGTAATATCAAATTTGAAATTTGAAATAAGAAATTTGAAATATACAGTATAATATAAGCACTTTGTTTTATATTATTTCTATCATAAAAACAGGGGAAGTAAGTCAAACATTTACCTCCCCTATTTTATTTAATAGGCTAAAAAATATTACATCTTTTTCAAATTTGCAAATGAATTACGCAGTGTCGCCTCCGGTGTTGGCGTGAGGTCGCGCTCCAGGTAGAAATGTTCTACGCCCGATTTTACCGCTTGCTTTAAAATACCGGCAATATCAAACACGCCCGTGCCCGGGTCTGCCATTTTGGAGAACACCGCCATCCATTGATCCGGCGTGCCTCCGTCGCCCGCAAAACGCACCTTTTCACTGGCATCTTTAATATGTAATAACTTGTAACGACCCGGATAATTTTTTAAATACTGAATCGGATCGCCCCCCGCAGCGCTCATCCAGAAAATATCCAGCTCAAATTTTACATTTTTCGGATCCGTATTTTTGATTAAATAATCCATCGGAATCTCCCCATTCATCGGCGCATGCTCAAAACCATGATTATGATACACAAATGCCATATCATAAGCCGCCATTGCTTTACCAAAATTACTAAATTCATCCGCCAGTTTTTTATAATGATCCAGCGTTTTACGCTCATTGATATCCGTAATAGCGGGCAGTACGATATATTTCACCCCCAGCGGCGCCAGGGTTTCACAAGTTTGCTTTAAATTTTTACGTAATGTAATTAAATCAAGATGTATGGAAGGCGCTTTTAAATTATAGTCCTTCATCATATTCTCTACGTCTTTAATATTATATCCCCAAAAGGCATTTCGTTGGATGCCCAACTGCCCCGCCAGCAGTTTCCAGCCGTCAATGGTTTCGGGCGCGCTGAATGCATACGGACCAAAAAATTCCACTTCGCGGTAGCCGATCTCACTTAACAATTGCAGCGTTCCTTTCAAATCCTGATCCGCCATTTTCGGAATCGTAAATAGTTGAACGCCAAAGTTTTTCTTCTTTTTCATTAGCTCATCCATCATGAAATGAGCGAAAGGACTCGCCGCCAAAGCCGCCAAGCCACTGTGTTTGATGAATTGTCTGCGGTGCCACATGATTGTGTTGTTTTGACACAAATCAAATATTTATTTTTTAAAATTCAAAAAATATCCGAACTTTGCTTTCGTAAAGTAGTTTACAATATAAACTGAATTAAGAAATGGAACCCGAATTCAGCCGAGAAGAAAGCCTGCGGGTCATCGACCAAATGATCGCTCAGGTGAAGCAAAAGCCGCGCCGGATCGATAGTTTATTCACGTTGCTCTGGGGCTATTTGGTTTTTGGGGCGGCAACGTTGCATTGGATTTTGTTGCAGCAGCAAGTGTCGCCCGCTACGGCGTCGCTGGTGTGGCTGCTGACTTTAGTCGGGGTGGTCGTTTCCGCTTTTTTGAACCGCCAATTTAAAG
>JBKBWT010000036.1:0-23307 GCA_046314415.1 Saprospiraceae bacterium
CCAAATTTAATCAACTTTGATTTTCAACTATTTACATGGACGCAACTCTAATAATGAAAGAATGATGGAATGAATATGAATAATGAAAGATAAAATCACCGGAATCTTCCAGAAAAATGAAGGGAATTTCTATTGTATTTGCTTTTTTCAAATCGTGCCTGCACTTTTAAACCATGTTTAACAAACAAACGACTAAAATATAATATTATGAAAAAGATTATTTTATTAGCGATTGTAATTGTTTTGGTTGGTATTCAGTTTGTTCGTCCTGCCAAAAATACTTCTAATGATAAGACTTATGATATAACGACTAAATATTCCGTTCCGAATGAGGTGGCTAATATACTAGACGTGGCATGTAATGATTGCCATAGTAATTTGACGAAATATCCGTGGTATGCGGAAGTTCAGCCGGTGGGCTGGTGGCTCAATAACCACGTGGTGGATGGCAAAAGGCATTTAAATTTTTCGGAGTTTACCAATCGACCGGTCGCCGTGCAAAATCATAAGTTTGAAGAAACCATCGAAATGGTGAAAGAAAAAGAAATGCCGCTTCCTTCCTACACTTGGTTTGGGCTGCACTCGGGTGCGAAATTATCCGATGCGCAGCGCGAAACGCTGGTCAACTGGGCACAGGCACAAATGGATTTGTTGAAAGCGCAGTATCCGGCAGATAGTCTGGTGTTGCGCCGACGTTGAGCAAGCATAAATGAATTCAAAAAAGAGTGATTTGATCTATACAAATAGTTGAATCAATTTTTATTGTAACAAATTTTTTTTGTTTAAACTTTTAAAACCACGACAGTTTTCTCAGCTACAGATTGTTAGAAATTTAAAATAAAAGTATGAAGCGCCTCTTAACCTTATTACTATGTACACTATTTATTACTGTTACTGCGCAAACCAATGTCCGTGCCTGGTATGCACAAGGGCAGGTATGGATTGTATGGCAAGGGCAGCAACCATTTCCGCAAACTTTTGTGGTTTATAAAAGTTCGACAGCTTTTACGAATGTAAATCAGGCAAGCCCAATCGGACGAATCTTTAACTATGAATACTTGCCGGGCACCTTTATTGAGCAAACCAGTAATCCCAATTTTAAATATAAAATACCTAAACCTGATGGGAGCACTTATACGCTTCAATTAGGTGAATGCTTATTTGTAGAAACTGTAACTGTTTCAGGGAATGCATTTTATGGAGTTGTAGAATGGGGAAATACAGTCGTTACCGCTGACAATATCACATCAAGTCCTATCGCTTATACGTATGATCCTGTAAATCAACCTGTAAATTGTCATTTACAATTGACTACAACCCTGCCATCCGGGCATAAGACAAATTGGTATTGCTTGTGGACATTGGGCAAACTGGATCATTGGGCTGGGCGACCTGATTTTCCGGTTATGGCGAATGTGTTTAAAAATGGAATGCCCGCGATGTTTATCGTCAGTGAGGCAATTGGCATGGATACAACAGGTGGTAAGAAAATTCCGGTTACCAATTGGTTTCACGGAGGCGGAGGCAAAGCCGTTCAGCACATTGCAAATAAATCTTCACAGTTTAACATTGCTCCTCAAATCGGAATTTCTGTTTCACACAATGATGATATGCCTCATTTATTAATAAGTGAAGGCGATACACTTTTGTCTTCAGCTCGCACGGCTTGGTTTGGCTGGAGTAAAAATCACAATCCATTTAATGCTGCTTACAGGGCTAATGATAATGATACGATTATTAATTATACCCAGCGACGTATCTTATGGATTAATAACTGGCTCATAAAAAATTATAATGTAGATGCACGACGCATAGCTTTGCAGGGGTATAGTATGGGTTCTGCTGGTGCCTCTGCACTGGGTAAGCTATTCCCCAATTTTTTCTCTACAGTATGCGCTTTTAATAATGGTTTTCGTCGCGTTAATGAGGAAACGATTACTCAAATTCAGGGCACGGTAGAACAAAACCTGCCCACCAATCTCCGTAATGGCAAAAATGAAACCATTCACATCAACGAAGTAATGGATATGAATACTCCATTGTCTGCCATGCGGGATTTACCTTTGTTTCGTACTTGGGCAGGTAAAAATGACATTAATAGCCGCATGTATTGGGGACAGGACTTGATTGCCCAATACCAGAAAGCCGATAGCCTGGGCTGGGGCATGCAAATCAGTTGGGATGAGCGACCACACACTTATGAAACACTGAATTATCATTGGATTCAAGACATTGCTGCGGATCAGCAAACGTATCGTGACAACCTTTCCTTTCAGGAAAACTTTCGCAACGACCAGTCCTTTCCAGCTTTCTTTAATCATAGGCTGGATGCAAAGAATAATAATCCTGGGCTAGGTTCAATCGGCATCAATAAGGGCGACGGCGACAATTGGGGTACCTGGGGTGGTTATCATAATTGGGATTTGAATAATATAATAGATGAATCTGCCGAATGGTCCGTTACAGCCTGGCTGCAATCAAATGCCGTTTTTACAAATGATAACTGCCCGAATCATTCATTAACGGCTGATCTTGCTATTCGCAAGCCACAAAAATTCAAACCGGCGCAAGGTACCGTTTTGAATTGGAATGTAAAGGACGAGACGACAGGTATTATATTGCAAAGTGGCACCACGACGGTGCGAGCCGACGCGCTCGTAATACTTCCAAAAATTGTAGTTTATCAAGAAAACATTCGGAAAGTACGCATTTCAGTGATCAATTCAACTGTTGCAACAGCGTCAGAACCAGTATTTTCCAATTCTACTTTAACCATCGAACCGAATCCATCTTTTAATAATAGTATATTGACTGTTTTTTTTAAAATCCCTACGACCGCCACCATTCGAGCGATTGGCTTAAATGGCAAAGCGACTGCTTTTACAACCCAACTTTTAGAAGGAGAAAACCGAATTTTGTTGTCTCATTTTGACGAACTTCCAAGTGGATTTTATGTCGTAGAAGTGATTGCGGAAGGACAAAGAAAGTCGGTCAAGTGGGTGAAATTATAATATTATGGAATGAAATAAATATTTTTATGAAATCTTATCTATTATTACTAAAGTTTACAATTTTTTATTCTTATCTCTATTCCCAAACTTTCAATCTTACCGTCGAAAACGGCTACGGTGATGGCTTATATAAAGCCGGTGACACCGTCCACATCTGGTCGCAGGAATGGTCGGCGGCGAGCACCTTTAGTCATTGGTCGGGCGATACCACGTTTTTATTCATGCCGGATGAATGGCGTACGCAAGTTATTATGCCCGCAAGAAATATTACCGTAAAAGCGAATATTCAGGTACTTCCTACCGGCACAGCAAATTACTTTAATTTTAATCAAATCAGAGGTAAAAATATCATAAAACCCGTTTATTATTACTTTCCCGCGAATGGCAATACCGAAGCAGTCGTCTGGCTTTGGCATGGCACAGGAGGCAATGCACAAAACTGGATTTGGAAGAATTTTCAAATGCGACAATTTTGTAATTACTTGGTTGCCAACAACTTCGCTATAATTGTCACAGAAAGTGATGAATCCACACTGAACAGAGATATGACGGGCGATGGATATATCCGCTATGATTATAGTGCAGATACCATCAATAATGCCGATGTAGCGAATGTGCGTGCCATTCGGGATACTTTTATTAATCGAGGCTTCATGAGTAGGGCTACGCCGCAGGTAGCCGTTGGCTTTTCGGCAGGTGGTGCATTTTCCGTTACGATCGCCACTTTTTTAAATTGGAAAGCCGCCATTACCCATAATAATCAGGGGTCTGGCTATGCACGAATCACATCTGTACCAGTCGCTTTTTCTATGACGCAGCGAGACGCGCATCCTGATGTAGGTATGGAGGGCAACCAGGAAGCTTTTGAGAATTATCAGTTTTTCTTGAATAAAAATCAATGCACTGCCTTTTACTTAGTGCGTCCATCACCGATTTATCCGCAGCGATTCAAAAGAATTCCGGGCATTTCCGAAGTAAAATCAAACGCTATTTACAACGAATTGGTAGCGAATAACTGCGTGGCACCGAATAACTATCTTACCAAAGCCCCCGCGGAAATTGAGCAACTGGTCATTGCCAACCCACAGAAATGGGTGAATGTTGTGACGCTTTCCGATACCCTTCGTGATTTTGTACTAAATGAAATAGAAGTAACCTGGTCATCCCACGCTTTTAGCCATGACTTTATGGCGAAGGATGTAAAATTTATTAAAAGCTTATGTAATAATACAACCGTTAATGTAAATAATTCGCTTGAATCAGAACCGCTGACGATTTTTCCCAATCCGGCAAATGATAAAATTTACTTATCAAAACCGGCTGAAACCGTCCGAATTCTTGATTTACAAGGAAAAATCATATTACAAAAACAACTCAATGGTGCGACGGAAGTAGAGGTGTCGCATGTAACAAGCGGTCTGTATATTTTGGAATTAATAAATAAAGGGCAACGTCATGTAGTAAAATGGGTGAAATTGGAATAAAAATTTAATTCGCCCAAGCCGTTTCCCCTTTATAATCAATGCAAGCCTCATATTTACCCGGAACGATCTCATAACGAAGCACTTGGGTATAGCCCGGTTCGGATGTGAAGAATCCCATCAGCGTCAATTGCTGAAATAAGGTGTAATAATGGGGCGGCGCGTCGGCAGCTTTTTGCGGATTTTCATTATATGCTTTGGCTTCTAATGCTGCTTTTTGTAATAATTCCTGTCGTTGTTCGGGTGTGATTTTAACAAATGCTTTTTTGTATTGCGTCTGGCTGGCTTTTTCTATAATATTAATACTATTTTTTATAATATTTTGATCTTTGGTATCATAACAATGGCTCACAAAGTCGGCAATAAAATTGCCAGCCTGTGCATCTTTCGCGCCGGGCGTGTTGGTGCGCGGTATAATGGTTTCGGCTATTTCATCAAAAAATGTAATATTATCTTTAGTAAACAAACCGATTTTTTCTACATTATTATCTGCTGGTTGACAGCCACTTAAGAAAAAATCAGCACCTACAACTGCTGCGCCGCTTATGATACTTATATGTTTTAATAATTCCCTTCTATTCATATTTAGTTGTGTTCGGGTGTTCAAGTATTCAGGTGTTCGGATAGCACGTCGTGTTGGACATGAACACTCGAACACCTAAAAACATCAACACAGTTTTATAAATTTCCTTTTTTCAACTCTTCCACGGCATGATTCGCTGCCCGCGCCGTGAGCGCCATGTATAAAATTGAAGGACTCTGATTGCCGGTACTGGTCATACACGCGCCGTCCGTTACAAACACATTACTACATAAGTGCATTTGATTCCATTCATTTAGTATGGAGTTTTTGGGATCGCGTCCCATGCGTGCGCCGCCCATTTCGTGAATGTCCAAGCCCGGTGGCTGGTGGCTGTCATTGGTGCGAATATTAATCGCCCCGGCGGCTTCGAGCATCGCTTGCCCTTGTTCCAGAAAATCTTTAATCATTTTTTCATCATTCTCATCATAATCCACCGAAGTAATTAATAACGGAATGCCCCATTGATCTTTTTGATCGGCACTCAATCTTACATGATTCGTTTCCTTGGGAATCGTTTCGCCCTGCATATACATGTACGCGCCCCAGGTGCCGGGTTTGCTGATTTGATCTTTAAAATCCGCGCCTAGCATGGATTCGATGCCTTTTGTGCTCAACTTTTCGCGGTAAGCGCCGGAGAAAATCGTATAACCGCCGATGAAATCGGTATCCTGTTTTTGTAAATTCCGATAATTCGCAATAATACATTCTACCGGACGAGTTACTTTATAATATTTATCTTGATATCCTTCAAAATCGCCGCCCATGCTGGCTCTATAATTATGAAAACAAATATATTTACCCAACACCCCGCTGTCATTGCCCAAGCCATTTGGAAAACGATTGGAAGTAGAATTTAATAAGATCAAATTACTATTTAATGCAGAGGCATTTACAAATATAATATTGGCAAAATATTCGGTTGCTTCATTACTTTTTGCATTGATTACCCGCACGCCCGTGGCTTTGCCTTTTGCCTCATCATATATAATAGAATGCACGACCGAGTCGGGCTGAACCGTGAGATTGCCGGTCTTTTGCGCCCAGGGTAGGGTAGAAGTGACCGAACTAAAATAGCCGCCATAGGGGCAGCCGCGCATGCAGAGATTTCGATTTTGACATTGCCCTCTACCTTGCTGATTATGAATGGGTTGTGGCTCGGTTATATGCGCCCAGCGCCCCGATACATAATATCGTTTAAATTTATCATATAATGTTTTCTTGAGGTGCTGCTCCACGCAATTTAACTCATAACCCGGTAAAAATTCGCCATCGGGCATGGATTCAATCCCTTCTTTTACGCCACAAACGCCAATGAATTTTTCGACATGGCTGTACCAGGGCGCTACATCGGCATAGCGAATGGGCCAATCAATGGCATAATCAAAACGCTGTGGTGCCGTGAATTCAAACTCGCTCCAACGCTGGCAGGCGCGCCCCCAGGTTAATGATTTTCCGCCAACTTGATACCCACGTATCCAGTCAAACGGTTTTTCCTGCACATAAGGATGGTCAGCATCCTGAATAAAAAAATGATCGGTATCATCGCCGTAGCCCGCCGCTTTTGATATTAAAGGATTTTTTTGCAAATGTGCTTTGGTCATGGCGCCCCGGTGCGGAAAATCCCAGGGACGCATATTATAAGTAGGATAATCTTTAATGTGTTCGATATTCCGACCCCGCTCCAATACCAATGTTTTCAAGCCTTTTTCGCATAATTCCTTCGCTGCCCAGCCCCCGCTGATGCCGCTGCCGATGACGATAGCGTCAAAAGTGTGTTGCGCTTTGCCGCTGGAATTGATGTTAATCGTGTCTTTTGTTTCCGGCATTTTATCGCTTTATTATGCGCCTAAGTTACAGTAAGAAATGGAGATTATTGAGGGAAAATCAGGATTCCTGCCAGTTTTTTTAGCAAACAATACCTGAAAATTGGCGCTTTTACGATCTGATGAACTTCTATGATACCACCTCTTTATATGAGAATGACAGTGTTCAAAACCTGAAGAATTCAACTATCTCTATGCCTTTTTTGCCTAATGGCCATCAATAGAAGACAGCTTTCTTACCATATTTATAAATAAAAATATATGTAAATGAAAAACAGACAAAAACTTTGGGTAGCCTTTGTGTTGGTCATCGTTATTTCCTTTGCAATTTTAGGATATTTCGGATACGAGATATACCAACAAGCGCCACCTATTCCAGATCGGGTTGTGACCACGGACGGAACCTTACTGTTTACCGGGCAGGATATTCGGGATGGTCAAAACGTGTGGCAATCTATGGGTGGTCAGGAAGTCGGAACGGTATGGGGGCATGGTGCTTATCTGGCACCCGACTGGACGGCAGACTGGCTGCACCGGGAGGCAATGTTCATCCTTAACAATTGGGCAAAGGCAAGTGGAACTGCTTCATACGACGCACTTGACAATGAAGCTCAGGCGGCTTTACGGGCTCGACTCCAACAAGAACTTCGTACAAACACTTTTGAGAAGACTACCCGCACGCTTACACTATCCGACACCCGGAGGGAAGCTTTTCAGGAATTGAGTACCTATTATAGCGGATTATTCATGAATGATCCCAAGTTTGACCAATTGCGTTCCGATTATGCCATACCGGAAAATGCTATCCGCGACCCGGAGCGAATGCGGAAGATGAATACTTTTTTTTTCTGGGCTTCGTGGGCTTGTGTTACAGAGCGTCCGGGTAAAAATATCAGTTATACCCACAACTGGCCTGCCGACAACCTGATAGGCAACACCGCAACGGGAGACCTGATTCTGTGGACGGGATTTAGCGTTATTATTTTATTATTAGGTATAGGCTTGATGGTATTTTATTATGCTAGGCATCAAGAAGAAGCGGGCGATCCAGAACCTCCGGCGGAAGACCCTCTTTTGCAACAAAGTATCACGCCTTCTATGCTGGCAGTGAAAAAGTATTTCTGGGTTGTTAATCTGCTAATATTGCTGCAAGTTCTGCTGGGGGTAGTCACTGCCCATTATGGAGTAGAAGGACACGGCTTTTATGGCATTCCACTAGCAGAAGTGTTGCCTTACTCGGTTACCCGTACCTGGCACGTTCAGTTGGCGATTTTCTGGATTGCTACAGCCTGGTTAGCAACAGGGTTGTACATTGCTCCGGCAGTAGCTGGAAAGGACCCCAAGTACCAAACGCTTGGCGTTAATTTTCTATTCGTAGCTCTGCTCATTATTGTGCTCGGTTCGATGGCAGGTCAGTGGATGGCAGTCATGCAAAAACTGGGATTGGTACAAAATTTCTGGTTCGGTCACCAGGGATATGAGTATGTAGATTTGGGTAGGTTCTGGCAATTATTTTTACTGGTTGGTTTATTCCTATGGCTTGCTTTGATGATTCGTCCGTTGATTCCGGTTTTCAGAAACAACACCCAGGAAAGACACCTTTTACTTTTATTTTTAATTGCTTCAGCGGCAATTGCAGTATTCTATGCTGCTGGATTGATGTGGGGCAGGCAAACCAATCTTGCGATTGCTGAATACTGGCGCTGGTGGGTCGTCCACCTTTGGGTAGAAGGATTCTTTGAAGTATTTGCTACAGTCGTTTCGGCTTTTTTGTTTTTAAGAATGGGTTTACTGCGTATCGAAACGGCCACTACTGGGGTACTATTTGCTACGGTTATTTTTCTATCTGGGGGGATTGTTGGCACTTTTCACCACTTGTATTTTTCCGGTACACCTACCGCCATCATGGCATTGGGAGCTACCTTTAGTGCACTGGAAGTGGTGCCGCTGGTATTTATTGGATTTGAAGCCTTTCATAATTATCGTCTGAGCCAGGCTAATGAATGGATCAAGGATTATAAATGGCCTATTTACTTCTTGCTTTCGGTTTCCTTCTGGAATTTTCTTGGTGCAGGCATTTTTGGTTTTCTGATCAATCCTCCCATTGCACTTTATTATATGCAGGGTTTAAATACCACCTCTGTACATGGACATACTGCGCTTTTTGGAGTGTACGGTATGTTGGGTATGGCGTTGATGCTTTTTGCCTTGCGGGGTTTGTATCGCCGTGTCAAATGGAATGATAAACTCATCGGTTTCGCCTTCTGGTCTATCAACATCGGATTGATGCTGATGGTCGTACTGAGTCTGCTGCCGGTTGGGTTGCTGCAAACGCTGGCAAGTGTCAATGAAGGTACCTGGTATGCACGCTCGGCTGAATTTATGCAACAACCCATTATGAATACCTTCAAATGGCTACGTGTGATAGGAGATACAATTTTTGCAATCGGGGCTATTGCATTATTCGTTTTTGTACTCAATCTGACCCTGCGCAGTAAGCAGTTAGAGCCAGAACGTAAAGTGCTTGAACCCTGAATCGATCCGGTGCCAATTCAACAACTGGTTTGGCACCGGTTATCTCATTCGTGATCGGGCGGTAATTTCTATATCAATTGAACAATCTTTACCATGTCCTTTTATATGCTAGTGATAAGCAGTCATGTGACGCTACTCCTGCTAAATGCCTGTATAATCAGCGCTGATTTTATTCACTTATTTGATATCGCGATTATAATATGAAGCATCAAATCAGTACTGCCAAAACCTGGACCGAAGAGCAAATCAGCATAAATATTCAAAAACTAGGTAAATGGTTTCATAATATTGATATCAATGGTGTAAAAACCGCACCGGATCATTTCCTGGGGGATTATCCGAATGTAAAATTTCAGGGGTTTGCGCATGCCATTCCACAGGATTTGACCGGCAAAACCGTACTGGATATCGGCTGTAATGCAGGCTTTTATTCTATTGAAATGAAACGACGCGGTGCCAAACGGGTACTCGGCATTGATTCGGACGAACGTTATCTGGCGCAGGCGCGGTTTGCCGCCGAAATGCTGGGTGCGGAGATCGAATTACAAAAAATGTCGGTATATGATGTGGGATGCCTTGGCGAGAAATTTGATGTGGTGTTATTTATGGGCGTATTATATCATTTGCGCCATCCATTATTAGCACTTGACTTATTATATGAACATGTGGTAAAAGATATCATGGTTTTTCAATCCATGCAGCGTGGTAGTAATAATGTGATGCCTTTGGAACAGGATTATGATTTTTCGGAAATGCAAATTTTTGAACGCCCGGATTTTCCTCAATTATATTTTATTGAGCATCGGTATTCGCAAGACCCGACGAATTGGTGGATTCCTAATCGAGCCGCCGCTGAAGCGATGCTAAGAAGCGCCGGTTTTAACATCGTAGCGCATCCCGAACCGGAAGTTTATATTTGTCGTCGTGGCGAATTGCCTGATAATCAACCACGTGCCGTTTATCCTGCCAAACAAAAAGCAAAGTTTTAATATATGATAGAGGCTGTAAAATTTTGGAATGAAGCTAATAATAAATCGCATTGGGCATTTGAAATAGACCCCGAATGGCAGATTTACGCTAGCATGGTCAAAATGGCAGCACAAGCTGTGAAAGCCGAAAACCCCGGATTACTGCGGGTGCTCGGTGGTATTTCGCCGATTGATGCATCTTTTATACAAACATTACAAAAATATGATACGCTGCGTGATCTGGATGCAGTGGCAGTGCACGGTTTTCCACTCGATTGGAATCATTGGCAAATTCATGAATGGGGTGATAAAATCGCTGAAATTGAGGCAGTTACACATTTGCCGGTATGGGTAACGGAAGTAGGCGTTTCGACTTTTGGTGCTGAAGAAGTGCAGGAATTTGGCTTATGTCGTACGGCAGAATTATTAATAGGGCGGGTAGATCGTATTTTTTGGTACAGCCTTTACGACTTGCCACGTGCATGGGAAGCGACGACGCGTCACCGCGAAGCCGAAGGCTCATCGTATTATCGCCATTTTTACATGGGCTTGATAAAAGAAGATGGCACACCTAAATTATCATTGAAACATTTTGCTAATTACACGCCTGAAATGGGCATTTGTCAATGGTTTCATTTTGAAGATCACCGCCTGGAAGATGCCGTAAAATCGTTGAAGCAATTGGGAGTCAGAAAGTTACGTACGGGTTTGAGTTGGGCAGATTACCTTCGTCCTAATGCCGAGCAATGGTTCGACCGTATGATGTGCGCCATTGATGATTTTGATGTCACTATTACATTTTGCTTTACACCGGAAGCCAAAGGCATTCAGCCGCACCACACCAGCCCACCGCAACAAATTGAAGAATTCGCCGATTTTTGTGCGGCAATGACCCGCCGATATACTTGATAGTATGCTGATTATTATAATATTATTTATGTTTAAATATAATTATATGATGTGGATTTAATCTTCAATATCATAATAATGCTTATAAAATCTGTGTACGATCATGGAGCAAAATGCAGAAAATCCTTGGATATCTCATATGCGACGCGGCGAATTTGCGGAAGCCTGGAAAATAAGCGATGCGGTGCTACGCGCCCGTACAGGCCAGCCCGCCTGGCATTTACCAAGGCATTTACAATGGGTTTGGGACGGCACTCCACTAAATAAAAAACGCGTTTTGATACGATGTTATCATGGTTTGGGTGATACCATTCAGTTTATTCGTTATGCACCTTTGGTAAAAACCATTGCCAAAACAGTGATCGTGTGGGCACAAGCGCCATTATTGCCATTATTACAAATGGTGAATGGAATTGACCAATTATTACCCTTGCATGATGGAGCGCCGGCAATAGATTATGATGTAGATGTAGAAATTATGGAATTACCGCATGTGTTTCGCACTACCCTAACTGCTATTCCTGCACAAGTGCCTTATTTACAGGTAGATCCGATAAAATTTTCACAAAACAATTTGGTCACAGTGGGCTTGGTTTGGCAGGCGGGCGATTGGGATGAGCGGCGTTCCATTCCTTTTTATTTACTAAAACCATTATTTACACTGCCCAATATTACATTTTATATTTTACAAATGAATGCACCTGACGCCGGTTGGCAGCATGGTTTTGGTATTTATCCCGGTGATTTTACATTATATCAATATGCAAAAATTATAAAAGGTTTGGATTTATTGATTTCGGTTGATTCGATGCCTGCACATCTTGCAGGTGCCCTGGGGGTGCCGGTTTGGACTTTATTACACGCTGACGCTGATTGGCGTTGGCTGGAAAAACGAAATGATAGCCCCTGGTACCCCACAATGCGATTGTTCCGGCAGGAGCAAGGCGGTGTCTGGGAGTATGTAATAAAACGTGTTATGAAAGAATTGAGAAATATAAAAAAGAACACAGGATATTAATATTTTGTGCATTTTTATTTAAAAGTAGCTAAACGCTTAAACATTTCATTGACTTTTCCGCGATGATAGGCAAATCCATGATATACCGCTGTTACATATTGCGCCCAATACAAATATAATTTGGGCTGTCGCAAGCGCCGGGCAAGCCCAAAAAAACGATGACTTCCCCAGGAAATCCAATAGCGCAGCCGATAAATCAATTTACGTTGCCGGGTCAGCGAGCTAGTATTGGGCGCTACGCGTTTGCGCGGACGAATGCGCGGTCTTGCCCAGCTGAGCCGATAGGCTAAACCTTCGCGTCTTTGACGAAATCCTGCGGCTTGTGTTTGAACAACCAATTGATTATCAACTAATTTTAAGGTTAATCTTCCTTCTTGTATAGCATTTTTTAATAAATCGTTAATTAACGGCGAACGCACTACCACCACATTGGTACCCCGACCATCTGACGCATAAGGTTCTACCCAGGCATCCCCAAAGGCAATATCGGCGGTCTCTGCCACTACATCATCACAAAAATTACAAGCCGAATTCATAAAAAAGCCCGCGCCCCAGTCGCCATCCGCTAAATGCCACCAATCTTTATGCACCACACTGCCGTCGCGCAGGGTCAGGCGCGCATTGTACCAATTCGCCGGGCGATTCGGATCTTTATAACGAAATTCCACTTTATGAATATCATTTACCGAAACATTCATTTGCCAGGCAAAACTTTCAACAAAACGGGCGCTTTTCATGTGCCCACAAAATAATCCCAGTGTAAATTTGATACGTTCATGATATATTGGGTCTTCCCGACGTAATAACTGCACGGCTTTAATAAAACATGGAATACCGATCACTGCATACCGCCCCGGTGTTTCGCGAATAAACTCTAATATTTCCGACATTTCAATCGGATAATAACGCGACTTGGCGCCTGCGCGCACTTCCGCTTCCGTATGAGCAATTTTATAATGAAAATACCGCCCCTCCGTTTGTGGATCATCGCTTGCCACCACGTGCGCCACACCGTCCACCCAGCCCAAACGCAGCAATTCCGCGGCTACCCAGCTGACCATGCCGCCAGAGCTACCTTGCAGGCGGAAGTCACTTTCTGCCACATGCCCTACATAAGCTGCTTGCACAAAGCCAATATTTATATCATAATCCGAATTTTTAGTAAATAAATCTGCCGCAATTTGATTTTCATTAAGTGCCTCAGGTGAAAAAGGGCAGGTTTTGGTAAATGTTTCGCTTTTATGATGTAACCAATTATGATTACCGCCAGGTTTTAATTGTCCGAAGGCATCCCATTGCATTTGCACATCGGGGGAATTGGCTTGCGCCACGCAGCTTCCGCAGCCGATGCACAAACCGGCACGAGCCATATCATCAGGACTAAATAATGGTTGTTTCATGGGAATGATCGGATTTAAGTGTAAGTGCATGATTTAAATACGTATTAGACTTTTCTTGTAACCGTTCAATTTGTTGGAAAATGTCCGGGTCTAATGGCTTACTTAACCGATTATGATATTCTCCAGCGGATGTTGTTACATCTACTAAATGTTTTTCACCGCCAAGTTGCTGCATTAAATCCTGCACTTTGATGCTTCGGTATGGCGAGGTTTCGCACACAAATGGTTTTTTATAAATTAAAGAAAAAACACATCCATGAAAAAAATTAGTTGTAACTGATTCACTTTGAGCAATAAAATTGGTAAAATCAATTGGGTCGGCGGTTAGCCATTGCATATCCGCCCAATCATTCCGATAACCGATGCTAATGAGTGGGAGCTGTTTGGCTTTGGCAAATTGCTGAATATGATTGATAAAATAATCGGAAAAATTATGTCCGTAAACGGCAATGTAATGTTCTGGTAAATGATTATAATATTTTTGCTCCGTTTTGATCGAAAATTGTAGGCAGGGGTCTAACACAATGCTTGGTGTGATACCAAGCGCATTTTTTATAATTTGTTGCGAATTTATATCACGGACGGAAATTTTATTAAAATTTTGTAATTTATTTGCCCATTTATGATCTAATCCATGCTCACTATTATAATTTCCGAAGCTCGCTGCGTAAGATATGATATAGGGCGCACGTAATCCATCGCCATAAAACAGCGGACATTCGCCGTACCAGGGATGCGATAAATTCCACACTTCATCACTGCCCACTATAATTAAATCATAATATTCCATTTGCTCCGGCTCCTCCAGTGGAAAGGAAGGGGATAAAGGTAACGTATTAAAGCGTGTAAAAAAACGCTGCATTTTTTCGCGATAGAGTGCATGGTCAGCCGCAGGCACCGGAGTAGGTAGGGTAGGTTGGAGGGCACATTTCCATTCGGCAACGTTGACGCGGCGCGATACATGATCGAGAATAACAGCTTGATAACCAATAGTTTGGATCGCTTCAACGAGGCAGCGCGCCTGCCAGTAACTGCCATAATTGATACAACGATGAAAAGTTAAAATTCCGATTTTCAAAATGATATATTTGTAATGGTGATATGATATATAATATGTTTGCTGGAATATTTACTTCGTATTTAGTTTTTATAATGTTTCTCAATCGGGGTTTCAAGTACATAATAAATCGTAAATGGGCGGATTTATGTTCTGAAAAAATGAAAAATGAAAGGAAATAGGAGGAATTTACCCGCTTGATGCGTTCCTATCAAAGTAAACTGCTGGAAACCTAATGGAATGACCACTTTTCTCCTGATCCGCCACGCTGCAACGGATAGCGTGGGTCAACGGCTGTCCGGTCGAACGGCGGGTGTGCATTTGAATGAAGCCGGACGAGCACAGGCGCAGGCATTGGCGGCGCGGTTAAAAGATATGCCAATTACGGCTGTTTATTGTAGCCCATTGGAACGAGCAGTGGAAACGGCAGCTCCGATTGCAGCTATCTTTGATATCCAACCAGTTATTAATGCATATTTTTTAGAAATTGATTTTGGAGCATGGACGAATAGGGCATTTGCAGAACTGCAGGAATCGGCTCATTTTCAGGCATTTAATGCTTTTCGCAGCCATACGCGCGTTCCTGGTGGCGAAAGTATGCTCGAAGCTCAAACCCGCATCATTACTGGGATGGAACAATTGTGTCAGCAGCATCCTCAAGAAACAATCGCTATTATCAGTCATGCGGATATAATCAAAGCGGCGCTGGCGTATTATGCCGGTATTCACCTCGATTTAATGCAGCGTATTGAAATCAGCCCTGCCTCAGTAAGCATATTAACGATTTATAATGATACGGCTCGTATTTTATTAATAAATGATACCGGGCAACTAAATAACTCGGGTTGAAACGCTCTTTTTATTACAAAAAACCAAATGTTATGCAGCACTCCATTGAAAAACCAGACGGAAAACTCGGTATTTTATTACCTGGCTTAGGCGCGGTCGCTACTACGCTTATTGCCGGCGTAGAAGCAGTGAAGAAAGGCTTGGCTGAGCCGGTGGGCTCGCTCACGCAGATGGGCACCATTCGCCTGGGCAAGCGCACGGAAAACCGTTGTCCTAAAGTAAAAGATTTTGTGCCATTGGCTGATTTACAGCAGGTTGTATTTGGCGGTTGGGATGTGTACAGCGACAATGTGTTTGCAGCAGCAATGCAGGCTAAAGTGCTGGAACCCATGCTCTTGCACGCGGTACGCCCGGAATTGGAAGCTATTCAGCCGATGAAAGCGGTATTTGATAAAAATTATGTCGCCAATCTGGATGGTGACCATGTGAAGCGTGCAGCGACCAAAGCCGAACTGGCGCAAATGGTGATGGATGATATTGAATATTTTAAAGAAGTGAATAACTGCGCGCGGATTGTAATGGTTTGGTGCGGTTCGACTGAAAAATACATCGAAACTTCGGGTGTACATGATACGATTCAATGTTTTGAAGAAGGATTGGTAAATAACAACCCGAATATTTCACCTTCTATGATATACGCGTATGCTGCCATTAAGTTGGGGGTTCCGTTTATGAATGGTGCACCGAATCTGACCTGCGATATTCCGGCACTGATTGAGCTGGCGAAGCAAACCGATACGCCCATTGGAGGTAAAGATTTTAAGACCGGGCAAACATTAATGAAAACAATACTAGCTCCGGGCTTGGCTGCCAGGGCTTTAGGTATTAAAGGTTGGTTTTCTACGAATATCCTGGGCAATCGGGATGGTTATGTATTGGATCATCCCGATAATTTTAAAACGAAAGAGGTGTCGAAATTAAGCGTATTGGAAGATATTTTACAACCCGAGCAAAATCCTGAATTATACGGCGATTTATATCATAAAGTGCGCATTAATTATTATCCGCCGCACGGCGATAATAAAGAAAGTTGGGATAATATTGATATTTTTGGCTGGCTGGGCTATGCCATGCAGATTAAAATTAATTTTTTGTGCCGTGATTCAATTCTGGCGGCGCCGATTGTGCTTGATCTGGCATTATTCAGCGATCTGGCAAAAAGAGCGGGTATGTCGGGCATTCAGGAATGGCTGTCCTTTTATTTCAAATCACCGCAAACTGCACCCGATCTGCGCCCTGAACATGATATTTTTAAACAATTAATTAAATTACAAAATACCCTAAGATATATAATGGGTGAGGATTTAATTACACATTTAGGCTTGGATTATTATGAGGATATGGTAGAATCTTTATAAAATGATGAAACGGTGACACATTTTTGTAATGTGCCACCGTTATGAAGTAAATAATTTATTGCCGATACATAATCAGCGCTACGTCGGTATCTTCGTCTTCGGATAATTCTACTTCCTCGCCATTTTCAAACATTTGGAGGAAGATCAACTGCACCGTATCATCATCTTCAAAACTCATGATATAATGCACCTCATATTCATTTTCTTCTTCATCCACCGAAAGCGTTTTGAGAATGCGATAGGTCTTGCCTTCGTAGGTGATTTTTTCGATTTCCCATTGCCCTTCATCCAGTATTTCGCCGTCCTCGGTTTTATCCTGGTAAGAGCCGTTGAGATGGTAGGTCGTTACCGCCCAGCCGTCTTCGGTTTCCCAGTCCCACTTGCCCATCAACAGCTTGCGGTAATCCTTATGCGAAACATCGGTATTGGTTTTGCCGGGAACGGCTTCAAACAAATCTAACTGCTCGTCTTCATTATAATCAAAGAAGAAATTGCCGGCTTCCAGCTCGTAGTAATATTCATCTCCGCCGCTGTTGAAGACAACAGTTGCCATGTTCTGATTAATCGGCAGCTTGGCACCCGGCGCAATGGTTTTCTTGATGACTTTAGTGGCGCTCCAGGTACCCGTAGCAGGGTTATTGTCAATGCTAAAGGTGATTGTTTTGGAAGTCGCATTTTCAATATTGATGGGCGCTTTGGCGGCAGGAGGCGTCGGTGTCGTATTGGGGGTCGGGTTGGGTTTCACCACTACATTTGTTTTGGGCGTAGGCAGGGCAAAACTCTTGGGGGTTTGGCTCTTGATGCCTTCAGCGGCTAGGCTGCGCCGTTGTTCTTCGGGCATGCGGTTGAACATTTGAACTGTTTTCTGCTTCGCATCTTCAAACATAGATTTCCAGTCATTGCTCGGCTTCTTGATCAGGTTCTCCTTGATGAAATAGTGCGTGAAGTATCCGCCATACGAGTCATCCGACCAGGCATATTCTCCTTCGGAAGAAGCCGACAGGTGCAACACACCCTGGTAATTATATAATAAGTCCTTGTAAACTGTATCAAATTTACCCTCTTGCGCTTGCGCATTACCGCGAGAGAAACTGCGCGCCGCCACGACACCATCTACCGCGTTGCTACAAGCATCGGTCATAATGATTTTGAGGCGAGCAGGCTTGGTTTTCAAGGCATTTTCAATAGCGGAGCGTTGGAGCGTTTGCTCGTCAGCCGTCAGGATAAACGTTTTACCATTTTCCATGCCGCCGTGCCCACTAAAGTAAAACCAAATAATATCGTCGGCACCCACATTCAGGTTTTTCAAAGTCGTGTTGACGTTTGCCAGCGTCGCTTTTTTGCCTTGCAGGATCGTTTTTTCTACCTTTGCAATACCTCTTTTTTCAATAATGCCGAGCATTTGCGTCATCGTAGCGAGGTCCACGCGCACACTTTGCGCAATGCCGTTGTTTTCTGCACTGGCATAGTCGTCACAAATGACCAATACCACCTTGAGATTCGGTATCGCCGCCGGGCGGCTTGTCGTCGTTTGCAGATTCGAAAAATCGCCATATACATGCGATGCCAAAGACGGGTAAGCTGTTGCTAACAAGCACAGCAGGATGACCAGGGAGATGTGTTTTTTCATACTGGATAAATTGTAGTTTAAACGCCGTAAAAGTAGCGTTTTACAGGACATTTCATCAACCGCACCTCAAATAAAAATTTTCATGTATTAAAAATGCCAACCCAGTTTTAAAGAGGCTTCGGGGTTCAATAGCGGCGGGGTAAAATGCTGGTTATCAACGGTTAATTTTTGAGCACCACCGATACGCAAACTCAAGCCCGCCCAGGGGCTTAGATAAAAATGCCGGTAAAATTTCCAATTGTACCCGATGCTGCCATTGAGCAGGGTATTGTTATAATTTGCAGTCGTGATTTTACGATCGGTTTGAATGCTATTGTCCCAATAGACCAATCCACCGCCAATCCACCAGCCTTTCCAATCTTGCTGCAAAAAATAATCCGCCAGAACGGCGTAAGCAGTCGTGCGATTATTGGTAAATCCATCGGGTAACACAAAATCGGGCTTATGCACGCGCGCCAGCAGCGCTCTGCCCCGCACATGCCCTTTGCCTGCCCAAACCCCGGCAAAATAGCCCCCCGTGAGATACGGCAGTGCATCTTGCTCAATACCCACGGTGAAATGTGCAGGCGCTTGCGCCGAGATGCGGAATGCGCTTAGCATCAAACTACTAGTCAGCAGGAGGTAAAAGCAACGTCTCATGTGCAGGATTTTTTGTGCAGTGAAAGTACAACAAAGCTCGATGGTCAAACAATGATAAAAATTACCCTGCTATTACTCGACCGTGCTATATCGGCAGGGAAGGTTGCCCCTTCTCATCGCAACGTTCCTATGTACGAATGCAATATTCCTATGGCACCATAGGACATTTCCTATACTGGATAGCAAATTTCTTATCTGGAAGGGCAATTTTCCGATGCCGGATAGAAACGTTCCGATGCGGAGGTGGGAATTTTCTATGTAAAACAGCAATGGTCCTATGTTGCATCGCAACGTCAAGTAGTAAAGGAGGAATAATGGCGTGCCGAATCGCAAATTGGTAGGAGCGAGCTTCAATCGCCTTGTAACAAAGTCAGTCGCCGATCTGCGGAAAGTAAAAATCGGGATATTTTACATTTAGCAGTTATCAAAAAATGGTTACATTTAACTCATTATTTTAAATTAAAAAAATTCCAGTATGAAAACATTCACCGTTTGTTTAGGGTCATTAATACTGCTCCTTATATGCCAACCGGTATTCAGCCAAAGCGAGGTTAAAACTAAACAAGTCAATAAAAACTATACCATGCCTTTTCCTTATACGGAATCTTATGCTGTCTTAAAAGAAGATAAGAATATCCGGCACGGCTTTTATAAAAAAGGAAACAGTTACGGAGGCGTCTTTTGTAATGGCTACTATAAGATGGGCAAGCAAGTAGGAGTTTGGAGCTTTTATGATTCCACAGATAGCCTCGGTTATCAGGTGGACTTTGATAATGGTGGCGCTATTATTGTTCCGGAGCACAAGAAAAATCGGGATGCAAGAGTCGTACTGCCTTCAGACATAGAAACAATAACCACCGTAGATCATCTGGCAATTTGTAAAGTCGTTTTATGGAAATGCTGCAAACTTTGTACGCCGGCGACAACATGAAATACCCTGCCAAAGCGCGGGAGAAGGGCATTGAAGGTATGGTAGTAGTCACCTATGTTGTAAATGAACTCGGCTTGATGGAAGGCATCAGCATTGCAAGAAGTGTGCACCCCATTTTGGATCAAGTCGCGTTGGATGCCGTTCGCAGTGTTGCCGCTCAGGTAGAATGGTTTCCTGCTAAAAAGGATGGCAAACCAGTGAAAACCAAGTGGAATATGCCTTTAAGATTTGGCTTGACACCATGAAAAGAATCATTATTGGCCAGACAAAACCATTCCAGGCATAATCCAGCTTCTTCCCGTTTCACTGAATTAAGTAGATTATAAAAGGCTGTCGCCAAATTACCGAACAAGCACAATTTGCTGACTCATCACTTTATGATCTATTAATAAGCGATAGAAATAAGTCCCATTTTGCAGTGGTTGATTCTGCGCATTCCACATAATTTGTTGGATTCCGGCATTCATTTGCCCACGGTATAAAATTTGCATTTGCTGCCTAGGCTATTAAATACTGCAAGCTGTACGAACGCTGATTTTGGCAATTCAAAATTAAAGTACAGTTGTTCGGAAAAGGGATTAGGAAAAACTTTTATATTATATGATTCTGATGGTAGCGTATGAACAGCATTCGTAGGAAGCTGCTGGCGTTTAAAGAAATTCCAGATTTCAGCACTGGCATTAATATCAAGACTTAAATTTCCCAAAATGGGCAAAATATTCATACCGCCGGGCCATTGATGCCCACCTCCCAATATTTTAAAATGCATGACTTCCGCTTCACAATTTTGCCATTGATGCAATTCTACCGTAGTGCCATCACCGCTAACTAAATCAGGCAGCCCAGTAATCACCGGCTGTTCGGCACAATGGTTTTGATTCACCCAAAATTGAATCGTCGTTGTCACCGGCTTTCCTAAATAAATATTTCCGGTAGCGTAATTACTAAATTCATCCTCAGTGTCGTGGATATGCAGTACTGGAACAGGGCGCGTCGGAAAACAAAGGCGATTCAGGGGTGCGGTTCCACTCACGGGCGCAATGGCGGCTATCTTATTGCCTAATTCACACGCCAACACATAGCACATGGCAGCTCCGCTCGAAAAACCGGTGGCGTAGATCCTTTCCGCCGCTACATTGTATGCTGTACCAATGCTATCAATGAGCTGTTGAATGAATGCCACATCATTTACCTGAGTAGGAGAAACCATTGCAGTATCCGTATCAAGTCCGACATTCCAGCCAAGTCCCTGCGCAGGCAGCCCCGGTACGGTGCTAAACATCAAGGTTCCTTGTGGGTAAGCCAGCAAAAAGTGCTCGGTATCCGCCACCACATTCATTTGCGTAAAGCTCATTTGAAAGGCATTGTCAACGGCATAACCGTGTATGCTGATCACCAGGGGCCACTTTTCACTACCATCATAAGCTGCCGGTATGTAAAGTAAATAACTTCGCTGCGCTCCATTTACTACAATAGTATCGGAAATCAGCCGTGATTGTGCAGATAACTTCGCTAAAGCTAAAATCAGCATCAAAATAATGCTGTACCTGCTGGTAATGGAGGTGGGATTTTGTTTCATGACAGGTATTTTAATAATGTTGTTAAAAAGCCTTGCTAAAAAACAGGCGCAACAAGTATTCACTTCGTAAAAATGAATGATGATTCAGCTTTCAAAGCTTTGGTTATCAGTCTGTTTTAAAACTTAAAAAGTAAGAAGTGAATGTAGCCTTTACTCAGCAATAAACGGGAGAAGAAAGGAAATAGGGGAAGAATTTTATATCATATATAACATCCGCAACAATGAAAAAGTGCTAAAGTTGAGTGAAAATTTACATGAAATAAGAATGCCTTTATTTACTTGCCAGGCTATGGGAAAAAGAACGTTCCGTGGGCGGGTAGGGGCGAGCTTTCCCGTCTGAATCGAGTCTCTTGCAAAGGACTCGACTGGGAAGGATGTGGTGGTACATCGCCGAGGCCCGCCAGGCGCAGGCTTGGACGCGGGAGACTTGGCGGGGACGGAAATTGTTCAGTCGCCAGCTTATTCCAATCCTCGTTTTCTGCGCAGTCTTGAGGAGTAGGTTGGTTACGGTCTTCTATAAAATCCTGCGTGAAATTGTCCAGACTTTCAAAAAGACTCTGCCAGGGATTGTGAAAAGGGATGACAAACAAGGTATTACCGAGCTTGCGCAAATACACCTTATCATCCGCAATCTTCATGCGCTCCGGTATGCAAATGATTTGAGCGCCGTTGGTCTGTTGAATGTCTATGGCTTCGAAGGTCATTGGTTGCATATTATGACAAGTCAAAAAATGGTAACCGTCAAGATTTATAAC
Source organism: Saprospiraceae bacterium (assembly GCA_046314415.1). Classification (GTDB taxonomy): domain Bacteria; phylum Bacteroidota; class Bacteroidia; order Chitinophagales; family Saprospiraceae; genus JADJNW01. The sequence goes on from JBKBWT010000036.1 coordinate 22,527, forward strand.
AAAGATAGAAAAAAGAACGTTCCGTGCGCGGGTAGGGGCGAGCTTTCCCATAGGAATGTGCCTAGGAGACTTTGCAGGGATGAGTTACTATTATCCTAATATGTAATAAATTATTATTGACAAACTATATTTTTAGTTATAACTTGCATATAACTAAACCGCTATAAAGCTAAACCTTATGATGGGTATTCTCATTTTTACTGCAATTGCTATTGGATTTTGCTATCTTTCTTGGCTTTTCATTAAATTATTGTCTAGAGTAATCAAGCAAAGAAAAGAAGCCCAAAAAGTAACTTGGTATCTATATCCTCCTTTAGTCTTATCTTGGGGTTTGTTTGGGGTAATCGTCTTATCTTCTTTATTTTCAATATACCAAAGAGTTAATTCTGATTATAATGAACCATTTTCAGACTATTACAAGCAACAATTGGAGGATTCTAACAGAAATCAAGTTGTTCCTCCACCTATGCCAAAAGTTAAACAGGAATCTCAAAAGCTCATTGACTCAATTAGCAATGAAATAAAAACAAGTAAGAACAGCACTCTTCAGTTTAATAATCTTCAAAACGGAAATATAATTACTTCCTTAAAAAAATTCTACGAATATTATGACCGTAAGAACTTGCCAAGCGATGCTGAGTTAAGGAATTTAGCCAAACGATATGCTGGTAAAGAAAAAGAACTTTGGGTTAAATTATATTCCCATTCACTAGTGTCCGGTTAAGAAAATAAAAACTGGTGTAATCGGTTAAATATCAGTTTTTTACGAGAGGAATTTTCA
>JBKBWT010000037.1:0-23292 GCA_046314415.1 Saprospiraceae bacterium
CTTGTCTGCAGCCACGCTCTTAGAGGCTTTATTTAATATTATTAGAAGCTACGACCACCAGTTTTGTATCAATTTTTCAAACAACTTTTTATTATAAATTTATTTTTGTCCAGATACTTAACCAATCTTGCCATTTATAACCAAATCAACATCAAAAACTGCATCGTTTTGCGTACTAAGTTTTGATGTGTATTTAGCATATAACCATCGCATTCCTACATCCAGGCTAAGATGATCTTTTATAATCCATTTATAACCTGGCTCAATGCCAAGCGCGTTTTTAGCAGCGGGTTTTGGAGCAGGCTGGTCATTTTTTTCGTAAAAACTATAAAATTGATGTTGATACATGGCACCTAAATAGAATCCGTAGCCATTTTTTACATTTGAAAAATAATATTTACCACCTAAAAAATAGATGGTTTGACGATAAACACTTTTTTCTTTAGGAGCCATATTGGTTGTGTCAAATACCGGCGCAAATGATGAACGATGCCAGGCTAGACCCGCACCTGCTTCTACACCGAATCTTTTAAAAACGATCAATTCGGCTGATACTTCTCCTCTCTTAGAAAGTAGAACCGGTAAAGTGTTAAACTTTATTTCAACTTGCGCTTTTGCCTGCAGGCTTATAAAAAACACAACCAGAACAACTGCTACTTGTTTCATTGTTTTTACTTTTAGTAAATAAAAGTGTATTGAATGCGCGTGGCGTTGCACAACATGAATGTGCCGGATGAAAAAGAGATGTGTGAGATTGGTATTACAAACGTCTAAAGTTTTTTTTATTTAATCAAGTATTACATCAAAAATTTTTAATATAAAAAACAATTAACAGCATTTCCAAGAATTGTTCTATTTTTGGTCACAATGTTATAGCTAAATCTACTGGGGCAATTGCAAGCGGAATATACGGATGCAGCATTGTTGGAGCTACTGAAAACTGATGCGGACAAAGCCATCGAGCTGTTGTTTCGGCAATACTACAGCTATGTATGTAAAATGGTGTATCGGGTAATACCCGAAGCAGGTGTGGCAGAAGATTTGGCGCAGGATATTTTCTTTGAAATGTGGCGGCGTAAGGAATTGCTGAATATTACTTCGATTCGTGCGTATCTGCGTCGCGCCGCGCTGAACCGTACCTTGAATTATTTGCGCAACCGCAAGATCAAATGGGATGATGATCAATCCTTGCCGGAACTGGAAAGTAAGGATACCCCTACGCAACAAACCGTGGAAACGGCTGAATTGGAAAAAATGATTGAAATAGCGATTGATCAATTACCGGAACGTTGTCGGATGGTGTTTTTGCTGAGTCGTTTTGAAGAGTTATCACATCAGGAAATTGCCGATCAGTTGGGCATTTCGATAAAAACGGTGGAAAACCAGATTACCAAAGCCTTGAAACATCTACGAACTGTATTGCAGCCGTATTTGTCGGCAAACTTACTTTTTTTACTCCCCTTTTTACTGTTTTAAAGTGGGGGAAGCTTGTTAAAATTGTGTCTCGTAAAGAGAAAATACCCGTAATGGATATTGAAAAGTACATATCACTGAAAGACAAGCAACGTCGCGGACAACTGACGAAAGACGAACAAAAAACATGGCAACAATGGTCAGAAAGTGCCGATGCTACTGCATTGTCGCAGTTAGAACAACTGGCTGATCGTTATACCCATGCCTATGAACCTGATGTCGAAGCAGGTTTGTTGCGTTTGAAAGCGCGAATGCAAACAGCTCAGGCAACTACAGTTGCGAATACACAATTGCGAGTGGTTACCAGGCGAAGATGGCTGGCAGTTGCGGCGGCAGTATTTTTATTAGCAGTAGGAATGGTGGCGATCCGCGGCATTGTACAAACTAAACCGGCAGTAGTCGTTATTGCTACGGAAGCTGCAGAACAGCGTAATCTGACTTTAACCGATGGTTCAAAAGTACAATTGAATGCAAATTCGACGATAAGTTTACCCGAAACCTTTAAAAATGCAGCAAAACGTGCTGTCGTATTGCGTGGGGAAGCCTATTTTAAAGTTCAGCCGAATGCACAGCAACCTTTTGAAATCGCAGCGGAAGCGGTAACGATTACCGTTGTAGGAACCGCGTTTAACGTGCGTGCTTATCCGAATGAATCTACCGTCGAAGTTGAAGTAGTGGAAGGTACAGTAAAAATGACAATCGGTGCGCAGCAAATCATTCTCAAAGCCAAGCAGAAAGGTATTTATAACAGTGAAAATAATCAACTCTTTTTGCAGGAATCGCCGCAACTCAATGCACAAGCGTGGCGTACACATTTACTCCGATTTAACAATGCGCCACTCGCGGAGGTAGTACAAGCATTATCCCGTTATCATCGGGTACGTATCGATTTAGCGAATGATACTTTACAAAAATGTGCCTTTACCGGAAATTTTAGCAAGACAAGACTCGACGATGCTTTAAAAACCCTGAAAATTATTATGAGTTTACAGTGGGAAAAACCCGCTACTGACCATTATATCATCCGTAATGGTGTTTGTCAATAAGAATTATAATTTGGTCAGACCAATTTTTCGCATACATTCTACCCTTTACCTCTTTCTTTCCTGCATAAATAAGCGTAAATTTGAGTTTCGCTTATGGAATATTTTTACAATACATTAAAATGATAAAGGGAATACGGGTAGTCATGTGGCTTTTGCTGGCGCTGTGGGGCGGACTGGCACAAGCACAGTCTGCTTTAGAGCAACAAATTAGTATTCGGGTGAAGGATGTGCCACTCGAAGCTGCTCTAATGAATTTGATTCAGGAATCTGAGGTCAACCTTTCCTTTGCCAATGATCTTTTGCCCCATAAACTGGTTTCTGCAAAGTTTAAAAAACAAGCGGTGGCGGTAGTGCTGGATGCACTGTTGCGCAATACCGGCATTGCTTATCAGGTAGTGGGCGATCAGATTGTATTATATCGCTCCTTTGTCGTACCAGCTATTCCAACGGAGAAAAAATATACCATCAGCGGATTTATTGAAGATGCCGAGACCGGCGAACGCCTCATTGCTGCCAGTGTGTTAGATCAACGAACGGGAAAAGGCGTAGAGACCAATGAATATGGTTTTTTCAGTATTACAGTGCCGGCGGGCAATCTACGGCTTAGTATTTATTACCTTGGGTATGAATCTATGCAGCAAGAATTTTTACTCGCGCAAAATGAACAGATACGCGTTGCGTTGCGTCCTTCGCTTACCTTGCCGGAAGTACAGGTTTATGCGACGGATTCTACCAGTGGCATGCTTAAATCAGGCGTAAGTACCAATACATTTAATGCCGGGGATATCGAACAAATGCCTGCATTGGGTGGAGAACCTGATTTGATTCGTACCACGCATTTATTGCCAGGTATTCAGACTGGAGCCGATGGTATCGGAGGCATTCACGTGCGTGGGGGCAATCCTGAGCATAATTTAATTCTGATTGACGGCGTACCGGTTTATAATGTTTCGCATGCAGCCGGTTTGTTTTCAGTATTTAATACCGATGCTATTCGCAGCGCTCAACTATTAAAAGGTGGATTTCCAGCACGTTATGGTGGAAGACTTGCCTCGGTACTCGATATTCATACCAAAGAGGGTAATATGAAGCGCTTTGGCGGGCAGGTTGAAGCCGGCTTGCTTACGCTGCGGGCTTCATTGGAAGGACCCATTATTAAGGATAAAAGTTCGTTTTTTGTATCAGCTCGACAATCTTTACTCAATTGGTATTTAAATCCGCTTTCCGAAAATGAAAAAGCTAAAAAGAATGAAGTCGGAAAGACGAGTTATCGTTTTTATGATATTAATGCAAAAATTAATTATACTTTTTCGGAGAAAGATAAAGTTTATTTAAGTTTTTATCGCGGAAGTGATAATTTTTATAATGACGGCTTCCGTTCGGATAGCATTCATGTATTGCGCAATTACAGCGAGGATTCCCTCCATTTTCGCTTCGATCAATGGTATGGAGAAACCCTGCGTTGGGGCAATACCATTGCCGCTTTTCGTTGGAATCATTTATTCAATAATAAACTTTTTGCGAATACAACGCTGACTTACAGTAAGTTATGGACAGATGTTTATTACGGAACGGCAGATTCGGTGGTGTATTTAAATACCGGTAAAACCCTCGTAAAAGAATTTGAACATGGCTGGTATCTTTCCAGTATTGAAGATTTGGGCGGACGCATTGATTTTGATTATCTTTGGTCGCCTGCTCATACCCTGCGCTTTGGTGCCAATGTAACCCGGAGAAGTTTTAATCCCGGCGCACTTGCTTACGATGAATCAACCGAATACCTGCGCAATGAAGACGTACAAGGCAATGACCCGATCACTTCCAATGAGTACGTGGCTTATGCTGAAAGCAACCTGACGCCGGGTACGCGCTGGTCCGTCAATGTAGGCTTACATGCTGCGTTATTGGAAGTGCAACAAACCAATTATATTTCCTTACAACCGCGTTTTTCAGCGTATTGGCGAGCGAATCAGCGTCTAGGGTTGCGGGCTACTGCTGGTCGGATGACACAATTTTTGCATTTATTGTCTAATTCCAACATTGGATTGCCTACTGATTTATGGGTACCGGCTACTTCCAAAGTGCCGCCACAAAATGCCTGGCAAACTTCGGTGGGATTGGATTATAACTGGAAAGGCTGGGAATTTGATGTGGAAGCTTATTATAAAAAAATGACCAATCTGCTGAGCTTTTCCGAAGGCGCTTTCTTTTTGAACGATTGGGAAACCAATTCGACCATCGGGAATGGAACGGCATATGGTGCAGAATTTTTATTGCGAAAAACGAGTGGAAACACTACCGGATGGATTGCTTACACTTTATCCTGGAGTGACCGGCAGTTTGATTTGATCAACTTAGGCCGAAGGTATCCATTTAAATATGACCGGCGACATGATTTTAAAATCGTAGCACAACATAGATTTAATGATTGGATCAGCCTGAATGCCAATTGGTTAGTGAGTTCTGGCTTGGCGTATAGCTTTCCGGTGGCGGAATATGTTTATACTTTACCCGATGGTACAGTAGTGCCGGTGACGAATTATGGCGCTAAAAATCAATTCCGCATGCCATTATATCATCGTTTGGATGCCAGCGCCCATATTACATTCCGTACTCAGAAAATATTACATACAGTAAATATAGGTGTGTATAATGCTTATAATCGTCGGAATCCATTATATTATGATTTACGCACTAAATTTGTAACGGAAGGAGAAGAATTAAAAGAAACCAAAGAAGTTGTACAGGTTTGGTTATTACCGGTGCTACCGTCGGTGAGTTATTCTATTCGATTTTAATGTTATATGATATGTTGTTTATATCACGTTATATTGCCGGATTTGTTATGCTTGCGCTGCTGCTCGGCTGCGAGGATCCGGTGAATTTAGACCTCCGGGATACCCCCGCTGAATTGGTGGTGGTGAGTAAGTTTTCACCCGGACAGCCGGTCGTCGTGCAGGTTTCCCGAACGCGCACTCCTTTGAGTACGGAAGATTCGCTGGATGTGGATAATGCGACGGTCGAATTATATCAGGAGTATCGCTTATTGGAAGTGCTGGAACTGGTGCCCGGCAATGACAAAATCGCGCCTTATTATACGACCCGCGTTTTTACACCGGCTATTAATATTCCTTATACTATTAAAGTGAAAGCGCCTGATTATAAAGAAGTTACTGCCATGAGTAGCATTCCGGTTCAAACTGAGATTCGGGCTTTACAACTTTCTAATTTAGCCGTGACGCCAATCAGTGGCAGCCGATTAAATTATCAATATAATGTTTCTATTACATTTGAAGACCCCGTTGAGCAACAAAACTTTTATCATCTTAATTTTTATCAGCAAATTTTAGAGTATCGTTTAATAAATAATGATACAATTATTACACGCGAAGGACTACAACGTATTCAATTTTCTTCAGAAGTGAATGATAATTCTTTAACGGCTTATTTTCAGGGCGGCGTTTTGCTCGAAGATAAATTTATCAATGGTAATCAGGTTTCTTATTCGTTTCCGTTGCAGGTAAACATTGATCCGCGTCGCGAGTTGATTGGTAAAATGTTTGCCGAATTGCGTTCGGTTTCCGAAGAATATTATTTGTTCCACAATTCACTTAGCCGACAGCAAACCAGCTCGAATGGTCCTCTGAATGAGCCGGTTATCATTTATGATAATATTGAAAATGGGCAAGGTATTTTCGCCGGTTATAATACCGCGCTGGATTCGGTTGTCATCAGACGTTGATAATATAAAACCTTCTTAGCATATTATATGTTTTACTAAAAAGATAGAAACGCCGTTGCAAAATTATTTTGCAAGCGATTGATATTGAATATCATATATGTCTTTTTAAGATGGTTGTCTTTACTTCATCCGCTCAATCCTGAAGTCTCCGCATTGAATTGAAAATTTCTTGGAAAAAAATGGCTGTCGTCGTAGGGGGAGCGCCAAAGCTTGGTGTCTCTTGAAGTACATTAGCCAAACAGCAACTCCAAAAAAGCCAATACCACCAATTTTTATTTGTGAAAGCAATCTATTAAAAAATTAAAATTAAAAGTCATGAATGCAGAAGCAAAAGCGTCCTTTTTAAATCAGTTCCCGCTTTTTAGCCCCCTCTCTGATGAAGAGCGCAACCACTTGTCGGACTTGATGGAATGGAAGGTGAAACCACGATACAGCTTTATTTACATGCCGGGGGAAGCTTCTGATTCGGTGTTTTTTCTGGCGAAAGGCATTGTGAAGATCGGCATGCATTCGAGTGATGGTAAAGAAGTGATCAAAAGCCTGATTCACCCCATGGCGATGTTTGGCGAACTGGGGTTGGTAGGGGAGACCGAGCGGCAGGATTTTGCCCAGGCATTGCGGGAGGATGTACATTTGTATGTGTTGAAAGTAGATGATTTTAAGAAGATTATGAGTATGAATTTTGAGCTATGTAATAATATCATGGCATTATTTGGCAATCGGCTGATCAAAGCGGAAAATAAACTGGAGTCCTTGATTTTTAAAGATGCCCGTACGCGTATTATTGAGTTTATTAAAGATTCTGTTACGCGGCAGGGACGCCGTGTAGGTTTTGAAATGCTTCTGAAACATTCACTTACGCATCAGGATATTGCTAATATTACATGTACTTCCCGTCAAACGGTTACCCTCGTATTAAACGAGCTCAAAAAATCAGATTTGATTTATTTCAATCGCGGTAAAATTTTAGTGCGCGATATGGCAAGGCTGGAATGAATTGGGAAGGAAGAATGAAAAATTAATAATGAATAATAAAGGAATTAATAATATTTGTAAAGTATGTTTTAATTCTTAATTGTAAATTATTAATTAACTTAATATATACACCTTTGCTAATGAAACAGAAAACTACACACTTTACCCCAAAAAAATCTTTAGAAATTATCGGATGGTAAATCCATCAGGATTCGCCAGTTTTTCGGAAAATAATTATTAATGCGGTTGCCTATCCCTTTTAACCAACCTAAATTATGTCCTTGGTAGCGAGCAAGCGCCCAGCTTTCAGGAATTTTATTCAATATAATATTGTCTTTTTTTAGAAAGTGAAGCGCTTGTTCCTTGTCCAATTCCACCGCCGGTAAATCGGGGGCAATGGCGGTACTCAGCGCCAGCGCATGAGCAGGTACAAAATCTTTTCCTTTAAAAGTGCCTAGTTCCAAACCGAGGTCTGTTCTGCGTAAATATTGAGTAATAATCTGACAATCTTCTACTTGTGATTTTAAGATAGCTATAATGTTATTGAATTTATCGGTAAAAAACTGAAAAGCTTCAGGTGCGCTCAACCACTGCTGTACAGCCGGAATCTGTTTGGGCGATAAAGGTGTTAAATGGGAAAATGACCGGGCTTTGCTGCTATTTACTTTTCCGGTTTTTTTGCGAAAGCAAGCGATGTAAAATCCTTCGCCCTGTACCCGATGCGGATAAAATTGATAACCGAATTCTTTGCTTATGATATTCCATGCTGGTGGAATCGAAAGTTTAACTGGCTCTATATCAAAGGATTCGGAAAGCCATTTTGCATTATATTCATTTTCCGTGTCATTATAGGTACAAGTGCAATAAATCAAAATACCGTCCGGTTTGACGGCTTTGGCGGCATCGGCCAGAATGCGCTTTTGCCGAGCCGAACAATGTTCTACGTGCGCGGGCGACCATTCCTGCATTGCCTTTTCGTCCTTGCGGAAAAGTCCCTCCCCAGAGCAAGGCGCATCCACCACCACCAGATCAAAAAAATGCTCCAGCCCAGCAAAATCGCGGCTATCGGCATTGCTAAGCTGCACATTAGGCGAACCCCATTTAGTGATATTTTCCTGTAAAATCTGGTAGCGACTGCGAATTACTTCGTTGGCAATCAACAAACTATCTTGAGTCAGAATTGACGATAGCAAAGTACTTTTGCCGCCGGGCGCAGCACACAGGTCTAAAGCCTTTATATCTTTTTGTAAATCAAGGACTTGTCGAACAGCTTCCGCTACAAACATCGAGGAAGCCTCCTGTACATAATATACCCCGGCATGTAATAAGGGATCGAGGGTAAAAATGGGGCGTTCTTCCAAATATACTCCTTGGTCAAACCATTTTACCGCTTTCTGATTTTCTTGGATAGTATTGATTTTCAATGGGTTAAACCGAATGCTGATCGAAGGTGCAGCGTTTAAAGCCGTTTTAAACTCGGGAAATTCATTGCCTAGCTGAGCTTGCATCTGCGCTTCGAAGGCGCCCGGTAAACTTTTTATGATCATTTATATCCTGCTATTTACTAAATATTGGGCGTGGTGTATATCATAATTGCCGCTTTTATTTAGTTATTGCTCGTTAAGCGCCCAGTTATATTCCAGGTATTTAACCGAGGCATTGGTATTTACTTTTGTACCGGCATATTTATTTAAAAATGTAATTAAATTATCAAAATCGGCGGCATACCATTCAAATATTTTGGATAATTGCACTTCTTTAGCGCTAATTTTATTAAAATTAGGATTATTAATAAACGCTTTTGCTTGCTGATCCAGGTATTTATTCAAATTATCGGCAGTCCAGGCGCGGTTGAGTAAAGGCGGACACGATTGCGCGGCGCAATTCACCGCAAAGTGAATCCGGGCATCTTTAAATTGCGGGCGCAATATATCATGTTCAATATTATTTAAAGTAAATGTTTTGTCGCCCAATTTGATCCATTTTACATCCCAGGGATTACCATTGTGTAATTTCGTGATGCTTGTAGTTGGATAATTATCAACGATAAGCTTGATTGTGAAGGCATTATACGCGTTGATCCAGTACGCCATTTTTTCGGCTTTCGACCAGGAATCCTGCACCGGATTTTTAGATAAATATTCCAGATAGGCATCCAGTTGGGCTTGTGCTTGCTTAAAACCTTTGTAATTTACTTTGCCAGCGTCAGTTACATATTTGCGTAAAAGCTTATCCCAGGAATCATGAGAAACCGAAGGCGGGGTAGTGCTTATGATTTCATTATTATTTACCGGCATCATAATCGTATTTGCGGAAAACAGAAAATTGACAACAGCCACAAAGATGAGTACCGTACAAGATTTTACAATGAGCTTCATGTATTTTTATTTTTTTGATGGTACGATGTTAACTGCAAAAAGGCTCGGCAAGTTGTAATAAATATTTTGAAGTGTTCTAAGCTGGACAGTTTTAACAAAGTAATAACGTTTTTGGCAAAAAAAGCAAATATTCTTTGGCAATTTTATAATTTTTCGGGGAAAATGGGTGTTAGTAAGGCAGCCAATGTATGGGCATTGACTTTTATTGTAAATCAAAATACTCCGCTGATGAAAACCAATTTTATCTTCCCGATGATTTTTATACTGGCAGCTGGTCGTGTAACTGCTCAGGAGTGTGCTACGTTTTTTCCGTTTGATAAGGGCGCTGCGCTGGAATATACGCATTATGATGATAAAGGTAAAGTAATGCTGGTGTCCAACCAGAAAGTGGTGATGATAGACGATGCCGGTGCCGATGGGCTGACCGCACAAGTGGATGTAGTAATGCTGGATAAAAATGGCAAAGAGCAAACCAAGGGTAACTACAAAGTGACCTGCAAAGCAAGTACGCTTTATATGGATATTACAGCTACGATGCCGCAGATGACGCAGTCTTTTTCGCAAATGGAAATGCAAATGACCGGCGACCAGCTACAACTCCCCGCTAAACTGTCAGTTGGGCAAGCTTTACCCGATGCGCATATGGAAATTAAAGCCGGGAGTGGCGGCGTGAATTTGATGAAAATGACCATTGATGTCACCGAACGCAAAGTGGAAGGAAAAGAAATGATTACCACGCCAACCGGCGCTTATGAGGCTTATAAAATCAGTTACATGACCAGCACCAAGATGTTAGTGGGCAAAAATTTTAAGACCATTGCCTGGTACGCACCGAAGGTAGGCATGGTAAAACAAGAATCATACGATAAAAAAGGCAACCTCGAAAACTCGATGGTGCTGACGAAGTTCAGCAAGCAATAAGCCAGTAACAGCGGGCAGTTTGAACGAAAAAATTGTTCACTGCCTGCTGTTTCAACGAATCAAGGCTACATCGCCGGTTTTCACTTCGCTTTTCACCTCGCCTTCCTGCTCATAAGATATTTGCAGCACGTACACGTACACTGCTGATAGCATTGGCTCGCCTTTCAAGGTGCCATCCCAGCCATCTTCCTGATTCACAGTGGAATACACCATTTGTCCCCAGCGATTGAAAACGCGAAAATCAAATGCTGTAACGGTGCAGCCTACATGCGCCTGAAAAAGGTCATTCACGCCATCGTCATTGGGCGAAAAGGCATTGGGCACATAGATGTCACAAGCAAATTCATTCTGTGGAAGAGGCTGATCGAATGCAGAGAGGCAAAACAGGGCGCACAGCAACAAAAGGGTAGATTTTGCCATATTCATGAGATTTTAAATTTGTTAAAATCTGATACGAGCGCGAAGGTATGAAAATAACACAAATATTTAAAAAACAAAGATGTTAAAAATTAAGTCGTTTTCTGGTCATCATCCAAAACTTCGACAAAAAGTCGTTTAAATCGGTCGATAGTTTGAAATAAAGGATAGGCGTAATGTATAAAATTGTAATAATAAATGATTTATATAGAATGTCAATCAGCGCTATTCCCAGCGAGGGCAGCAAGGAGGCAAGGGCGAAAACGCCAGCGCCAATCAGTACTACCCACAAAGTGCGTAGGGTAAACGGCTGCAAACCAAATTTCCAGTAAATAAAAAAGAATTTTGCCAGGTTAAAAATAAAAACCGACAGCATAGTCGCTAACGCTGCACCGGTAATACCTAGACCAAAAGTTTTGATTAACAGATAGTTAAATATAATATTTAAACCTGCCAGGACAATGATTACATAAAACGCGAACCGAAAATGCCGCGAATAGGCAATGATATGTGTATTAATGCTCGTCACCATGTCGAGCAGCGACGAGATGCCCAGAATAAATACAATATTCTTATACGGTATATATTTCTCACCATTTGCCATAATGGCAAAAACACTGTCGAGGTTGAGCCAAATGCCCAGAAATAAAAGCGAACCAACCACGAGTAAATTAATGGATGTTCGGCGATACAGATCTGCTACATGGGTCCAGTCTTCGGTTTGAATGGCGTTCGCGACCACCGGGGCGGTGATTTTTTCCAAAGATTTGCGCGGAATGTCAATCGTAGTGCCAATATAAGCCACAATACTGAAAATACCGGTCAGGTCTAGTCCTCTTTCCGGGATCAAAAGGGTTATCATCGTGCGGTCCACGTACGTCATCAGGCTACTGCCCACGCTGCCCAACACACCATAAAATGCAAAAATGCCGATGCTTCGCAACAGCGGGCGATCCAGTATCGTAAAATTTGGTTTTAAGTACAATTGCCCAAGCCAGCCCAGGTACGCAAAAAGCCCTACTGTGACTACCCCATAGGCAATTACGATGCCGACCACAAAACCAAAAACCTGCAATACACCATAAACGAACAGCAAGGATAGCGTGCCGGTAGCGATTTTTACCCATACATTGTCCAGCAGTGTAGGTACTACAATGCGATAAAAATTTTTAATGTGTTGGGTCAGTACTGCACTGAGCACCATAAAAAAAGCCAGGGGTAACAGCATGTACAAAAATTGCCCTGCCAGCGGATTGGTTTTTAAAGTTACCAGCCATTCCTGGAGCCGAGCGTAGGAAAGCCACATAACAATTGTAAAAACAATGAATCCCACCAGAATAGGCAGTAGCAAAAGCCCCAGCAAACCATTGTGCCGGTTGTCTTCCGTTCGGAAAGTAGGAAAGAATCGTAAGGCTACGTTGGGCATTCCCAATTGCAAGAGCATAGATGCAATCAGGGCGTTACTTACTAAAAATTGGAATAACCCTAAAACCTCATCGGGTAATTTGGTTTAAATAAACAACGTATTCACGGCACCGAGGGCAACTCCGAGATAAGCTACAATGCTGTCTTTGATACCTTGCCGTTGAATAACGCCCACGCTTATTGAATTTTTTTGCTTAGAATAATTTTCGGGCAGCAAAGATAGGCTTTCTTTTACAAAACCGTCAATACCAATTTAGTAGCCATGCTGGCATGTAATATTTAACATTAAAAATTGAAGATTGTAATAATAAACTAAATAGAAGTTCGTTAATCTGTTGTTATTGAAGCCCCTTTAATATAAAAACGGCGATTTTCTGCTGCCGTTTAATCTCCAGTCATATTTTAATAGCACGCTGAATCCTTTTTGTTACATCAAATTCCCGGATATAATCAGTTATTATATTACCCTATCATTAAATGGGAATATTCTTATAATATTTTAATCAAATAAACAATTGATTACCAAATTTTTATGCAATGGTCAATTGTTTGTCAAGAGGTATTTATAATATTTTGAACACCCTTAAACCGAAGTCAACTGTTGGTGGCGCTATCGCAAAGTGTTCACCGGAGTTGCCCCAACAAAATGAAACATTTTTTTATTGTACACAGCAGTATTACCTGGCTGGTCTCCAAACAACTAATGGAATCCGAGCAATTGTCGCCCGCAGATTGCACCATTCTTACTGACCGGCGTATGCCCGTTCCTCCGGGTGCATATCATATTAAGGATATTACAGATTTGTCGCTGCATGATTTGAAATGGCGCGAGGCAAATCAATTATTACAGCTTCAGCAACAAAATCGGGTACGCCTTCGCGAGATCGACCAAATTATTACATCCTTTTGTACCAACGGTGAAAACTTTCAGCTTTATTTACCGCACCACCGCGATATGCGTTATTGGGCATTCACGACGCACCCGCGTTGCGAGCGCTTTTTTTATATCGAGGAAGGCACCATGAGTTATTGGGGCACAAATCCCATTCCGGTCATTCCCCAGCACCTGGGTTGGCATTGGATGGTCAAGCGTTTTATACTTAATCTTTTATACGACTGGTACCTGTTGGGACGCGCGCCGGCGCTGCCCCGCAATTTTCATACCAATAGCCGTAAATACGGCGGTGCTTATGGCTTGAGTAAGTTGTCTTTTCCGGGTTTACCAAACGTAAAATTATTGCCATTACCTTTCGAATCTTCTCCAGAATGGGCACATGTACAGCATGTTTTGGTTTTTGGACCCTACGTCGAATTTGGCGAATTGCCACAGGCGGTGCGATTAAAAGTGACGCAACAATTATTTAATAATTTTATAAAAAATGGAATATCAACTATTTATATAAAATTTCATCCTACTCAATTGGCACATCCTAAGAATTTAGCGCAATTGAAAGCATTAATTGCTACATTCAGTGATCGTATTGAATTTATTGAACTCCCCCAGTCTGTATCATTAGAAAATATTGCTTGTAGCTCCAAAGCTAATTTTTATCTCATTACCAGCAGTGTCGCTATTTATGCCTTATTATGTGGAAGTCGGGTGATGTCTTATGCCAAACAGGTATTGAAATATCATCCTAATTTTCAAAAAACCTTGGATACAATGCCAAAAAAGGTGTGGGAAAAGCTGGAATTTATCGAATTTTGAGGTCGGATACCAATAATTATGACCGAATCATTTCAGCTTTCGATACTTATTTGCACGTACAACCGCGCCGATATTCTGGCGGAATGTTTACAATCGCTTACTGTGCAAACAGCTGATCCTCAGGTGTTTGAAGTGATTGTGATTAATAATAATTCAACGGATCAGACACAAATAGTTGCCGAATCTTTCATCGGGAAAGTGCCGAATCTGCGGGTTATTGTGGAAATGCAGCAAGGACTAAGTTACGCGCGCAATCGGGCGTATCAAGAGGCTCAATCCGAATGGGTATTATATTTGGATGACGATGCGCTGGCTGCTGAAAACCTTGTGGAACGGGCATTGTGGACGATTCATCATCATCCGTATAAATATTTTGGAGGCGTGGCGCTGCCCTGGTATAAATATCCAAAACCGCATTGGTACAAAGATAAATATGTGGCTACCAATGAGTTACCGTACAAAGCGGTGACGCCTATCCACGGTAATCAATTTGCCATTGGCTGTATCATGGTAATTCATAAACCGACCTTAACTAAATACGGCGGTTTTGATGTAAAATTGGGCATGATCGGTAATACCATTGCCTATAATGAAGAAACGGAGTTGCAGCATCGCATGCGCGCGGACGGCATTCAAATTGCGCACGACCCGGAGTTATTTATTCAACATTTAGTAGCGCCTTATAAAATGAAGGTAGATTGGTTTTTTCAGTCGGCTTTTGCGCTTGGTCGGGATAATGTGGATGCGAAAAAGGTAAGTTTAAATTCACTTAACCTGCTGTTAATCAGTTTGGTAGCATTTGTGATGATGTTGGTGCATTTAATTATTTACACACCTAAATTATTAAGCAAGAATTATTACATTGAAAATTGGCTGATTGATGTATTTAAAAAAGTAGCGAAGCGGGTGGGCACCGTTTATACGGCGCTGTTAAAAAGAGGCGCAAAATATAAAATATAATATTACTTTTTCTGAAGAAGCGTTTCAATCACAATTTCAAATCCTTCCACGATTTCGACTGGTTTGTTCCAGTCGCGGGTGCGCCAATCCTGATTGGGTTCTACCAAAATAACCTGTTCGGACGCCGTCAGCACCCAAATGATACGCTCCACACCCCACTCCAGTAATTTATGATTTTTTTGTTTTAAATATATTTCCCATTGTATTACATTCAAATCCGCTTTTGTATCAATTTCTATAATAACTTTAGGCGCTATTTCAAAATATTTTACATCGAAGGTGTAATCTTTTAACTGTTCCGCCGAATAAATGGCAATATCTGTAGCGAGGTTATTGCCTTTAGAAAGGTGCATGCCTGCTTCGCCTGGAAAGATTTCCCATTTGTCGGCATCTAGTTTTGTAAATAAATATCGGAGTATCAGTTGTGCTAATTTTACTTGCAAACTACTGGAGCCCATAATGCCTTCTGGTGTATTTTTTTTATTCAAAACATCTTGATAACCACGATAATAGATAGGTTTTCCATCTATTTCCTCATAGATGAGCGCTTTAGGAATCATTTGCTCTTGTCTGCCACCTGGCTGTTGCTCGGTTTTGCTGGCTGTAGCCATATTATTGCGTTTTCGATTCAAAAATACATTTTTTTAAGCTTTTATGCAACTCTTTATTTTTTTCGCGCTACTACGAATAATGAAGTGGATAAAAACGGCATTTTTGTTACATCCCCTTTAAAAATATTATTTACGAACCAAGTCTTTATTTTACCATCTTTCAAAACATCTAATGGTGCGGTGATATATTGAATACTTTCTACCTGAAAACCAGCATTTTCCAATAATTTTTTAATACGATTTTTTGTGTAAATACGCGCATTGGCGAAGCGCTCGTGAATAGGGCGGGGGAGCCAGGAGAAAAATGGCACCCGATTCCAGGGTAAAAGTGGCAATTTCGCGCCGTGCGTTTCAAAAATCCACCATTTGTTTGGCACAGAAATCGCAGCGATGCCGCCGGGTTTTAAAGTTTTATAATAAAAGCTTACATTTTTATCATCGCGTAAATGTTCGATGACTTCAAAACTTATAATACGATCAAATTTTTGTTCAAGTGCTTGATTTTCAATGTCAAAAATGCGAAAATCACAATTATTAATTTGATGTTGTTTTTTATAATATTCAAAAGCATCTTGATGTGCGGTTTCGACTTCCAAGCCCAGGCAGTAGTTAAATTCGTTTGACAATAAAAACATCGAAGCGCCATTGCCACAGCCAATGTCCAGTAAATTCAGGTCTTTTCCGGTGAAGCCAGAAATTTCGCGCACCAACGCCACCCGCCGATGCACAATTTTATCATCAAAATCCGCCGGACGCCCCAGGTAATGATCGCCTTTAAATAATTCATCCGGTATTCTATCTTCAAATCGCATGTTATTTAGTTATGAGTTTTAATTTAAGAGGGCACATCTGGCATCTGATGTCTGGTATCTTGCATCTCTTTCAGTGCTGGTTGAATGGCATTTGCCCAATAATATTCCTTATAAAAAGAAGCCGGAGTTGGCATGTAATATTTACTTTTTAGATGTAAAATTGCTGCTGCAAAGCCTTGATTATCATCATCTTGCAGTATGACTAATTTGTCACCGCAAGCAACGGGATCAACGCCTTTGGCACCGGTTTTTGCGGAAATGACGGGCGTGCCCAGCGCAATGGCTTCCACCATTTTGGTTTTGACGCCGCCGCCGGTAATAACGGGATTCAGCGTTACATCACAAGCCTGGATATACTCATCAATCTTATCAACGAAGCCGACATAGTGAATGTTTTTCTCCTGATATGCTGTTAATTTATTAAAACGCTCCGGTAAACCGCCACCACATATCAAGATTTTATAAGGAAAATCCGCTTTTTGTAATAAAATGGGGTTTATTATATCCAAAATCCGCTCCAGGGCATCCGTATTGGGTTTGTAAGAATGCGTTGCAAAAAATAAGATTAGAAACGCCTGAGGATCAAGCTGATGGCGTTGTGTGATTATTTTACGCGCCTCGTCTCTGCCAGGTGGAGTGCTGGGGTAACGCGTCCCATAAGGCATTTCAAAACATCGATTTGGATTTAATTTAAAAATGGGAATTGCTTCGCGCATATCATCACGGGAGATAAATAACACGGCATTTGCGTTGCGATATAATAACCATTCTACCAGCCATAGGAAGCGCCACCACCATTTGCCAATCGTTTGAAAGCGTTGGTATTCAATATTATGTGAATAAACGAGTAGTCTTATATTTAGTAATTTTACAATCGGTAATATTAATAATCCGATAAATGGTTGCTGAATAACACAGTGTGTAATATGTTCTTTTTTTAAAAACTGATACAAGCGTAAGCCAACCAGTGGACTAAAATATTTATAAAACCGATCGCTAAATAAGCGTTCGAGTCGAAAGGGGAGGGGCAGGTCGGGATTATTGGTGGTTGAGATGACCACAATTTCGCGTTCCTTTGCCAAAAACTCGCAAAAACCGTAGCCAGCGGCGTGTCCGCCATTCGCGGGCGGCACAAATTGATGCGGTATGATGACGGCGATTTTCGACATTTTTTATGAGTTAGCTATGGCATATTATATAAATGTGCCATAGCTATCGGAACAGAACTAAATTACTTTTTCTTTTTGGACTTGGTGATGGGGCGGCTGGTAGTAGTGGTACTGCGACTGGTGGTTGGTTGCACCGGTTGCGGTTTGGGTTTCGGTTCTGGCTTTGGTTCATTTTGTGCCTTTTGATAACCTTTATAACCCGCATAGCCCACAAATCCCAACAATCCTACTACAATCAGACCCGAGAAAATATTGGAAATCAAGGTGCCGGTTTTATAAATCTGCGGTTCAAATTTAAATTCTATTTTATGTTTACCTGCCGGTACCCGCAGCGCACGTAGTATGTAATTGGCGCGGATGTGCTCCGTAGCTTTGCCGTCAATGTAAGCATTCCAACCCTTGTTCGGACCATACCAGATTTCAGAAAAAACCGCCAGTTGCTCACTGCTGGCATTGCTTTCGTACGTGAGGTGGTCGGGCTCGTAGGTCAACAATTTGATGGTGCCGCTTGAATCTTTTTGCGGATCAAAATTTGCGATATAATTGCTAAATTCCTGATGTATAATCGCCTCACTTGCAGGCTCGAACGTGTTCAAGGCATCAATTTCCTCATTCGCGGTTTTTACCATTTGAATATTATCCACAAACCAGGCATTCCCCAGAGCTGGCATATTGATTTGGGCATCCAGTTGTTGCGTCTGCTGGTTTTGTATAATATAATATTTGGTATTGAGCATATTGAGCACCTTCTCATTGTTATTAGCAATGTGGCGATCTATAATATCCTGATAACGTTGAAGTTTTGCAGGGTGATAACCGCCAATGGTTTTATGAAAATAAGAAGAGGTGGCATTATTAAAAGTATTAACGGATAAGTCCAGAACCCGGAAATTAGGATCGCTGTCTTTTAAAATCAGCTCGTCCACCGGGCGGGGTTTGAAATTATTGGCATAATTACTTTTTGCAACAAAACTATCGGCGTCCACGTAGCGTCGGCCTACGCCCCACAAATCAAATAAAACCAGCACGCCCAAGCCGGCAATGACGATGGTTTTATTGATCATCTTCTGCAGGTAAGCCCAGAGTAAACCGCCACTCAACAGCACCAGCACCAGCGAGCGCAAGGCATCACCGCGCATTAAACCCTTTCGGTCGGCAATTATGGTATTAATATCAAAACCTGCCTGTGTTAACTGATCATCACCGCTACCCCGGAAGCTAAACATGGAAGGTCCAATCAATATGAAAAATAAGGTAATAGCGCCCATGATACCCGCGCTAATGTATAAGGCACGACGAATGCGATTTTCATCGCTATTATTTTTCAAAGCTTCGCATAATGCCAGAAAACCTAATGCCGGTATCAAGAAAGAAGCAATACTCAATACTGAATTCGGCGTGCGGAATTTATTATACAAAGGTAAATACTCAAAAATGAGGCGATTGAACCATTCGAGGTTTTTACCCATCGAAAGCATGAAAGTGAGCAAAGTACCGAGCGCCAGCCACCATTTTGCTGGTCCTTTTACTAAAAATAAGCCCATGAGGAAAAAGAAAAATACGGTAGCGCCAAAGTAAATCGGACCACTGGTAAATGGTAAAGCACCCCAATATAGCGGCAATTTTAAGTCTTCAAGTGCTGCCGGATTTACGCCTCGATTGCGCAATGCCTGCGCCGTTTTCGAATTTTTACCGAGTGGTTCCTGTGATCCGCCGCCAACCACTCCAGGTATAACGGCTGCAAAAAGATCGAGCGTATTGTTGCTCCATTGCATGGCATAGTCCCAGGCTAAACCTTCCACCGCACTGCTATTGGTTTCTTTATCCGCATTGGCATCCGGTTGCAGGATAGGCTTACCGCGCATGGTATCGCGCGAATATTCATACGTCACCAGCAAGTTAGAAGCCGCTGAAGCCGCGGCTGCGCCACCGGCTAGAATCAACACCCCGGCAGCAATGGCAAAATTGGTCAGCTCATTTTCACGAATGCTGTAAATAAGTTGCGCGATGCCATAAATAAGCAGCGTCAGCGCAAAATAATACGTCATTTGCACGTGGTTGCTGTAAATATCCAAGCCCATGCCCAGGGCAAATAA
This sequence comes from Saprospiraceae bacterium, assembly GCA_046314415.1. Classification (GTDB taxonomy): domain Bacteria; phylum Bacteroidota; class Bacteroidia; order Chitinophagales; family Saprospiraceae; genus JADJNW01. The sequence continues at coordinate 19,734 of JBKBWT010000037.1, forward strand.
AATACCGCCTGCCAGATATTGTTTGCGGAAAGCAAGCAGCATACCTGCCGCTACCAGCGGTAAGTGACTGATAGCCGCTAATTTAGTCATGTGACCAGCTTCTAATAAGATCAAATTATTGGTGCTCAGGGCAAAAGCGACCGAACCCACGGCACCCAGCAGCGGATTGACCCGCAAACAGACCATTAGAATATAAAAACACACCATCGCCACAAAAAAGCGCCCGATCGGCTCGCCCATGCCCAATAAAGCAAAGGCTTCCACTTTCTTCAGGTGGTTCCCCGAATCAACTGTATTGATTTGATAAGTGGGCATACCGCCAAACATGGCATTGGTCCACAGCATTTTACGACCGGTCTTTTCTTCATACACCCGCGACTCGTGCGACATGCCCTGGTATTGAACAATATCACCCTGCGGCAATACTTTTCCCTGCAATTGCGGTGCAAAATAAAGGGCGGCTACTGCCAAAAACGCTACTAAAACGGCAATATGGATTAAGGCTTTCTTTACAAAAGAATTCATGATTAATTATTATATGCTAAAAACTTGGTTTGCTAAAATAAATTATATCCTATATCACAACTACTCCATAAAATCTACATCTACATCATACGGATACGTAATTAATGCTTCAATGGCTTTGTCAATATCATAATTTTCATATACAATATCATATAACATCGCGGTAATCGGCACGTGTAATTTGTAATACGCTGCCAGTTGTGCGGCAATTTTTAAAGTACCCACCCCCTCCGGAATTTCCGGCATGGAGGCTAATATCGCCTCGCGCTTTTCGCCTTTGCCCATGCGATAACCGAAGGAGAAATTGCGACTGCTCTTACTGGTAGCCGTTGCCACGAGATCGCCGATGCCTGCCGTACCAAAGAACGCATGAGACGTGGCACCCATTGCTTTGCCAAAGTAAATCATTTCCACCAAGCCCCGGGTAATCAGCATCGCCTGCAGGTTTTTTCCGAGTTTTTTACCCCGTAAAATCCCTGAACCGATGGCTATGATATTTTTTAAAGCGCCCGCCAATTCCGCGCCTAAGATATCATGCGTTCCAAACACATGAAAGCGAGGGCTACTCAGCACGGCTTTCCCCAAATCAATGACTTCTTCAAAGCGACTGCCGATCACCGTAGCGGTAGGCATGCCTTCCATAATTTCTTTCGCCAAATTTGGACCCGACAGACACCCCACCCGTACCACTGCACTTTCCTGCAAAATCACCTCACTCATGGTGCTGACGTGCTCGCGGCGCAGGGTTCGGCCATCTGGCTCCAACTCACCCACATCAAAACCTTTGGTACCATGAATCAGAATATGATAGGGACGTAAAGCAGGACCTAAATGGCGCATCATGCGTCGGAAATTGGCAGAAGGAACCACCGGAAAAATAAGCGTGCAGCGCTCCGCGACCTCCTCTATATCTAAAGTAGCACGAATACGCAGTGACAGATCTACCTCAAAATTATGATGGGTACGATTGATGGATTCTACCACCTCCGGTTTGCGGCTATACATCAGCACTTCCACGTTGTGCGCCAGCAAGTTGGCAATAGCGGTACCGAAACTGCCGGTTCCAATAACTCCCACGGGCTTATCCTTTTCCAATGTCAAAGCGATTTGAGGTATGCGCAAAGGTAAAGTATAAATTTGGAATTGAAATGCTTTCGTCTGCAAAGTTCGGGCGGTTTCTATTTAGAGATGCCAAATTGAATATAAAACATTCCAAGTTGCTGCTTGTCATTTTCACATCAATTTGTGTGGTTTTTACACTTTGTCTTTTCCATTTCGGCAATTTTCCGCTACATTTGAATCCAATCACCAATCGTTTAAAAAATGCAAAAAAATAAACTAACTACAACCAGACGGAAGTTCCTGAAAACAGGCGCAGTGACTGCCGGCGGTTTTTTTATTGTGCCGCGCCACGTACTGGGCAAAGGCTTCATTGCACCGAGTGATAAGCTCAATATCGCCGCTATCGGTGCCGGTGGTAAAGGGCAGAGCGATATTGCGAATGCCTGGAACAACGGTGCTAACAATGTGGTGGCGCTTTGTGATGTGGACAAATCCCGCGCTAAAGGCAGTATTGACAAATTCCCGGATGCCAAGTTTTACAATGACTTCCGTCGAATGTTCGACGAGATGAAGGACACCATTGACGCAGTGACCATCTCGACACCCGACCATACCCACGCTGTAGCTGCTATGGCTGCCATGCAAATGGGCAAACACGTGTACGTCCAAAAACCACTCACGCACAACATCTACGAAGCGCGCATGCTCACCGAAGCTGCCCGCAAGTACAAAGTGGTGAGCCAAATGGGCAACCAGGGTGCCTCCAACCCTTCCCAGAAAGTGATGATGGATTGGCTCGACAAGGGCTTGATCGGTAAAGTAAGCGAAGTACATATCTGGACCAACCGTCCGGTATGGCCCCAGGGTATTCCCGTACCTACTGAAAAGCTGCCCTTGCCTGAACCGATGTCTCAGCAAGATTGGGAACTATTCGTTGGTCCTGCCGAATGGGTAGATTATCACCCGCTCTATCACCCCTTCAAGTGGCGGGGCTGGTGGAACTTCGGTACCGGCGCTTTGGGCGATATGGGTTGTCACCTCATCGATCCGGCATTCCGCGTACTGGGCTTGGGTTATCCGACCGAGGTAGAATGCAGTGTAGGTCAGGTCTTTATCAAAGATTGGACGCCCGAATACATCCCCGAAGGTTGTCCGCCTTCTTCCAATGTGCAACTGAAATTCCCGGCGACGGAGCGCAACAAATCCGAAGTGACCATGTATTGGACGGATGGTGGTATTCGCCCCTTCCACCCGGAATGGATTCCTGCCAATGAGCCACTCGCTGAATCCGACAGTAGCAATGGCGTGATTATGATTGGTAAAAAAGGTATTATGACCTGCGGTACGTATGGTAATAATCCTAAAATTTACCTCAAAAACGGCGATCGCATGGAAATGCCGAAACTGGAACAAACCGGAACCCCGCTACCGGAACACGGGCACCAGGCTTCCTGGACCAATGCCTGCAAAGCGGGCTTTGGCAGTAAGGAGCATAAGGCATTGACGTCTTCTTTCGACTATGCAGGTCCGCTCACGGAGACCGTTTTAATGGGTAACCTGGCAATTCGCAGCTACAATTTGCGCAAAACCGGCGCCAATGGTCGGGGCTTCGACTACTACGGTCGCAAACGCCTGCTGTGGGATGGTCCGAGCATGAAAATTACAAACTTTGAGGAAGCCAACCAATTCGTTTCGCGTCCTTACCGCGAGGGCTGGAAGTTGGCATAAATACCTTTTTCAATATTACAAAAGTGGGGAGATGCCGCCAGGGGTCTTCCCACTTTTTTTATCTGCCAATTCGAGTATCAGAGCATCCAATTGGACTCTTTTATAATCCAATTTGAGTATTGGAGCATCTAATTCGACTCTTTTATAATCCAATTTGAGTATCAGAGCATCCAATTCGACTCTTTTATAATCTAATTCGAGTATCAGAGAACCTAATTCGACTCTTTTATAATCCAATTCGGGT
>JBKBWT010000038.1:0-23130 GCA_046314415.1 Saprospiraceae bacterium
TCAGTGTGTTTAGATGTTTGGGTTATGCAGAAAAAAAATTATGGGCGAAGTTACATTCTTTTAGAAAATAATACAAGATGTGTTGCTTATAAATATAATATTTAACAAAAAATAGAAAAAGATATTTAATATTTCTACATGTGTTGTTATAAAGCGACTAAGTAATGTTATGTAGGATGTAACAGCGAGGCAGAAAATGAATAAAACGATAAAAAATAATATAATATATCAATAAAGACGTGCATTGCAGGCTTGGGAAAGCACCCTTCCCCAAGCCTGAGCGCTATGTTTATGGGGTTGACTTCAAAAAGCGAGCCGTGGCAAGATGGCTACCCGTTTGCAGGGTAATGCAGTAATGCCCTGGCGCTAAGCCACTCACGGCTAATGCTGCCTGATGGCTGCCCGCGCTCAGTTGCTGCTGATGCAGCATGCGACCGGCAAGATCACTGATGCGTAAAGTGGCTTCCTCCTGGAGTGGTGCATCCAGTACCAGGTTGAGGTGGTGCTGGACTTCCGTCGGGTAGAGCCGGATGCTACCCGAAGGGTTTTTCGCGGTGAATTCGACGGCGATGATCGGATGGTATTCATGCCTGCCATCAAAGTCCACCTGGCGCAGGCGGTAGTAGTTCATGCCCGGCAGCGGCGCGGGGTCATTCCAGTTGTAAAACTGAGGTGTATGGGTGGTACCGTGTCCCGCTATGCGTTTGAGTGCAGTAAAATGCCTGCCGTCGGGGCTGCGCTCTATGGTCATGTAGGCATTGTCTTTTTCGGTGGCAGTTGCCCATTTCAATGCGATGGTATTTTCTACTTGTTCGCCGGTGAAGGAAGTGAGGGTGATGGGAAGGGTGCCGTTAAAAAGATTTCCTTGTAACATGATAGAGGCAAAATTATTGGGCGCCATGTCGGTGGCAGTATAAGTCTGTCCGCCAGATGTAATACTTCCTATACCACTTATAATGCCGGTGGGTTCTATGAATAGAGTTGCCGTCGCTCCCAGGTTTAATGTTCCATCAATAACTAAGGTCCCTCCACTTTTGATCGTAATAGTTCCATTCATTTGAATTGTTACATTTTCCATTGTATTAATCGTTACAGAAACTCCTGATTCAATAATAAAAGCTGAACACATACCAGTAAAAACGTCATTCCAATTACCATTCATTGTAGCAGTACAGGTTTGCGAATGTAAAAACGAGCCGTAGGAAAAAAATAAAGATAAGATGCCAAATTTGGCAACGAAGATCATGTTTTTCATATGAACAACACATTTTTAGAACAGCGAGACTGTTCTGGTTAATTAATCGGTTTAAATATTTAAATTTTACTAAATAGTTTTAGCTTCTTTATGTTGGTTCGTAAAGAGTAAGTATCACTAAAAGAGTAGTATTTGTTTGGGAAGTGCGGCAAAAGTAGATTATTTCATTGAAAAAAACAATGATATGGCAGAATTTTAACTTTTATAAAGTTTTTTAAATATTAAGATGTAGGCTGCCCCAAATACACCAAGGTTTTTGGGTAATTTTTGTGGCTCAGTGCTTTTGTAGTAAAATTTGATATTGCAATCTTTATTTAATTATATTAAATCGTAATGTAATTGATAAAGGGAAATGAATGTTAAGGCGCACGTATTTACCAAAAGCAGCTCCGTTGAACCTCCATAACATCTGGCAAGAACCTATCCAGGTTCTTCATTGAACCTCCCTGGGTTCTTCCCTGAACCCCTACAGGATGAACCTTGAACCTCTACAGCATCTTTATTCAACCTATGTAGGTTCTCCTTTGAACCCCAATAGGTTAAACCTTGAACCTTCCTGGCATCTGGCAAGAACCTCTACCGCATCTTTGTTGAACCTCTCTAGGTTCTCTATTGAACCCCTGTAGGTTGAACCTTGAACCTCTACAGGTACTTCCCTGAACCTCCCTAGGTTCTTTATCTTACCTTCACAGGTGCTTTAACTTACCTTTCGGGTATGTTTGCTGCCGTTCGGTGGGGGTACGGGGGGCGGTGTCGTCCGCGTTGCAATGAGGTTAGGCGTGCCTATTTGCGCCGCCGCACTTGCCTTTGCGACCATAATGGGAACACGGGCGACGCGGATGACGCGGATTTTTGCTGGCGATCGGCGTTTATCACCACTAAGCGCACTAAGCGCACAAAGGTTAAGCTATTGGTTCAGTGCTTGCCAGGGCTTTGCTTGGTGCCAACGCACTTGCCTTTGCGACCATAATGGGAACACGGGCGACACGGATGACGCGGATTTTCGCTGGCGGTTGCTGTTTATCACCACGGAGGGCACTAAGCGCACAAAGGTTAAGCTATTGGCTCAGTGTGCTCAGTGGTACAATTTAACCAGGCGAGGCGATGGGTAAAAAAAAGCGCCCTGCTCGTGGAGAACAGGACGCTGCTTCTTTTTGATTTTACGCTAAAATAAGAAATGCCCTTATGCCTCTTCCAGTTCGTGGCGGCTGCACAAGGTTTTGATGATGGCTACTTCCTCCGGATTGTAGGGCGTACCATCGTTGCGGAAAATGTCGTGAAACCACAGCGGCGGTTCATCGTTGTAGGCGCGATCCCAGCTATCCCAAGGGTACTTGGTTTGGGTTTTGCCATCTACGAAGCCCCAGTTGTACATACCGACCTTGTACTGGCGTGCCACCTGTAGCTTCTGGGCAAAGGTGCTCTTGCTCGGACGTGCCATGTACTCGGTACACAGCAAAGGACGACCGTACTGCTGCAGCCACTGAATGCGCTTGGCAAATTCGTGCTCGTCTTCGTAGTTGTGGAAGGAGATGATATCCGACTGCGACACCTGTACCTGTTGAATGGGAGTAAGGTCTGCAAAGCTTGCCCATTCGCCGATCCATAAGCCCGAAGTAAGCGGCTGGCGGGGATGCGCGGCGCGCGCCCATTCAAAAGCTTTGGGTAACAAGTGTAAGACGTAGTCGAGTTTGTTCGGACATTCGGTAGCGCCGTAGGAGGCGGTGTTTTCATTATCCGGTTCGTTCCAGATATCCCAGCCCAATACGCGTTCGTCGTTGGCAAAAGCTGCCACCACGTGTTTCACGTAGCGTTCGAGGCGAGGGTATTGCGTTTCGTCTTGCAGTGCGTAGTAGCCCGGACCCTGTACCCAGCCGGAGTTGTGTACATGCGGCTTGGGGTCGCGTTGCTTGCCCAATTGCGGGTATGGATCCCAGCAGGAATCAAACAGCACAAAGAGGGTCTTCACCTGATGTTTGTTGGCGATGAGCAGGTACGTTTCAATGCGGTCGAGAAACCCTTGCGGGTCTTGTTCGTATAACAAATCGTGTAGGAAAACGCGGGCGGTGTTCATGCCCAGCGCGGCTTTCCAGCCGAGTTCCCGGTCAATGGTAGCAACGTCAAAAGTTTCGGTTTGCCACATTTCCAGTTGATTGATGGCGGTACTGGGAATGAAATTACTTCCCACCAACCAATCCTGCGCTGCATACCAGTCGTTCGCTTGAGCAACCGACCACTGCTCGCGCCCAATACCCACCGCATTGGCAGGCAGTACGTCTGACAGTTCAAAATGAACCCGCGGGTTCAATCTTACGAATTGCATTGCTAAAGTTTTTTTACCGAATACTTGTTTGGATCATTTCGCTGGAAAGGTAACGCCTTGTTAGAAAAGTAAGGTTCCAAAGTTCAGACTTTAACATACTTTTATACAGAAAAATGACATTTTCTTAAAATATTAATAAAACAAGCGAGCAAATTTTAGTTTTTTATTTGGCAAAAATCGAAATTAAAATTGTAACAATCTGCTGGCAGGTGGTGTTTAATGGGGTTTTGGGGTGTTATGGTGTTATGGTGTTATGGTGTTATTGTTTTAGGGGGGTTGGGAGTTATGGAGTTTTGGGGTTTGGGGGTTCAAGGTTTGGAGGTTTGGGGGTTTTGGGGTTATGGTTGAACAACGCCAGGGTGGATGGTTACTGGGTTAGCGGTAAAATGGTTAAGTACATGGTGCGCAAAATTATTGAATGAAAATTGTATCCCTGAAGGGTGTCCACGCGCGGGCGGATGATCAAAAATTAATTCACCATGTATTACGTCAATGTGCTGATCCCGATTACTCGGAACAAGTTGCAAGTTGTGCTAATCTGCTAATAAAGCATTGAAAACCAACAGATTTAAATAAAATAGCCGATACTTTAATTGAAACAATTGCTTCTAATTAACTTCTGAACCCCAACCTCCAAACCTCCAAACTCCTCAACCCCTCAACCCCTCAACCTCAACCTTAATCTCAACCTAAACCTTATACCCATTCAAAAAAGCGACCGTATCCATGCGTTTTCTGCCTTGCAGCTGCAACTCGTGCACGTGGACAAAACCATCTAAAGTGCTGATTTTGAGGAATTTTTTATTGTCGGAGATGAATTGCCCCGGCGGGAAAGCATGTGTGCTGACTTCCTGGGTTGTTTTGAGAATCTTCAGTTCGAGGTCATGTAGCAGGGTCCAGGCGGCGGGGTAGGGGCTGAGTCCGCGAATGAAGTCGTGTACTTTCTGAGTGGGCTGGTGGAAATTAATCTGGCAGGTTTCGTGGAAGAGTTTGGGTGCATGAGAAGCTTCAGCATCCAGTTGTTTTTGGGTGGTAAGGGTCTTATTTTCAATCATTTGTACGGTTCGGAGTACCGTTTCCGCGCCAAGTAGCATCATGCGGTCGTGCACTTCCCCGGCAGTTTCATTCTCGCCGATGGGCAGTTTGGTTTGCAGTATCACATCGCCGGTGTCAATCTCGTGTTGTAGAAAGAAAGTCGTAACGCCCGTTTCGTTTTCCCCGTTGATGATCGCCCAGTTGATCGGCGCGGCGCCGCGATACTTGGGGAGCAAAGAGCCATGCAGGTTGAAGGTACCCAGGGGCGGCATTGCCCATACCACTTCCGGTAACATGCGAAACGCGACAACGATCTGTAAATCAGCCTGTAAGCTGCGGAGTTCATCCAAAAAGGTAGGATTTTTCAGTTTTTCCGGTTGCAATACTTTGATGCCATGTGCCACCGCGTATTTTTTCACAGCTGATTCGATCAGTTGTTTGCCGCCGCGTCCGCCCAGCTTATCAGTGGCAGTGACTACGCCAACTACGTCGTAACCGTTTTTGACTAAAATGTCCAGCGAGGGAACCGCAAATTCGGGCGTACCCATAAAAACAATACGAACACTCATCGAAATTCTGATTATTTTTACAAAAAGCGACCACGAAAGTACGCATCTCCCGTAGAAAAAAGTACGATATACGAAAAGGTTTGGAAGTTTGGAGGTTCTGAAGTTTGGAGGTTCGGGAGTTTGGAAGTTCTCCATAAACCCTGTAGTTTCCAGAACTCCAAACTTCCCAACTCCCAAACTCCCAAACTTTCTAACTCCCAAACTCCCAAACTTTTGAACCCTTTACCCTCCTCCCACTTTCCCAACATAGTTATGCGGGGTGAAGGTTTTTAATTCGGCTTTAATAGCTTCGCTGATCGTTAGTTGATCAATAAAATCGTGGATTTCGGTTTTGCTAATCTGGGCTTTGCCGCGCGTCAGTGCTTTGAGGGCTTCGTAGGGCTGCGGGTAACTTTCGCGGCGCAACACGCTCTGAATGGCTTCGGCTACCACCATCCAGTTATGGTCTAGTTCATCAAATAACTTCGTTTTATTGAGTACCAGTTTATCCAATCCTTTTAAAATAGATTTGAATGCGATGATTGTATGCGCCACCGGTACGCCGATGTTGCGCAGGACGGTGCTGTCCGTGAGGTCGCGCTGCAAACGGGAAACCGGTAATTTTTCAGCGAGATACGTAAAAATGGCATTGGCAAAACCGAGGTTACCTTCGGCATTTTCAAAATCGATGGGGTTCACTTTATGGGGCATAGCCGAGCTACCAACTTCATTATCAACCACTTTTTGGGTGAAATATTCCATAGAAATGTATGCCCAGATGTCGCGGCAAAGGTCAATCAAAATAGTATTAATCCGGCTGATATTTTGAAATAAAGCGGCGATATGGTCATAATGCTCAATTTGTGTAGTGGGGTGCGAACGTTCCAAGCCTAAATAATTGCGTACAAAAAAGTTGGCGAAATTATGCCAGTCCATATCAGGGTAAGCGGCATAATGCGCATTGAGATTGCCGGTAGCACCGCCAAATTTAGCACTGTCGGGAATGTTTTTCAACTGTTCGATCTGTAAATCAAGCCGTTGTACAAAAACTTTAATTTCTTTGCCAACCGTCGTGGGCGATGCGGGCTGCCCGTGCGTGCGTGCGAGCATGGGTACATCGCGCCAGGTGGTGGCGAGTTCGTCGAGGTGGGTACGGAGCTTTTGTAACAAAGGCTGATAGACTTGTCGCATGGCATTTTTCAGTAATAAGGGAATAGCCGTATTATTAATGTCTTGCGAAGTGAGTCCGAAGTGAATAAATTCTTTATAGTGTGTAATATTCAGTTGATCAAATTTCTTTTTAATAAAATATTCCACCGCTTTTACATCATGATTGGTAATGCGTTCGATGTTTTTAATTTCGGCGGCATCGTCAAGGTCAAATACTTCACAGATTTGGTTTAAATTTGAGAATAGATTTTTATCAAATTCTACGAGTTGAGGCAAAGGCAATTCGCATAATGCAATAAAGTATTGAATTTCAACAAAAACGCGGTATTTGATAAGTGCGTATTCGGAGAAGTACTCCGATAATTCAGCGACTTTATCGTGATAACGTCCGTCGATAGGGGAGATTGCGGTGAGCATGGCTTACATGATTTTTATAGGCAAAAGTACAAACCTTTATCATTTGCATCTCCTGGTTTAGAGAGTATATTTCGCATTTAAAATAAGAAGCATTGGAAATCAAGAATTTACAACAGTACTTACCGGAGTTTGTCTATGGGGGCATTGATGGCAGCGTGACTACTTTTGCGGTGGTGGCGGGTGCAGCGGGTGCCGGCTTGGAGAGTTCAGTGGTCATCATTTTAGGTTTTGCCAATTTGATTGCCGATGGTTTTTCGATGTCGGTGGGCAGTTATTTATCCAATCAATCCGATTTGCACAATTATGAAAAGCACCGGCGGCGCGAAATATGGGAAGTGCAGCACAATCCAGAGGAAGGTAAAGCCGAGGTACGCGCTATTTTTCAACAAAAAGGCTTGGATGGAGTCTTACTGGAAAAAGTAGTGGAAGTAGTGACGTCCAATAAAGAGATTTGGGTGGACACGATGATGAAAGACGAATTACAAATGCTGCCAACTGCCAAGTCTCCTTTTTCTATGGGTTTGAGCACTTTTCTATCCTTTGTTTTTGTAGGACTGGTGCCATTAATTATTTATGTAGTGGATTATGTTAATCCTTTGGGAATCAATTTATTTGCCTGGTCTTCGTCCCTGACCTTGCTGGCTTTTGCCTTTATTGGGGTGTTAAAAAGTTATGTAACCGAACGCAGCATATTACGCGGTGTGTTGGAAACGCTGGTGTTGGGATTGGCAGCGGCTGTATTGGCATATGCCACAGGTTATTGGCTGGATCGGTGGTTTTAGGGGAGAGGTTAATTGGGTATTTGTTATTGGTGATTTGATATTCGTTATTTGTTATTTGTTATTTGTTATTGGTGATTTGGGGAGTGTGGTTTTTGTCTGAAATTACCTTAAAAAAGTATGAAATGTTGCCTAAAAACGGTGTAAGTCGTTTTTTTTAAGCGTTTTATGGTAAAGATGTTACAACGTCAATAGTCTGAAAGCATAAACTTTTTTGCAAAGCTACTGTTTTGAATAAAAATTCAACAACATGTCGTTTGTAAACGTGGAGCCGGAAATTATGGACCAAATGGTTGCCAACACAGGAGAAACGCTCCGTGAAATGTCGCACGAGCAACCTGTTATGCTGGTTTTTTTGCGACAATTTGGCTGTACGTTCTGTCGCGAAGCGCTCTCCGATATTTCCAAAAAACGCAAAGAAATCGAGGGTTTGGGAATGCGCCTCGTGTTTGTGCATATGACGGATAATGAAATTGCCGAGCGTTATTTTCAACGGTACGAACTGGAGGAAGCAACGCATATTAGTGACCCTGATTGTAAATATTATGCCGCTTTTGGCTTGGTAAAAAATAGTATTACACAACTGTTTGGCTTACAGTTTTTTATCCGGGGCTTTCAGGCGGCAGTACTCGAAGGGCATGTGCCAGGACCTTCCCTGGGCGATGATTTTCAGATGCCTGGTGTATTCATTATTCAAGACGGAGAAATTCGGGAAAGTTTCATTCATAAGTTGGCGTATGATCGGCCCGATTATACTGAATTGGCAAAATGCTGTGCCATTGCCTAAAAGAGTCCCGTTTAAAATATAATTTTCACCCGCTCGCCTTGAACTATTTTCAGGGCGATTTTATTTTACAATGTAAATGACCATTAAGCACACCAAGTCCACTCCATTTTTCTTGCCTTATCAAGCTGATATTTCTATATTTATCTTCTAAAAAATTGAGTGAAGGCAGTGCGCTCAGTGGTAAAAATAAAAAGAGAATGATTGGATTTCGTTTTTCCCAATATGTGCCCGGAATGGAAGGGGATACCCCCTTTGAAAAATTATTCAAGGTTTTTCAAGAGTTGCTGATTTATACCTCTGGCGATGTTAGTGAAGCATTGTCGTGGCTCACCGAATTGGACAAGGAGTATAAACTGACGGATGAGAACTATGGCATGGCAGACTTCATCCAGGATTTGATTGATAAAGGGTACATTCAACAAGGGCAGCAGGGGCAAGGCGGCATGGTGCCTTCCTCGAAGCTGGAAATTGCGTTGCGCCGCAAAGCGTTGGAAGATATTTTCGGGCAACTCAAGAAAACCCGCCGAGGTAATCACAATACCAAGCAAACCGGTCGTGGCGATGAATCCACTGCGGAATTACGTCCTTTTGAATTTGGCGATCAATTGGACAACCTGGCAGTGTCCGAATCTTTGCGCAATGCCCAGATCAATCACGGGATTGAAGAATTTCAACTGACCCAAGAAGACCTCGAAGTGCACGAGACATTTTACCAGAGTCAGATGAGTACGGTGCTGATGATTGATATTTCACATTCCATGATATTATATGGCGAAGATCGCATTACCCCGGCGAAAAAAGTAGCCATGGCACTGTCTGAATTAATCACCACGCGCTATCCCAAAGATACGCTCGATATTATTGTGTTTGGCGACGATGCGCGGCAAATTGATATTAAAGATTTGCCTTATCTGGAAGTGGGTCCCTATCATACCAATACCGTAGCCGGGCTGGAATTGGCGATGGATTTATTACGGCGGCGTAAGAATCCGAATAAGCAGATTTTCATGATTACCGACGGCAAGCCGACTTGTATTAAAAAAGGTAAAAAATATTATAAAAATAGCTTTGGTTTAGATCGTAAAATTGTGAGTCGCACCTTGGGTTTGGCAACGCAGTGCCGCAAATTACAAATTCCGATCACGACCTTTATGATTGCCCGCGACCCTTATCTGGTGCGCTTTGTAGATCAATTTACCCAGGCGAACAACGGCAAGGCATTTTACAGCACTTTACAAGGTTTGGGTGAATTCATCTTTATGGATTATAAAAATAACAAAGCCCGCCGACATAAATGATGGCGATAATTATTTAGTTCTGATATAATATCCGGTTTTACCGGAGGAATGCAAATAAAAAAAGAGACCAGTTTTAAAGCCGGTCTCTTTTTCTTTTTCACAATTTTAAGCGTGTTCTTGTCGTTAGAGCATGGAAAATGAAGGAACAACTATGAAAACTTGGGGTGTAATAGCAGCTATCTTGCTGGTGATTCATGTTAATCTTACCGCACAGCATAAAGCGACTTTATCGGCGGAAGCCTTGGCACAATTAAAATTGTCCGAGGATACACTCGGCATTTTGGGCTATGCAGTCGTGAATGATTCTTTGGAAGAAAATCGTTTTGCGGCTTGCCATGCCATGATTCCGGCGCTGGTGCGCGCACTCAAAACGCCGAATTCTTTTCAGTATAAATTTGATCGGCTCAAAAATATTTCCATTCAGTATCCGCAGGATAGTTCTTTCCGTATTTTTACCTGGCAATTATATGTTAATAAAGACGAATATAAATACTACGGCGCTATTCAGATGAATACGCCAGAGTTGAAATTATATCCTTTGATTGACCGCTCGGCTAATGTCGCCGACGTAGAGCAGGAAGCGCTTTCCACGGATAAATGGTATGGCGCAGTTTATTACAATTTGCGTGAATGTAAAAATGCCCAGGGCAAATATTATTTACTTTTTGGTTTTGACGGATATGAATTTTTCCGTAAACGTAAAGTGATTGACGTACTTACTTTTGGAAAAGACGGTAAGCCGATTTTTGGTGCACCTGTTTTTGTACAGGAGGAAAAAGGCAAGCCAGCTACAACTAAAAAACGCGTTTTTCTGGAATATTCTGCTGCTTCCAGTGTACGCCTGAATTATGATGAAGCGTTGGAAATGATTATTTTTGATCATTTAATTCCCATGGCTGGTCAATACAATGAGGGTATGGTAATGGTGCCGGACGGCAGTTATCAGGCTTATAAATATGATAAAGGCCTGTGGAAATACCAGCCGATGGTGCTCCACGAAATCATGGACGAAGCGCCCCGCCCCAGTCCGGTGCTCGATACCCGCGATAAAAATATTTTTGGCAAGAAAAATAACAAGTAAGTTGACAGGTTGACGGGTTGATGTATCTTTCGGCTTTTCAACGCAAGTGTCAACATGATCGAACACCACACCATTCCCGTAACCAAAACTGCCCATTATTATACCATTGGTACGCCCGGAAAACACGTGCAGTACTGCTGGATTGCTTGTCATGGTTACGGTCAACTCGCGCAATATTTTATACGTAAATTCGATGTTATTGCAAAAGGGGACACGCTTATTATAGCGCCGGAAGGTTTGTCCCGTTTTTATACCGAAGGTTTGAGCGGTAAAGTGGGCGCTTCGTGGATGACCAAAGAAGACCGTCTCCTCGAAATCGAAGATTATACCAATTATTTAACGACTCTTTACAATTATTTTATCCCACAACTGGCTGATAATGTGCAAATTATTCTATTAGGCTTTTCGCAGGGCTGTGCTACCCAAATGCGTTGGATCACGCGTGCCTTTCCCGCATTCCATCATTTGATCTTGTGGGCAGGGTTGGTGCCGGAAGATTTAAATTATTTATCACACCAGCATTATTTTGCCGATAAAAAATTGCATTTCATTTATGGTACGGAAGACCCTTTTATTACCCCGGAACGCTTACAGCAACACGAACAACTTATTGATAACCAGCAATTAAAGTTAGAAATTTCTACCTACCAGGGCGCCCATTCCATAGATCGTGCGGCATTACAACAACTGGCGGCTGGTATTTATTACCCTTGACAAATTGCTATAAAATATTTATTTTTGCAGTGAACTTAATCAACGCCGCTGACTACTTTTATTTCTAATCATTGTATTACACTGCCTGGAAGGGCAATCCTCCTCAGCCATGTCTGATGCACTGGCTTTACTACTTCATTATTTTCATTATCCATTATTTCATTTTTTAATTATTTCATCTCATGTTTCATTTAATCAGCGAAAGATTAATGCTTATCCCTTTGGATTTGAATCAATTACAATTATTAAAGCAGCATCGAGCTGCATTCGAGCAATCGCTTGGTTTAGAAAATTTTGGCATTGAAATCAGCATTCCGGCGTTTATTGAAGAATTTCAAACCGCGCTGGAAAATTGGGTTATTCCGAATGTTACGCAACATCAAGCTGATTATCAGTGGTTTACCGTGTGGCAAATCATTCATCGCACTGATAATCGCGGTGTCGGCACCATTGGTGTGAATGGATTACCCAACGAGCACGGCGAGGTAATGATCGGTTATTTTACAGATGCGCGCTACGAAGGGCAGGGCATTATGACCGAAGCGGTGCAGTGTTTACTAAACTGGATTTTTCAAAATGCTGAGGTACAATCAGTTATAGCGGATACTTTGGTAGATGGCACTGGTTCGCAACGCGTGTTAGCGAAAAATGGATTTGTGCAGGACGGTACTACCGAGGAAGGTATTCACTGGCGCAAACAGCGCTAATATTATATAATGGGGCGAATAGGATAAAAATTCGCCCCGTTTTTATAATGTGAAAGAGGTAAATACGTAAATTATTATATTTTATTGTAAAGAATCCCCTTTCATGCCCATGCAACTCAGCAATTCATAAATAAAAATGCCTTTTTGCACAGCAGGATCTTCATCGGTCATGCGCTTTATTTCGTCCTTATCCAGCATATCATAAATGGCTATGGCGCTTACATCGCTATCATCCATCACTGGCACAGAGATCAAAACGATTCCTTTTTCACGGAGTTGAAATAAATGAGGTAAATGTTCGGACTGAATAATTTTCAATGCGTCGGGCGAATTATAATTAGGTCCCTTTTTTTGTAATAATAAAGTAAATGGCTTCATGTTTGCCAACTGTGCCAGAATATTTGGCGGAACAAATTCTAAATGAGGTACTTGCATGTTTTTTGTTTTTTAATTGCAACAAAGGTAAGCCCGCCTCAAAAAAGAAAATTGTAAAAAAGGGAAATAGCCGCTGAAAGCTGGAATTATACGATCTTATAATAAAAAAGTACGTATTTAGTTATTTAACCATTTGATAATCAATTGCATAAAATATAATTACTTATTTTTATAAAACATTTTGCCAAAATCATTTTTTGCACGTGCGTACTGTGCAGGAGCATAACCGGTGTAACGCTTGAATTCTTTAATAAAATGCGATTGGTCATAATATAAATCGTATAATACTTCCCTGAAAAAGTCCGTATGTGCTGCATTTGCCCAGCGCTGATAAAATTGCTGAAAGCGGGTAATGCTGGCGAAGGTTTTAGGAGAAATACCAATATGTTCTTTAAATAACAAATCCAAATACCGCTTGGAATAGCCGGTTTTCTTTTCTAAAGCTTTGATTTCCAGCAATCCATGTGTGGAAAGGATATGTTGCACCGAAAAATCTATAATATGATTTTGTCGGTCGGTTTCCTGTAATCTTTCAATTAAAAATAATTGCAATGCTTCAATTTTTTGTTCGGGCTGCTCCAGGTCCATTAATTTTTGATGAATAAAGCGCCCTTTTGCACCAAAAATGGTCTCAAAAGATAGAATTTGATTGCTTAATTCATGTAATGAAATATTCAAAAAACGATATAAACCTCTGGGATTCAGCTCCATACCAATTGTGCCGGTAGGACGTTCCGGCGAGCTCAATACCACCGGCTCCTCCCAAATGCCAATCAGAAGTGGCTCCTGTTCTGGATAATCCTGATGAATACCGTGTTGGATGGTGGAAAGTGCATTTTGAAAAGGCAGGATAATCTTGGCTCGACCGTTGGGGGCGATCACGCGGTTGTCGGTCGTCGGCACGCCAATCGCACTCTCGAATAACCAGAATTTGTCCACATAAGGCGCTAATTCCGGGCGTGGACGAAGCATTTGTAATTGCATCGGGTGGCATTTAAAACTCAAATGTACGATAGCTGCGCTAATAATCCTTCCGGCGTAAGCCGATATTTTCCGGTTTTAAAATCCGCTAACTTGATCCAGGCGCAACGCAGTTGGGTACCATCCGCTTCGGTCATAAAGCACTCATCTAAAACATAAATCTCCTTATTTAAAAATTTCCCGCTAAAAATATACATAATTTCATGTCCAGGTAAGCCGTCGCAAACAAAAATATTTTCAATAATTGTAAATAACTCGCTAATTATTACATCTTCATTTAGTTCTTCTTTCACTTCCCGCACCACAGTATCAATCGCTCGCTCGCCAAATTCAACGGTACCGCCGACAAAGCGGTAGTATGCTTCGCCGGTCACTTTATCAAAATTTTCCGACACAAAAATTTCATCGCCGTTGCGGGTAGGGTAGAAGAGGGCTTTGACTTTGATCATAAGTAAACGACTATAAAAATGATTAGAAAATTACAGGCACTGGTTGCAAACCAGCGCCAGCGGGGGCAGTTTTGACGGCATTGCGGTGAAAATATCAAGTTGGCATATTAAATTTAACTTTCTACAATTAATTCTGCAATGTAATTTTCATCTATTATTAACTCAGAAAATGCTAGATCACCAAAACAGTGTCCATAAACACCGACTTCTTGCCAATGATTTTTATAAATTTCCGCATAAACTTTTGAAATTTGCCAAAAAATATATCCTACCCAGAACTCTGAAGAGTCAGCATATTGATATTTTATTGGGAGTATTTTTACTTCAACAATACCATTATGAAATGGGTAGTCTATGTAAGTTGTTAAAATAAAATCTAAATCAGCAAAGTCTTCTAAATAAGTGCGACCCTTTAGATCACTAATAGTTTTTGTAATTCCTACATGTTCAATCAAATGAAAACACCATACATAACTTGTTAAATTTAATTCAATTTTGTCAATAAGATTCCTAGGTTGCTGGAAATAATCAAATACCTTATTTGCTTCATCCTCTTTTAATATCTTCCACGTTGGTTCAGTAATTAAGTAGTAATCAGAAGGATAATAATATGGCTGCCCTTCATCTGGTGTCCAATTTAGTAAAGGCATAAAAATAAATTTGTAAATATTTGATTATCAATGCATCCGATCCCCCCTTAACTCTAAGTCCTTCATCACTTGCGCTTCATAATCCAGGTATTCCTGCCAGCGTTGTTTTACTTTTGCTTCGGGGGCGTATAATTTAGCGAGTTCGATAAAGAGCACATAATGACCGGCTTCGGCGACCATGAATTTATGATACCAATCACGCAGGGATTCGTCGTTAATATAAAGGCTCAGCAGGCGGAAGCGCTCGCAGCTGCGGGCTTCGATGAGGGCGCAGGTGAGGAGTTTTTCGAGCAGGCTTTCCTCGCGTCCGCCGCCTTTTTGCTGGAATTGGAGCAGGGCGTTGACGTATTCGTCTTTGCGTTGCTTGCCGAGAGCGAGGTTGCGTTTTTTTAACTCGCTGAGTACCAGGCGAAAATGTCCCCATTCTTCAGTGACGATGGGGGCAAGTTCTTCCACCATTTCCGTTTTATCCGGGTATTGCTGAATAAGCGAAATGCAGGACGTGGCGGCTTTTTGCTCGCAGTAGGCATGATCGGTCAGTATTTCAGCCAGATCCATTTCAGCCAGGTTCACCCAGCGCGGATCGGTCGGGAGTTTTAAGCCTAGCATTTGGACGGTGTGGAGGTTATTTTCCATTTTTTATTCAGTATTTGGTATTCAGTATTCGGTATTCGGTGTTTTTACTTTTCTAGGCAACTGATTTGATTAGCAAAAAAATTGACATTATATACCGGATATTCTTCATATCCACTGCTCCAAAACATGATAACGCTGTCTAACTCGCCGCGGCGTAAGAGATTCAATTGACTGCGGTCAATGGGGTAGTGAACGCTGTAAGTCAGCAATTCGGTTTCGGTATCATAACTACCCTTGTCCATGCGTAGTGCTGGCAAGCTGACAAAACTTCCGTCCAACTGTTTGACTATCAGGATACTACCCTGCTCAATAAATCCATATGCTTCGCGGGCATTGGGATAAGCAAAGGTGAATTTTAAGGATAAAAAACGGTAACCGCCCATGCCTGTCAGAAATCCTTCACATTTTAAATATTCTTTATCTTTGAGATAGGAGCGGAGGCGTTCGTCGGTGTAGGTAAAGAGCAGTTGCTCCTGTACATCCTTGCGAATTTGCCCACTACTCTCATCTTTGCCCTCGTAGGCAATCTGACAAGTAGAAGCCGTAGTACGCGTTCTACCCGAGGCTTCGTCGAGCAGCAACACGTTCCGATAAAAATCATCATCCAGGGCTTCACCGTTCTGGGGCTGCGTATTAGCGCGGGTTTTAGAGCTTTGCACCAGTTCGTTCAGGTAATTGCCTTTACTGGTGAGTTGGTCGGCTTTCGCTGCTTCCTGGCGGGCTTGTACGACTTCCTGGGCGGTTTCCTGCTCGGTTTTTCGCGCAGCGGTAAGCCGGATATTCAGCGTGCGAATGATTTCTTCATTCAACTTTTGTTCTTGTGCTTCCTGCCATTCACGTTCCAGATTTTGCCGGTTTTGCTTGGCTTCAATCGCTCGTTTTTCGGCAACAGCCGCCGCTTCCTGCGCAATTTGGGCACGTCGGATAAAGATTTTACGAGCATCTTCTTCCGTGTTGACATACACATTATTCATAGGCAATACCGTGCCATTAAAAACCGGATATTTGCTGTTGGTTTCTTTCGGCTGGTAGCCGGGTACATCCTGCGGGTCAAAAAGCGCATCACTCGAAACACCAAAATTGGTAAAGTATTGCCAGGTACCATCCGGGTTGACAATGATTTTTTCACCGCGTTCATTCACGCGGATTTCCTGCGCCACTGCCGGTAAAAGTACAATGAAGGTTAGTACGAGCGGTAAAAAATGTTTACATTGCATAGGATTAAATGTTTCTGGGACAAAATAATTGTTTTTGTTGCTGCTGTAAGGCTTAGATACCTCCACAGTAACAATAAACGAGCGATTTGATAAATAAATGCTAAGATAAAGCAATTCGTTTGAAATGCCATGTTAAAAACCACATACCTGAAAATGCCAAGCCGATTTTTATTACTTATTTTAATGGTATATTGGAGTGCCTGCACCATGTCCGAGAAAAAAACGCCAAGTTTTAAAGTCATTCCTATTACTTATCCAAATACGCCACGCGACACGACCATCGCCGATACACTTTACGGAAAACGTATATCTGATCCGTACCGCTGGCTGGAAAATAGCAATACCCCGGCTACCCGCGATTGGATTATTCAGCAGCAAACCCAAACCGAAAAATATTTAAATCAAATTCCGCAACGGGCCGCGATTCAGAAACGATTGACGGCGCTCTGGAATTATAAAAATATCGCGCCACCATTAAAAAAAGGCAATTTTTATTACATTTTTCGACAAGAAAATTTACAACCGCAGCCGATTTTATATCAAATGCGTAGTTTGCAGGATACGAGCGGGCAGGTCATTTTGAATTTGAATTCGCTGGGAATCAGCGGTGCGCAGATACTGGAGCAATTTGCTTTCTCGCAGGATGGATCGCTGCTGGCTTATGAAGTAGCGCCAAATGGTGCCCGTACAAATACTATTTTTGTAAAAGATATGGAGAGCAATCGCACACTATTGGATACTCTACAAAGTATAAAATTTTCTAATATTGCCTGGTTTCGCGATGGTTTTTTTTATAGTCGCTACGCGCCCGAAACGCCCGCCGATGTGCATGCGCCGTATCAATTTCAGCAGCTTTTTTACCATCGCGTGGGGTCTCCGCAAGCTGAAGATCAACTCATTTTTGCTGACCGCGCCAATCCTTATTTAGCGGTGCAGGCACAAACAACTTCCGATGAGCGATTTTTGATACTGTATTTACATCAACATGATGTGGGTAATGCCTTGTATGTGAGGGATTTACAAAGTGAAACGCTGGATTTTACACCCATTATAGAAGATTATGATTATCATTTTAAAGTGATTGATAATATTAATAATAACTTATTGGTTTACACCAATTATAAAGCGCCCAATTACCGGCTGGTGCAAATTAATACGCAGCGTCCCGAGGAGCGTTTTTGGGAAAACCTCATTCCTGAATCAGCAGCGGTATTGCAATCGGTACATTTTTTTGGCGGTAAATTGGTGGCAACTTACCAACAATCGGGTATTAACCAAGTGAAAATCTTCAACTTACAAGGAAAGTTAGAACGCGAAGTACCCATTTCAGCTCATGGGCGCATCACGGCGTGGAGTGGCAGCCCCGATGTAGCGCAGGCATTTTTTCAACTGCATTCTTATGTAGAATCCCCTATTATTTACACATTGGATGTAAATAATTATACGATTAATATTTACCAAAGTGATAAAAAAGTATCAAAAGATACCACAAATTATGATATTCGCCAGGTTCGATTTAAATCTTATGATGGTACAGACGTTCCATTGACCATTTTATTTAAAAAAGGCAGCCCCTTGGATGCCAGCCGTCCAACCTTATTAACGCCCGATTCTCCTGATTTTCCGATGTTGCAAATGCTGCTGGAAAATGGTGGCGTTTGTGCCATTGCGCACGTGCGTGGCAGCAGTGGCTGGGGCGAAGCGTGGCGGCAAGCGGGCGTTAAAACGAAAAAACAAAATGCCATTGACGATTTTCAGGCGGCAGCCGAGTATTTAATTGCGAATAAATATACCAGCCCGGCAAAACTGGCGATTTATGGCAAAGGCGACGGGGGCTTGATCGCCGGAGCAAGTGTGACCCAGCGTCCCGATTTATTTAAAGTCGCATTATTACAGGATGCGGCATTGGATCTGCTTCGTTATCAGCAGTTTACGATTGGCTGGTCTTGGGCCGGGACCTACGGCACTGTACAAAAACCGGATGAATTTGATGCGCTGATTGCCTATTCGCCATTATATCATGTGGTACCTGCTAATTATCCGGCAGTTATGATTTTGACTTCCCATCGCAATCAGGAGGTGGTACCGGCACATGCTTATAAATTTGCTGCGGCTTTGCAATCTAATCAACGTGCACAACTGCCTGTTTTACTGCGTATTGCACAAGGTGGAGCAGCTGCACTGTTGCCAGAACAAATGAGTGCTACTACTGATATGTTGGCACTCTTGTTTTATCATATACAAGAAAATATAGATAATTAATAATTGCTGATTTACTAAATAATCAACAATTAATATGATATTATTGCTAAAAATAGGATTCCTACCGGTGCGCTTTCTCGACGTGCTCGACGTGCTCATCGTCGGATATCTGATGTATCAGATTTACAAGTTATTACGCGGTACAATCGCTTTTAATATTTTTATTGGCGTACTGACTTTATACGTCGTGTGGTGGATGGTGGATCAGCTGGAGATGGATTTATTATATCAAGTTCTGACCCAGTTTGTAAATGTCGGTGTCATATTAATTGTAGTAATTTTTCAACCGGAAATCCGGCGGTTCCTGCTTTTTTTGGGTAATAATACCTTGAATCGGCAGATTCAAATTGTAGGACAGTTTTTTGGACGCGAAAGTACCATTACCGATGAATGGGAATTGCAAAAACAAATGATCAAAAAATCTTTAATGCGTATGAGCCGGCGCAAGACGGGCGCATTGATTGTGCTGGCGAACGAATTGAATCTGGAAGGCATTGCCAGCAAAGGGGTAGAATTGGATGCCAACATCAGCGAGGCGCTGCTCGAGAGCATTTTTAACAAAGAGAGTCCCTTGCACGATGGTGCGGTGTTGATTGCCAACGGCAAAATTCAGGCGGCGAGCTGCGTGCTACCGATCTCTGATAGCCAGGAATTACCGAGTAATTTGGGCATGCGGCACCGGGCCGCGGTGGGTGTAACGGAGAAAGCCAATGTCGCCGTTTTTATCGTATCCGAAGAAAATGGGCGAATTGCCATGGCGCACGATGGCTTATTACACGAAAATTTATCGGAAGAAGAATTGGAACGCTTGTTGGACACGCATTTATTAAGATCAAAGTAAATTTTAATAAAATGCTGATTTTTAGTACTTTATATTTGGCGTCAAAATTAATATTATGCGTGTAATAAATGTTGTAAATAAGTTTTAATCATAAAGGATTGATCCAATGTGATTGCTAATTTTTGAATTTTGCAAGCCGACTTGATAAAATCTTGCTGCGTACTTTGCAAAACCGTATTATCTTTAGCCGACTTTCCTAACCAACTTTTAAAAAAGATGGAAGCAGTACAAAATTATATCAAAAACAATCAGCAGCGTTATTTGGATGAGTTGCTGGAATTATTGCGCATTCCGTCCATCAGTGCGGATGAAAAATACAAAGCCGACGTGCAGCGCACGGCACAAATGATGGCAGCACACTTGAAAAAAGCCGGCTTGGACAATGCCGAAGTGATGCCCACTGCCGGGCACCCGATTGTGGTAGCGGAGAAAATCGTGGATAAAAATCTGCCGACCGTGCTGGTCTATGGGCATTATGATGTGCAACCACCCGATCCGCTGGAATTGTGGGAGTCAGGACCGTTTGAGCCGGTGATTAAAAAAACGCCGTTGCATCCTGATGGGGCAATATTTGCGCGGGGTTCGAGCGATGACAAGGGGCAGGTATTCATGCATGTCAAAGCCGTGGAGGCAATGATTGCCAATAATGATTTACCTTGTAATGTAAAATTTATTCTCGAAGGGGAAGAAGAAGTGGGGTCGAAAAACCTCGAACCTTTTGTAAAACAGCATCGCGAGCGCCTCGCTTGTGATGTAGTACTGGTGTCGGATACTTCCATTATTAGCAATCATAATCCGTCGTTAACGGTTAGTCTTCGAGGACTTACGTATATGGAGTTGTTTGTATATGGTCCGAATCGCGACCTGCATTCCGGTATTTACGGGGGGGCGGTGGCAAACCCGGCAAATGTGATTTGCGATATTATATCGAAATTACATGATGCCAATCGGCATGTAACAATTCCCGGGTTTTATGATAATGTAGTGGATTTGACGGCGGAGCAGCGCGAGCAATTGAACGCAGCACCTTATAATGAGGCTGAATATAAAGCTGAATTGGGGATCACTGCTTTGATGGGTGAAACGGGCTACACGACCCTGGAACGCGTGGGCATTCGACCAACGCTGGAAGTCAATGGAATTAAGGGGGGCTACATTGGCGAAGGAGCAAAAACAGTGCTGCCTGCCAGTGCCAGCGCTAAAATTTCGATGCGCTTGGTGCCCAATCAAGACCCCGACCGGATTGCCCGCATTTTTGAGGCGTATGTCAAGGAAATCGCGCCCCCGGGCGTTCGCATAGAGGTGCACAAGCATTCGACGGGCATGTACAGCCGCACGCCGGTGGATACCGTAGAGTATAAAGCGGCAGAAAAAGCGATGGAAACAACGTTTAAAAAGGAAATTATTCCGACGTACGAAGGCGGTAGCATTCCCATTGCGCCCATGTTTACCGAAAACCTGGGGGCTAATACCGTATTCATGGGCTTTGGCTTGAATTCTGACGCTTTGCATTCGCCGAACGAACATTTTGGCTTATTTAATTTTTATAAAGGTATTGAAACGATTCCTTATTTTTATCAATACTATGTTGAAATGAAAAAGGAGTAAAATGTTGATTTACAAGTATATTAGTAAATTAAATTTTTGCAATATTACATATAAATTGGTTTAGTTATAAACCTGAAAATTTTATAAACTAAGTAAATATTCATGAAAAATTTGTCGTTGATTTTAAATATCGTGCTGCTGATTGCAGTAATTGTATTATATGTAAAAGTGTTTGGCGGTGCCAAAAAGTCTGCTGACAACGCTACACCCACTACCGAAACAGCGGTGGAAAAACCCTTGAAAATTGCTTACATCAATGCGGATACCTTGTTTGAAAAATTTGATGAATTTAAAAAACAACGGGACGCTTTTCAGAAAAAGGAAATCGATGCGGATGCTTCGCTGAAAGCCAAGGGCAGAGCGCTGGAACAGGATTTTCTGGCGGTGCAAAAAAGAGTGCAGACCGGCACGATGGCACCCAGCGATATTCAAAAGGAGGAACAGCGCCTGGTGCAGAAACAACAAGCCTTGCAGCAAGAGCAAGAGCGTGTAACCAAAGCGTTGCTGGAAGAAAATAAAAAAGTGACGGAAGCATTGCAAAAGCAAGTGATTGACAAACTCAAGGATTTTAAAAATCGCGCAGGTTACGATTTTATTTTGAGCTATACTACGGGTGGTCCGATTCTGGTGACCAATGATAGCCTGGATATTACTACCCAGGTATTGCAGGAATTGAATACGCAGAAAGGAAATAATTAAGCATTATTATATTATTAATGTAATTTGATTAGAGGTTTTTATTTATTAACAACCTCTTTGTCAACATTTTGAATAGTATGAAAAAACTCTATTTTATAATAGTAGCTTTGTTTCTGTTAAATGTTATTACATGGGCACAAAACGGCGCTACTGCTTCAATTGACAAAAAAGCGGATGCCATTGAACCAAAAGTAATTGAGTGGCGGCGACACATTCATCAAAATCCTGAATTGTCGAATCGGGAATTCAAAACGGCAGAATATGTTGCTAATCACTTGAAAACCTTGGGTTTAGAAGTGAAAACCGGTATCGCAAAGACCGGAGTTGTTGGCATTCTCCGCACCGGAAAACCCGGACCCACCATTGCACTGCGAGCCGATATGGATGCCCTGCCCGTGCCGGAGCGCGCGCAGTTACCCTTTGCCTCTAAAGCTAAAGGCAATTATCTGGGGCAGGAAGTGGACGTGATGCACGCTTGCGGTCACGATACGCATGTAGCCATGCTGATGGGGGCGGCAGAGATTCTCAACGGCATGAAGAGTCAATTGAAAGGCACGATCGTTTTCATTTTTCAACCAGCAGAAGAAGGCGCACCGCCGGGTGAAGAGGGAGGTGCCGGGTTAATGGTAAAAGAAGGTGTACTCGACAATCCAAAAGTGGAAGCGATTTTTGGTTTGCATATTAATTCGGCTACCGAAGTCGGAAAATTGCGTTACAAACCGGGCGGCGAACTGGCAGCTGCGGATATTTTCAATATCAAGGTAAAAGGCAAGCAAACCCATGGCTCGACGCCTTGGACCGGGATTGACCCGATTACCACTTCTGCCCAGATTATCATGGGTTTACAAACTATTATCAGTCGTAATACCGAATTAACGAAGGAAGCAGCCGTGATCAGTGTCGGAAAAATTACCAGCGGTGTTCGTAATAATATTATTCCCGAAGAAGCCGAAATGACCGGCACCATTCGCACCCTTGATACCGCCATGCAACGCATGATTCACGAGCGAATCCGCCACGTAGCCACCACCATTGCCGAAAGCGCGGGCGCTACTGCTGAAGTTCAGATCACGAAAGGGGTGCCCATCACCTATAATAATCCTGAATTAACCGCCAAAATGCTGCCTACTCTGGAACGCACTGCCGGTAAAGAAAATGTGATTTTGACCGACGCGATTACCGGCGCAGAAGATTTTGCTTATTATGCCGAAAAAATCCCGGGCTTGTTCGTCTTTGTT
>JBKBWT010000039.1:0-2970 GCA_046314415.1 Saprospiraceae bacterium
CCAGGTACGAATGCCGGCGTCTTTGAGCAGTTGCTCAATCTTCGCACCAATACCTTCGATGATTTGCAAATCCTCTGGATTATTGGAGAAGCCCAGCGTACGCATAACGAGTTTTTCTATTTTAGCAGGCGAATCAGCTTCGGTTGTAGCGCCAAGCTGCTTTTGGTACGCAATGAGTTCTTCCCATCTGCCCGCGTCGGCAAGTTGCGCCTGCTGAGGCCAGCTACTCGGATTGTGAATACGGTAATTTGGACCAGCTTCTTCCAGAATCCGGACCAGATCATCGGTTCTACTCACTGCCAACTGTGCCCAGGTTGTAATGCCGACTGATTTTAGCACTTGTTCAATTTTGGCTCCAATGCCTTCAAAAATCTGGAGATTATCCTTGGGGAACAAGCTATTGTAATCAACTGCCAGACCCCGATCCGTTACGCCGAGTACTGCACCAGCCTGATTGAGCTTGGACTTCAGCACTTCCTTGTCGGCTTCACAAATGTGCAGCTTATTGCGCAGGCTGGTCATTTCCTTGTTGACTTCATCCACTTGGTATTGCAATTCTTTATTCTTCTCTTCCCAATCAGTCAATTTCGATTGTAAAGTTTTCATTTCACCTTCTACTTCTACGACCCGACGGCGATATTTGTACCAAAGCCAATAACCCAGCAATAATCCTAATAAAAATGCGCCCAGTGATGCCAACACCCACCACAATAAGCAGTCGGAAATGGCGATTTGTAAGAATATGATTTTCATGGTTTTATCTCTTTTGTTTTGATGAATCAAATTATTGTTTAATTAATTGTACCAACACGCGTCGGTTATTGTGTCTGCCTACTTCCGTTTCGTTGGTATCCGTCGGTTGACTTTCACCTTTGGAGTCCACCGTAATTTGGGCAGCAGGGACACCCTTGCGCACCAACAAGTCGCGAATGGCGTTGGCACGACGACGCCCCAATTCCAGGTTGGCTTCACCCGAACCAACATTGTCGGTATGACCGGTCAGGCTGATTCTTTCCTTGGTTTGTTTAACTCTTGCCGCCAGTTGATCCAGGTATTGCTCTACCGCCGGGTCTTCCACCCGCGAAGTCGAACCAAAGGGGAAGCGAATTTCAATGCTTTCGGCAATGGCGTTGGCGTCCGGCGTAGCCGTGCGCGAATCCGTGTCACGCTGTTCACGCGTAGCTGGCGTCAGCGTACCGGCAATGGCGGTGGTATCCCATTCAAAACTTACCGCTTCGAAGTAATTGTTACGAACGCCGGGTCGCTCTTCTAACACACTCGCCCGTACATAAATGCTATCCACGGCATTGGCGAATAATGCTTTCACGTTCTCTGCGCGCGCAAAGCCCAGGTTTTGAAAGCCCGTTGGTTTAGGTTCATTTTCAAAATATTGCCCGGTAACCCGCAGAATGGCATTAGCCCTGCCTTTGCCTTGCGCCAGAATCGTCTCGCGCAATTGGTCAAAACCAGCATTGGTATAGGCAGTCGCATCACCCCAGCGAAAATCGATGGGAAAACGTTGGGTCGCAGTGTCGCCGCCAATGGGCGTAGTTACGTCACCCGTTGCACAGCAAAGCTCCTCAGAACAGCCGCGCCACACCAAAAAGGTGTACAACAGCCAGAGTGCCAGCATGATTAGAATTTTAGGAATCGCAGTCATAATCCGTTTTATGTTTGCTGAAAGAATAGACCTGCTGAGTTGTACCGAAAATATTAACCAGTAGTAGTATTGTTGCAACTATGTGCTTGGGAATATCATTGTCAGAAATGAAATCTTCTTACTCCGGAAGCGCTGAGTCGTTCATTTCCAACCGGGCAGCGTATTGTGTGTGTAATTGCTTCAAATTTAGCAATTCTGTTCATATTTTTCCTACCTGGGAAGTAAAAATTTTAACATTTTAGAAGCAGTTTTTAATCTCTTGTAACGTTTGATTGTTTTTACAACAAAAAGCCCGAATTTTCATATCTTTGCAATCCTTTTGGTGGTTCAGTGTTTTGGGCTTAAAAAGCAGAATTATGTAGTAACCAAAACACTTTGGCACTAAAACACCATAACACAACTAATTATGTTTGAAAGCTTAAGTGATCGTTTAGATAGTGCGTTTAAGGTAATTACCGGTAGTAATCGCCTGACGGAATTGAACGTGGCAGAATCCATTAAGGAAATTCGCCGCGCATTGGTGGATGCCGACGTAAACTATAAGATTGCCAAGGAATTTACGGATAAGATCAAGGATAAAGCCCTTGGTACGGAAAACGTGCTGAAAGCCGTGCAACCCGGTCAGTTGATGGTGAAAATCGTCATGGACGAGTTGGTGGAA
This sequence comes from Saprospiraceae bacterium, assembly GCA_046314415.1. Taxonomy (GTDB): domain Bacteria; phylum Bacteroidota; class Bacteroidia; order Chitinophagales; family Saprospiraceae; genus JADJNW01. The sequence continues at coordinate 2,322 of JBKBWT010000039.1, forward strand.
CTGATGGGTGGTCAATCTGAAGGGATCAATCTGGGCAAAACCAAGCCTGCGGTGATTTTGATTGCTGGTCTGCAAGGTTCTGGTAAAACCACGTTTACCGGCAAGCTCGCCTTTCATTTGAAAACCAAGCGCCAAAGAACGCCATTGGTGGTTGCGGCAGACGTATATCGCCCGGCAGCGGTTGATCAGTTGACCGTATTGGCGGAGCAAGTCGGAGCTAAAATTTACAAAGAGCCGGACAATAAAAATCCGGTACAAATTGCCCTGAACGCCATTCAGCACGCTAAAGCGCACGGGCATGATGTGGTGATTGTGGATACTGCGGGTCGTCTGGCAGTCGATGAGGAAATGATGACGGAAATCGCTAATATTAAAAATGCGATTCAACCGAACGAAACACTGTTTGTCGTGGACTCCATGACCGGTCAGGATGCGGTGAATACCGCCAAAACCTTCAACGAAGTCATCAATTATGATGGGGTCGTTTTGACCAAGTTAGACGGTGATACACGCGGTGGTGCGGCGCTTTCCATTAAATACACCGTTGGCAAGCCTATCAAGTTTGTCAGCATGGGTGAAAAAATGGACACGCTTGATGTGTTCTACCCCGATCGGATGGCGCAGCGTATCTTGGGTATGGGTGATATTG
>JBKBWT010000039.1:2980-23031 GCA_046314415.1 Saprospiraceae bacterium
GCACAGGAGCAATTTGACGACGTCGAAGCCAAGCGACTGGAAAGCAAGATTCGCAAGAATAAATTTGATTTCAACGATTTTCAGGCACAGATCAATCAAATTCGCCGGATGGGTGATATCAAGAGTTTGATGAATATGATTCCCGGCATGGGCAAAGCCCTGAAAGACGTGGAAATTGACAATAGCGCCTTTAGCAAAGTAGAAGCCATCATTCAATCTATGACTCCGCAGGAGCGCGGCAATCCTGAACTGCTGAACGCCGGACGCAAACTGCGTATCGCCAAAGGCAGCGGTAAAACCCTGCACGAAGTGAATATGTTCCTCAAGCAATTTGATCAAATGCGCAAAATGATGCACAAAATGAGCAAAATGCCAATGGGCAATATGGCAATGCCAGGCGCTCCCAAAGGCGGCTTAAAGCGAAAATAAAAATTAAGGCACATCTTTAGTGATGTGCCTTAATTATATTATTATATTCCTGTTATGAATGAATAATCTACAGGCAGTCAAGCTTTTATCCAATGCTATGTGGGTGATGATCGCTATGGCGCATATCATGTCTTATGGCGGATTACATCCTACTGATGCTTCTATCAATTTTCTTTTCTTTTATGTAGCTGTAATTGTATTCCTCCTCAACTTACCTTTGCTTTATTATTTATTGAGTCATTTGACTACTTTTCAACCGAAGGAGCAGTTGCTGGTAGAAATTGTTTTATATTTTGTTAAGCTAGCGATTGCTGCCTATTTGCTAGGGTTGTTTTAAATTGCTCGCCGAACTTTCCTTGCCTTTCGTCGGATTTTCTTTCAACGCACGCCTCTTTTCCTGCACCTTTGCACCAACAACAAAAAACAATATTCACCCGACGAGTCCAGCTTACTTTAGCGGACTATTTTGAAATCAAATCACCATGACGATTCATCACTCGACCCAAACCACCGCGGTGGCGTTACAGCGCTTACCCGTTTTTGACGTGCCGCACAAAGGTGTGCGCAATGCTTTAGCGCAATTATCTTTATTAGCGGGACAAACCGATTACACCACGCCTGCTGCGGTCACCCGACTGTACCGTTTAGGCAAGCAGGTTTTTCGATTGTTGACACTCCACGCCACCGATGAAAACGAAGTAACCCTGAAACACCTCGCCGAACGCGCACCCGGTGCCGCTGAACACAATTTGCACGAACACGAAGCATTAGAGGCATTACAACACGATTTGGAGCAACAACTCGAGGAAATGCACCTGCATTCGAGTGAAGGCACGGATGTAAGCGAAGCCGGCGCTCGATTCTATCAACAATTCAGTGAACTGCACGCGCTGCATTTGCAACACATGCTGGAAGAAGAGCGGGAGACCCAACCGGCTGTGTGGGCGCATTTTACTGATGAAGAATTGTTAGGGCACCGCAAAGAAATCATTGGCAGAAATAAGCCCGAGGACTTATTACTCTTCTTTCGCTTTATTTTACCGGCGCAAAAACATCAGGAACGCACGAATTTACTGCGCGGTATTCAAGCCAATGCACCGGCACCTTTTTTCACCGCATTATTAACGACTGCTCAGGAGGTATTGCCAGCAGCGGAATTTTCCCAGCTGACCAATGCCTTGTAAAAATACTAAAGCACTTATGGTTGTTGCCCTGGCTACAGTAGTGGTCAGGGCTTTTTATTTTAAAACAGAAAGGGCGACGCATTTGCAAAATGTGCTGCCCTTTTATCTCGTCATTTCAAGACCCTTTTTATCTTGCTACGTAAGCCACTTCTTTTACAGCTTTAATAATTTTCGTTGGATTCGGTAGGTACTCTTCTACCAAAGTAGGCGCGTAGGCCAGCGAAGTATCCGCCGCATTGACGCGCGTAACCGGCGCATCGAGGTAATCGAACGCGTACTTTTGCACCTGATAAGTTACCTCCGAAGAAATGCCCGCAAAAGGCCAGGATTCATCAATCACCACCAGGCGATTGGTCTTTTTCACCGATTGTACAATTGTGTGAATATCCAAAGGACGAATCGTACGCAGGTCAATGACTTCCGCACTAATGCCTTCTTTTGCCAATTCTTCCGCAGCTTTCAGCGTAGGCAGCATCATTTTATTAAAAGACACCAAGGTCACATCCGTACCTTCGCGGCGCACCGCTGCTACGCCAATGGGTACTAAATATTCGCCTTCCGGCACTTCGCCTTCATGCCCATACAGCAATTCCGACTCCATCATACAGATCGGATCGTTGTCACGAATCGCCGATTTCAAAAGCCCTTTTGCATCCGCCGGATCTACGCAGGAAATCACCTTTAATCCCGGCACATTCGCCATCCAGCTTTCAAAAGTTTGCGAGTGTTGCTGCGCCAACTGCCCCGCCGAACCCGAAGGACCCCGGAACACAATCGGACAATGGAATTGCCCCGCTGACTGCGACAAGGTTTTTGCCGCATTATTTACAATCTGATCGAACGCCAGGATAGCAAAGTTCCAGGTCATAAATTCCACAATCGGACGCAAGCCATTCATCGCGGCGCCCACGCCAATACCCGCAAAACCCAATTCTGCAATCGGCGTATCAATCACGCGCTTGGCGCCAAACTCTGCCAGCATTCCCTTGCTGACTTTATATGCACCATCATACTCTGCCACTTCCTCACCCATCAGAAACACCGTCTCATCGCGGCGCATTTCTTCTATCATCGCTTCGCGCAACGCATCGCGCAGTGCCAATGTTCTAGCCATTTTGTTTGAAGTTCAAAGGTTCAACAGTTCAAAGCTTTTTTTAACGAGCGCAAAAATAAGCACCGAACCGCAATAAACAACAAACAATCAACAATCTTTTGGAAAAGTAGTTTGTAGAACAGGCTTCAGCCGGTTATTTCTACGTCAAAAGTTTATACCCCCCGCGCCGACGTGCCAATCACCAGCAACAGGTAAGCGATCAGCAACATCCAGTAATTAACCGTTGACAATTCGCCCATATCTACAAAATGCGCGAGTATGCCTAATCCACCGATGAGTAAAGATGCCACATAAATACCCCGACTGGGCGCATTGGGCACATCCGCATAATAGCGAGCATATCTTCTTGCCATGAGTATTTTTTTTAGTTGGAACGGATTACATTCGCCGAAGTTGAAGGAAAATAAGTGTTAGGGATGTACTAATGAAGTTTTTTATTGATTTCCTGCAAGTTCCGATCGATGCGGCGTAAGAGTCGGATGATCCAAATTACGATTAAAGCCGGAACTAAATAAACTAGGATTCCCATTAAAATTGCAAAGTAAGGCATCATACTTCGGTGCGAATCATTAGATCGATTCTCAAAAACGGCATACACCCCTTCTTCTTTGGGCTGCTTTTCGCTAATGGGAATAACCCACTCAGACATATCGCTACCCGACTGCTCCTGAATGGTCACCACTTGATCAATGAACGCTTTTGTTGAAGCAATTGTCATTTTGTAATCATATGGTGCGCGTCCTTCTTTTAAATCGATGTAAGCAATTTGCTGATCTTCAATCACAATTTTCTCCACCAGATTTTCCAGCAGAAAAATACGCAATTCAGCATCAAAAATCGCAGGATAAGTAGGCTGGCAAGCAATGAATACACTGCATAACAACAGACTAAACACAACGGAGCTTTTCATAGGCATATTTTTAGAGGTTTATCTCCAAAAATAATGATTTATTACAATTTAATACAACTTTTTGTAAAATTTCCTTCACCAATTATTTCCTTCTACTAAATAATCCCAATGATCCAATGATTAATTGTCCATTATCAATCATCAATTATCAATTAATAATCCCCCAACTCACGGCACCTTCACCACTTTGATATAATAAATCATCTCCGCGTTCGGCGGCACATTCGGAGGGGAACCCTGCTCCCCGTAAGCTAATTTTGCGGGAATGAAAAATACTGCCTCCGAACCCTCTCGCAACAACGGCACACCCTCATCCCAGCCCTCGATGACCACCCCCTGACTCAGCAGAAAGATAAACGGCTTCCCTTCTTTGGTAGAGCTATCCACCAGTTTACCACTGCGCAGAAAACCTGCGTAATGCACCGCTACATTTTTTCCTTTGGTCGGAAAATGACCCGTTCCTTCTTGTAACAGCAGGTATTTCAACCCCGAACGCGTCGTTTCCAAAGGCATTTGTGCCCGACTGTTTTTATTTTTATACGCACTGATCAGGCTATCCATTAAAGTCAGCAACTGCTCGTGGTCAACGCCTTGCGCAGACTGCCTCCGCTCCCACTCCGCTTTACTCAAAATATCCAGACAGACGATATCGTACGCCACCCAATCGGTATTGGCAATACTCTTAGGCTTGGTTTTCAAAGTATCTACCCGCAGATACGCCGTCAGGCTATCGCCCTTGTGCATCAGCGAGAGCAATTGCACCAAGGCCGTGTTGCGTTCTTTTTCCTGGCTCAGCGCCGGCATTTCCAGCGCCGGTTCCCCACCCTGCTTGCGCGTGCTAAAAAACACCTGCGCTCCATTGCGCATTTGCGCGTGATACAATACAAATTGTCCGGGTTGCGGCAGCTCGCCGCCTTGATTGATATGCCGGATGTAGGGAAAACCGGCGGGGGTCTTAGCCAGCAAACTGTCAGCAGGTAAAAGCGTCTGCGCTAACAGCGGAGCGCCCAGCACGAGCAGCAAAGCGAAAAGGAACCATCGTTGTTTCATGTTTCAAAAATAGGAAATTTCAGGATTAACAGTATTCATTTGTATTGCATTAAGTGTGGCACATTGCTGAAATGTGCCACACTCAACAACGTTAAATCCATACATTATTACAATTTATTATTACTTAAACCATTAAGCTTAAAATCTTTTAAATTATTATCCCATGAAAAAACATTTACTTTTGCTCGCTTTTATGATGCTGTATGTTAATTTTTTAGCAGCTCAAGTGATATTTCCCACATATGCCGATCAACCTATATGGTGTATGGCAAAATATGGATTGCAGTTACCCCAAGCCCATTATACCATTGAATTAAAGGCAGATTTGGGTCAATAACGAACCGCAATTTGGCATTATTGCAAAGGTTGATACTGTTTTGTACGCAGGTGTAGCCCGCAAAAGTTTACTCGTTTATTATCCCATTTTCCGAGACCCGCTTCCGCCCCTGCTTAATCAAAGAATTTGGGTGGAAGGCATTGGAAATACGTATAATCCTTTCGATCAGGCAGATTGTCTGGACGGTGATTGTGAATACGAAACAGCTTTGATTTGTCTTTCTGCTAATGATACTATCTTATATGGCAATTGTGTGGAGTCTTGTAAAATCGACAGTCTTACAAACAATGATGAAATATTAGTGAATCATGCACGATGGAGTGTATTACCCAATCCAGTAGCGCTGAATCAACCGATCACCATTCGATCTACTATTCAAAAATCTGCTACCGGACAATTATTAATTACCAATGTAATGGGGCAGATCGTTTTTAAGCAGCCATTTAATCTATTCGAAAATCAAGCACTTATTTCTATTTCCTGGTCGCCAACTACTGCCGGTATGTACTGGCTGATCTGGCAAAATGAGGATGGAAGCCAACAAATGACACCATTTATTGCACACTGATAGCGGTAAAATTAAATAAGGATAAATATTACTGATATTATATAAAATGCACGGTAAAACAGCAAAAATCATGATAAATTCACCTAAGTTATTTAGTAAAACACCGTAAATAAAAAAGCCGTCAGACGAAGTGCATCATCTGACGACTTTTTTGCTACTATCACCGCATCATCCTATTCTCCGGCTATTTCAATTTTGCACACGCTTCAGCGATCCGCTCAATGGCTTTGCGCAATTTTTCTTCGGAAGTAGCATAGGAAAAGCGCACACAATTGTCCGCACCAAACGCCGAGCCACTCACAATTGCCACATGTGCCGTATGGAGGATGTATTCCGCAAAATCATCGGCATTGCGAATCAGCGTACTGCCATCGCTCTTACCGAAGAAATTGCTGATGTCCGGGAAAAGATAGAAAGCGCCTTCGGGGCGGTTCACCTGGAAACCGGGCACTTGGCTTGCCAGTTCTACCACCAGGTCGCGCCGACGCTCAAACGCCGCACACATATCGTAGGTGGGTTGCATGTCACTGAGCAGCGCATAAGCCGCCGCTTTCTGACCAAAAGCCGTTGCGCCGGAGGTAATTTGTCCTTGCATTTTGTTGCAGGCATCCGCAATCCACTTCGGTGCGCCGATGTAGCCCAAACGCCAGCCCGTCATGGAAAAACCTTTGGAGAAACCGTTGACAGTAACCGTGCGGTCTTTCACATTTTCAAAAGCGCCGATGCTTACGTGTTTCCCAACAAAAGTAATGTATTCGTAAATCTCGTCAGAGACGATGGTAATTTGTTCGTGCTGTGCCACCACGTCGGCAATGGCTTTCAGTTCTTCATAAGAATAGACCGAACCCGTCGGGTTGCACGGAGAAGAAAACAACAAAATCTTGGTACGGTCGGTGATCGCCGCTTCGACCTGCTCGGCGCTTACTTTGTAATCCTGCTCGATGCCTGCGTGTACCAGCACCGGCACGCCTTCTGCGAGTTTTACCAGTTCGGCATACGACACCCAGTAAGGCGACAGAATGACGACTTCATCGCCTTCGTCCACCAGCGAAAGGATTACGTTGGCAATGGATTGCTTCGCACCGTTGGACACCACAATCTGGCTGATATCAAAATCGAGGTTGTTATCGCGTTTAAATTTCGTTTGGATGGCTTTACGCAATTCCACCAAACCCGGTACCGGCGTATATTTGGTAAAACCTTCGTCGAGGGCTTTTTTAGCAGCGTCTTTGATATGTTGCGGAGTATCAAAGTCGGGCTCACCCAGGCTGAGGTCAATCACTTCAAAACCTTTGGCGGCAAGATCGCGCGCCTGTTGCGCCATTTTGATGGTGGCAGATTCTTCCATCCGCTGAATGCGGCGGGATAACAAAGAAGATACAGCAAATTCCATTTTGAAAAATGTTTAACGTTTATTGATGAACGTTTGATGTTGTTTAAGAAAACTGAATATATTTTTAAAATATCGCAAAAATATTTCTTTTTTTTGTACGATGCAAGCTGAGTTGATGCAGTTGGTCGAATGTTGCAGTAAAATTACAGCTTTTAACCGTACCGTGCCGGATTATTTCAAGCCTCCTTTTTTGTTTCTTACAATCTCCATCGCTACTGTAGGCTTAATTTATATAAATTTGATTTTATATTTTTTAATTACCATAAATTTGCAGGCGACAGCCACTCAGGGTTTTAAAAGTCTGTTTATCTAATTTCAATGTGTGAATGCTTAATTGACTTTTGTCTGGCTTCCGGCTTCTGACTTCTCTCATCTTTTGCTATCTTGCCGCCGCAAAAAATATTTACACCCGCAAATGAGTAAAAAGAAACCTGTAAAACCACAAGCCAAACCAACGCCGGCACCGCAACGCGCCAAAGCGACACCGGTGAAACCCAAAGCAGCACCGAAGATTGTGTTGGAGCGTGCGCCGATTACCTCAGCGAATGACCCACTGTATCGTCGGATTTTCTGGGGAGCAGCATTGTTGCTGTTGATTGTGACCATTGTAATGTCTCTCGGCAGCGGCATCAATGGAGACGATGAATACCAGAATGATTATTCCAATAAATTGGTCAGCTATTATTCCACCTTTGGCAAGGATACCAGTGCGTTGAATATTCCACGTGGTAATATGCATTTGTACGGCGGTTTTTTTGATTTGGTGACCGGTTTTGTAAATAAAGCCCTGGGTTATGATGATTATGATGTCGAATATCATAATGTGCGACACATTTTCAACGCCATGATGGGCGTACTCGCCATGGTGTTTGTGGGTTTGACCGCCAGCGCAATTGCCGGGTGGCGGGCGGGTATTTTAGCCCTATTATTTATGTTTTTATCGCCCCGCTTTTTAGGGCATTCCTTGATGAATCCCAAGGATATTCCTTTTGCGGCGGGCTTTGCAGTCGCCAATTATTACACCATTTTATTATTACAAACCTTACCTAAACCCAAGTGGGGTACGATGATCGGTTTGGCGCTGGGTATTGCGCTGGCGATTGCCACACGGGCGGGCGGTCTGCTGCTGATTGGTTATCTGGGACTCTTTATGGGTTTGCATTTTCTATTAAAATATGGCGTAAAAGGCTTTTCTGCCAATTCCAAAGAATTAGGAAAATACGCGATATATGGAGCGGGCATTATCGTAGTCGGTTATATTTTAGCAATTCTGACTTGGCCCTACGCTTTGCAAAGTCCGATTGCCAATCCATTAAAAGCATTGTCGGAGTTTTCGCAATTGGGCGTCAAGATTCGCTTATTGTTTCAGGGGGAAAACGTTATGTCCGACGACACCGCGTGGTACTACCCTATCATTTGGATTATAAAAACCATTCCATTATATGTATTAATCGGCTTTTTCGGAAGTATTATATTCATTGGCAGATTATTACAGAAGTATGCTTTACTGCCGGTTTTATTAATGTTTTTCGCTTCCGTTTTTCCTGTTATTTACATCATTTATAAAGATTCCATTTTACACGATGGCTGGCGGCACCTGATGTTTGTGTATCCGAGTATGGTCGTAGTGGCAACGATGTTCTGGATGCAGTTAGAAGCTGTATTTACGGGCAAAATGGCGAATGTCAAATACGCCGTGTATGGTATTTTAACGGTATTAATGCTGGAGCCGGCTATTTTTATAGCACGCAATGTGCATTATCCTTACGTTTATTTCAATCCGATCGGCGGCGGTATCAAAGGCGCTTATGGCAATTACGAAACGGATTATTGGGGTGTGAGTACCAAGCAAGCCTTGGATTGGATGGAAGATCAAGGCATTCTGAGCGAAAACATGCAGGACACCGTCATTATTGCCACAAGTTTTTACCATCCGGTGAGTCGCCTCACGGGCAAATACAATGGCAAAGTGCAGGTGAAATATACGCGTTTTAACAATCGCTATACCGAATTGTGGGATTATGGCATCTATCCGTCACGTTACATTCGCGGACCGCATTTGCGCAGCAAGAATTGGCCCAATGATAAAACCGTTTACACCGTGACGGCAAACGGCGTGCCCCTAACCGCAATTGAAAAGGATACGGCGCACCATACTTATCGCGCTGAAGCGGCGATCAAACAGCAGGATTATCTGACTGCCGTGGAAGAATTGAAAAAAGAAGTGGCGGCTTATCCCAAAAATGAGTTATCCTGGCAGAGTCTGGCAATGGCTTACATCAATACCAGTAATTTCCAGCAAGCTATTAATGCGGCGAATGAATCACTACGGGCAGCTCCGCAAAATGAAACCTCGCTGTATTATCTGGGCTTGGCGCAATTGAATACCGGTAATGTGCAGGGTGCCATCAACGCGTTTAGAGAATCCTTGCAGCAAAATGATGAAAATGCCATTGTATATTACTACCTCGGGGTGGCGTATCAGCAGCAGCAAAACTGGAATGAAGTGGTAAATAATGCCAACAAAGCGATTGAATTAAGTCAAACCTTTAAGCAAGCGTATGAATTGGCGGCACTGGCTTATGAGCAAATGGGCAATGCGCAGGCTGCACAGCAATATCGCCAGGCAGCGAGTCAGTTGTAATATTTGACGTTCTTTATTACATTATTTTAAATGAATGGTGAATCCGACATCAGCTATGAAACGCCAAAGCATTAAACAAGCAAGTAAATGAATTATAAATTGTTATTTCCGACTTATCGGAATCGCTATCGCTTCATTCAGAAGGCTTTAGAGAAATATGGGCGTTTTGATCGAGGCTTGAGTCTGGGTACCGGCGAAGGCGATTATGATGCTATGATTGCGCAATATTGTAATCATTTAGTCGCTTGTGATATTAATGAAGCGGATGTCGCATTTGCCAAAGCACTGAATGGAAATGTAAAAAACCTGGAATACCGGGTGGAGAATGCGTTGGAGTTAAGCTTTGCAGATAATAGTTTTGATTTGCTGGTGTCGGTAGAAGTAATTGAACATGTGGGACAGCCGGCTCGGATGGTGCAGGAGATTGCCAGGGTGTTAAAACCCGGCGGCGTAGCATTTATTACTTTTCCTTCTCAGGATTTTCCCTTTACGTACGATCCGGTTAACCGATTAAATAAAGGTCAGCGCAAGATAGCGCAAGGCGCGTATGCCTTTGGGCATGAATATCTCATTGCGCCGAATGATTTTCGTCAGTGGTTACAACAGAATGGTTTAACAATTTTGGGCGAAGAAAACCTGAGTGGTTACTTAGTCGGATTATTGGAATTGTATTGGACGGGTTGGATTCAAAAAGCATTCAAAGCCAATTCGCGCAACGTTTCCGATCAGGCTGAAAAGCCCCTACAGTTACGCCCTACCAATAAAGCGCCAATATTTACTTTTCTGACCGATGCGATTATCGGCACCGATCGGGCTTTGTTTAGTAATGCCCGTCACTCGGTAGGAAAAGGTTTTATTATTCAAAAAAGCTAGGAATAGATTTCTTGAGAAGATTTCTATTCATTCAAAACGCCTTATATTCTGTTTTTAAACGAATAACCATATGAACCATAATCTCCTGCCTACCCTACAGGCAAAGGTACAAGAAGCGCTACTTGGTGGCGGTCAGAAACGCATTGATAATCAGCACGAAAAAGGCAAACTCACTGCGCGCGAACGCATTCATTTTCTGCTCGACGAGGGGAGTTTTGAAGAGATTGGCATGCTGGTCACGCATCGCAGCCATGATTTTGGCATGGAAAATCAACGCATTCCTGGTGATGGCGTAGTAACTGGTTACGGTACCATCAATGGCAGACTCGTATATGTTTTTGCGCAAGATTTTACGGTTTTTGGCGGTGCCCTGTCAGAAACCCACGCGGAGAAAATTTGTAAAATCATGGATTTAGCCATGCGCAACGGTGTGCCGGTGATTGGTTTAAATGACTCCGGTGGCGCACGCATTCAGGAAGGTGTAATGTCCTTGGCAGGTTATGCCGATATTTTCTTCCGTAATGTAATGGCGTCGGGCGTAGTGCCGCAGATTTCCGCGATCATGGGCCCGTGCGCAGGTGGTGCGGTGTATTCACCGGCGATGACCGATTTTATTGTCATGGTGGAGAACACCTCTTACATGTTTGTAACGGGACCAAACGTGGTAAAAACTGTTACAAATGAGGAAGTTACATCGGAAGAACTCGGTGGCGCGATGACCCACGCTACGAAATCAGGCGTCACGCACCTCACTGCGGCGAACGACCTTGATTGCATTGAAAAAATCAAGCGTTTATTGAGTTATCTGCCACAGAACTGCGAAGAATCGCCCTTCAATTTGCCTTATGAAATTGGCGACGAGGTACGGGACATATTAAATAATATTGTTCCTGATGATGCCCAGCAGCCTTATGACATGCGCGATGTAATCGCCGGCATCGTAGATGAGGAATCTTTCTTTGAAATTCACAAAGATTATGCGGATAACATCGTAGTAGGCTTTGCTCGCCTTGCGGGGCGCAGTATTGGCGTAGTTGGCAACCAGCCGATGAGTCTGGCAGGCGTTTTGGATGTAAATAGCTCGAAAAAAGGCGCACGCTTTGTACGTTTCTGCGATAGTTTCAATATTCCACTGCTAGTGCTGGTGGACGTGCCAGGTTTCTTACCGGGTACGGATCAAGAGTGGAACGCCATTATTACCAACGGTTCTAAATTATTATACGCTTTTAGCGAAGCGACCGTACCAAGAGTAACCGTGATTACCCGCAAGGCGTATGGTGGTGCTTACGACGTGATGAACTCAAAGCACATCGGGGCAGATATGAATTTTGCCTGGCCTTCGGCGGAAATTGCCGTGATGGGTGCCAAGGGCGCTTCGGAAATCATTTTCCGTAAAGAAATTCAATCAGCTGCTGACCCGGCAGCCATGCTGCTGGAAAAAGAGCGGGAATACAAGGAAATGTTTGCGCATCCGTACCAGGCAGCGAGCCGTGGCTTCGTAGATGAAGTAATTGAGCCAAAAGAAACGCGCCGCAAGCTGATCAAAGCCTTTGCGATGCTCGAAAATAAAGTGGCGCACCTGCCGCGCAAAAAACATGGCAATATTCCGCTTTAATTCAATTGCAAGACATCCGGAGTTTCAAAAACTTCGGATGTCTGTATAAAATTCATACCTTTTTCTGGAAAAAAATGCTGCCTGCCTGCTTGCGACTCCCATAAAAAAAGTTTAACTTGTTTTACAATTCTTGTAATAACCTGCCAACTTGTTTGTATAAACATTCCGACCAGCTCGGATGGCATCCATTTCGACGATTTCGACATTCACTATACCGGTCTTTCTTCAACAACTGCCTGAGGAAAGACTTTTTTTTATGCTTTAGTGCAGTCGTGTTTTTGTGTTATGATGTTATAGTTCTAAATTGGCAGTCCTATCAAAAACACAATTGCATCCTAACACCATAATACCAATTATGATTCAAGTATTTGTAACCGGTGGCACCTTCGACAAAGATTATAATTATATCAAAGGTGAATTATTCTTTCGCAATACGCACTTGCCGGTGATGTTTGAGCGAGGGCGCTGTACGCTCGACATTGATGTGAAGACCCTCATGATGATTGATAGCCTGGAAATGACCGAATCCGACCGGGAGATTATCGCGCATAACTGTCGCCGCACACCTTCCGATAAAATACTCATCACCCATGGCACCGACCGTATGGTGGAAACCGCTACGTACCTCGCCCAAGCCGATATTGAAGGTAAAACTATTGTGCTGACTGGTGCCATGATTCCGTATGCCTTCGGTAATTCTTCTGATGGTTTTTTTAACCTGGGCAGTGCCCTGGCGTTTGTGCAAGTGTTGGAGCCAGGTGTCTATGTCGTGATGAACGGACGCCATTTCGACTGGCACAATGTGCGGAAAAATACCAAAACGGGCAATTTTGAAGAATTAACCACACACACCTGAGTAGAAATCGAGTACGTTCTAAAACTATTATAATTTATCTATCGATACTATTGATAATATAGCACCGCACAGCGGACATTCATAATATTGAAAAAGTTTCAGAATCTTTGCAAAATCAAGAAAATCCATGCAATGAATCCGCAAATCCGGCGAATCATGGTTATCTTTGCTGTAACTTTTTAGCAGCCTCGTCATTATTAAAATGCAACGCTTCTTGAACCATCTCTGAATTGCAAACGACGAGACTTTTGTTGCGTAATGGCTAATTTTCAAAGACATCTGTAAATATATTTTATTAATATTGCACCAAACAAAAAATCGCATTCATCCAACATGAAAAGACTAGCGTTAACTCTATTCTGTGGATTGCTGTGCAGCATGAGCGCTGTGTGGAGCCAGAATCAAGCCGACTTCTACGATACCAAAACCATTCAAAACATCAGCATTACTTTCAAAGAAAAAAACTGGCGCGATATCCTGGATTCGCTGCGCTACAACGGCGATGAATTACTAACTGGAACCGTCGAAATCAACAAGCAAAAGTATGATAATGCCGGCATTCGCTATCGCAGTGCCCGTGGATTCCAGATAGGCGGCAAACACAACAGTTTATACATTCAGTTGCCCGATGGTAAAGACTTCCAGGGCTACGGAGTAGTTGAATTATCGAACGCGGTGCGCGACCCTAGTGTCGTGCGCGAAGTATTAGCTTCGGAGATTGCGCGCAAATACATGCCTGCGCCTAAAGCCAACTACGCCAAAGTAATGATTAATGGAAATTATTACGGCTTCTTTGTCAATATTGAATCGGTAGGCGGCAAATTCCTGGAGCGCAACTTTGGCGATAAGAACGGGGATCTTTTCTATGCCACCATTCCCACCAAGCAAGCCGTACCGGATGGCTGTGAGTCAAAGGCATTCGCTAATCTGAAATTTCAGGACGATCAAGCCTGCTATACGTATGCATTCGACCGCGTCAACAAACGCGCCTGGAGCAGCGTGATGGAATTGTCGGATATTCTAACCAACCGCCCGGAAAACGTTGAAAATATCCTGGATGTAGATCGTGCCTTGTGGATGCTGGCTTTTAATAACGTGATTGTAAATCTGAACAGCTACAGCGGTCATCCGAGTACGAATTATTATTTGTACAAAGACCCCGACGGCAAATTTGTACCGATTCTCGGAGATTTGAATTTTGCCTTCGGTAGCTTCAAAAATACAGATGGCGGCTCTGACCTCGACGAAGTGGGGCTGGTAAAACTTGATCCGCTGCTGCACGCTACTAATGCCGAACGGCCTTTGATCAGCAAACTCTTGAACAACGAGGTGTATCGCAAAATGTACCTTTCACATATGCGCACCATATTATATGATAACTTTACCAAAGGGCAATTTGAAAAGCGGGCGAAAGAATTACAGGCGATGATTCAGAAAACCTGGCTGGAAGATCCAAACAAGGAATACAATGTCACCGATTTTGGAAAAAGTCTCACTGCCACTGTTGGACAACGCAGTCGCATTCCAGGTTTGGTCGAATTCATGAATCTTCGCACGGATTACCTGCAACAAACACCGGAGTTATCTGTAGTGCCGCCTGCTATCACCAATGTACAGGTGCTACCTCGTGAAAAATATTCGCCCAAACGAATCGAAACGTTTAGAGTACAAGCGAAAGTAGATCAGTTTGCGCGCAAGGTGTGGGTAATGTATCGTTTTGATGAAAACAGTGCTTTTATGGAAGCTGAAATGCTCGATAATGGCAACAGTGCGGATGAAAAAGCCGGTGATGAAATCTTCGGGCTTGAAATTAAACCCGAGGGCGGCGCCCGCACCATCGAGTATTACATCATCGCTGAAAACGCTAAAACATTGAATTTCAGCCCTTCACAGTATATGTACGAACGCCATAAGGCGAACCTGGATGACTTGAACAAGTAAAAAGTAAAAGGGAACGAGGTAGAGGGATATTACCTATTTGGTCAGCGTCCTTCTACCCCCTCTTTATTTTCACAAAAACCAGCAATGATGCGCTGCTTCGCTCTATTCCTTATCTCACTTTGCCTGCTTCAGCCGCTGTGCGCTCAAGATTTATATAATCTGAATACTGTCACAGAGATCAAACTTTATTTTCAGGATAAAAACTGGCATGGGTTGTTGGATTCGCTCAAACGTGCCGGCGAGGAAGACCGCCTAATGGGTGATGCCATTGTCAATGGCAAAAAGTATGAAAAAGTCGGCGTACGCTATAAAGGCAATAGTTCTTTTAAGAGTGTGAGCGAAGACGGACATCTGAAGCTGCCTTTCAACATCAAGGTAAATGAAGTCAATAAAAAGCAACTGCTACCGGGCGGCTACGGCACTTTGAAATTATCCAATGCTTTCCGTGATCCGAGTATGATCCGCGAAATTCTGGCGTACGAAATTGCCCGCAAATACATGCCCGCCCCCAAAGCTAATTTTGCAAAAGTATATGTGAATGATCAATACTTAGGTATTTATCACAATGTACAATCTATTGATGATCAGTTTTTAACCGAACATTTCAAAGAGAACAAAGGCGTTTTGGTAAAATGTGACCCCGATTGGACCGTGGAACAAGCACCCGGTTGCCTCGATTCGGATAAATCATCTTTGATGTACATTGGCGAGGATTCCACCTGTTACATGCGTTTTTATGAAATGAAAGATAAAAACGGCTGGAAAAATTTTATTAATTTTACTAAAACCCTCAATCAGGAGCCTCAGAAAATCGGCGAGTTACTAGATATTGACCAAACCTTGTGGATGTTGGCGTTTAATAATGTGCTGGTGAATCTTGACAGTTATACCGGATTGCTTTGTCATAATTTTTACCTTTACCGCGACACCTTAGGCGTGTATCATCCCATGGTTTGGGATATGAATATGGCGTTTGGGGGTTTTCGGCGACTCAATAGCCCTAAAGAGCTTACGCTGGCTGAGCTACAGGAAATGAGCGCTTTTGTACATTATAAAGATTTAAATCATAAAAGACCGCTGATTGTCAAGCTTTTAGAAAATGATTTAAATCGCAAAGTCTATATTGCCCATATGCGCACAATTCTGAACGATTATTTTGTAAATGGTTTGTATCAAAAACGGGCACAGGAGTTGCAAAATTTTATTCTTAAATATGTAGAACAGGACACTCAGAAATTATACAGCTACGAAGCATTTCAACAAAATTTGCAGCAAACCGTTACAGCCGATGAGTCGCAAATTGTTGGGATTATCGAATTAATGAGTAAGCGCACCGAATATTTAGTGAATCAGCCATTGTTTCAAAAGGCGCCGCCTAAAATCACCGCAGTGACCCACAAGCCCCAAGCGGATAAAACCGTAAAAATCACCGCTAAGGTGGAAGGTGCTCAGAAAGTATGGCTGCACTATCGTTATGGTCATGGTATATTTACTGCCGTAGCGATGGAATCTGCCGATACGAGCAATTGGACCGCCGCTTTTAAACAAGGTAAAAATATGCAATATTATATCATTGCCGAAGACGAACGCAATGCCAGTCTTTCTCCGGCACGTGCAGCATTTGAATATCATAAAGTAGAAAGCGTTACACCGGTCGTGAATAAACCTAAAGCCAAACCACAAGGGTAATCATATAAAGTCTTTATTATCAATTACTTAAAGTGAATTTGTTTCTATATCAATTTTTTTTTAAATTTTTACAATTAATGTAATATATTAAAATAATCACATATTACATTTTATATCACAACACTGGTTTCAGCATCAAATTTTCACCAAAAACCTAACACCCTCTATTCAATATGATTGAAGTACGCTATCAAATAAGTTTTCGGGACTACCTGCGGCTCATGTTTCAGCTTGCCTACCGCCGCTGGACTTATCTGGTTATCACCATACTGGGCGCCTTACAGATTCCATTCATTATTGCCATGTACATCGTCCCTGGTGCTTATCAGCCTGGTAATCTGCTATCCTCGTTTCTACTGATTGTTTTTGCGTTTTTAATGCCTTTATTACTTTATTTTCGCTCCCGCAATTTTTACCTGAGTAACGCCAGTTTCCGCCAGGAAATTAAAGCCATATTCAATACTGAAGCCATTGAATTTACCGGTTTTGGCAAGCGTCAAACCAGTCGGCTCACTTGGGACCGCATTCAGAAAGTGTTGGAAACCCGCGATTGGCTGGTCTTTTACCAAACCCCCTATTTTTTCAATTTTGTACCAAAAAATTCTTTTACTTCTCCGCGCGATTTAGAACAATTGGTAAAAATTATCCGTTCTAAGCCAAATGTCAAAGCGAAGTTGAAAAATCGCTAATTATTTTCCAAGGTATAAATTTTCTTTCATGCCAGTACTACACACTTCGTCGTACCGCAACCCGCCATTGTATCAATTCAATGGGCATATGCAAACGATTTTTCCCGGTACTTTCCGCAAAATTGAAGGCTTTCAGTATGAACGCGAACGCCTGGTACTATCCGATGGTGATTTTGTGGATTTAGATTGGTTGGAAACTGGCAGTAAAAAACTGGTTATTTTATCACATGGATTAGAGGGCAATTCCGAGCGGCATTATATTAAAGGTATGGCTAAACTGTTTAGTGAAAATGGATGGGATATATTAGCCTGGAATTGTCGTTCTTGTAGTGGTGAAATGAATCGTGCTTTTCGTTTATACAGCCACGGTGAAATTGGTGATTTCGGTGAAGTCATTCACCATGCATTAAAAACCAAGCATTATGAAAAAGTGGCGCTCGTGGGCTTTAGCATGGGCGGCAGCATTACGCTGAAATATTTGGGGGTGCATGGCAAAAATGTACCGGACGCTATTAAATACGGCGTTGCCTTTTCTACACCTTGCGATGTAAAAGCCGCATCCGAAACGCTTAATAAGCCTTCTAATCGCCTGTATTACAAGCGCTTCCTCAAAAAATTAAAAGTGAAACTTGAACAGAAAGCCGTCGTTTTTCCGGATAAAATTGATTTAACAAAACTCGAAAACATCAAGGTCTGGCGCGATTTTGATGAATATTTTTCTGCACCGCTTTGCGGTTGCCCGGATGCCGAAGGCTTCTATCAGCAATCTTCTGCTAAATATTATATGAGTGGCATCACCGTGCCTACCCTCCTGGTCAATGCTCAGAATGACCCCATCCTGGCACCCGAATGCTTTCCCACCGATATTTGCGAAAAACATCCGTTTGTTCATTTAGAAATGCCCAAACAAGGCGGTCACGTGGGCTTTGAAATAAGAAATAAACCATATATGTGGTCAGAATATCGGGCACTGGAGTTTTGTGCGTGATTATTTAACCCTTGATTTTTTTATATTTCTTTGATGAACATGATATTTCCTGCATAATTTTTTTAGCATTTTTAAAGCCGAGAAAATACGACTTAGCAAAGCTGGTCATGCATTACTCCTCCTTTAAAATGTCGCAAAGCATCGTAAAGTAAAAATCGTATTTCGTAAATCGTACTTTCTTTTTATCTTTCCAAAACAAAATATTTTATTAAAATCAAACGATTTTGTTAGAATTATTGGCAAATTAGCACAACTTGTCCCGGTCAATTTCGGGATCAGCAAATTGGCAAATGAAAATATTACATACTTCAGACTGGCATTTAGGGCAGAAATTTTTATACAATGACCGCGAAGCCGAACACCAGCTGGCACTCGACTGGCTTGTGCAAGTGATTCAGAATCAACAAATTGATGGACTCATTGTCGCTGGAGATGTATTCGATATTACCAATCCGCCCAATTACGCGCGACGGTTATATTATAATTTTTTAACCGCGCTGCTAAAAAGCAATTGCTGCAATCATGTGCTTATTATCGGGGGCAATCATGACTCTCCCAACATGCTCGATGCCCCCAAAGAATTACTCAGGGCACTAAATATGCATGTCATCGGTGCAGCAACCGGTAACCTCGAAGACCAAATCATTGAATGGAAAGATAAAAGCGGCAAACTTGAAGCAGTGGTAGCAGCAGTACCTTTCCTGCGCGACGGCGATCTGCGCTACAGCGTAGCGGGCGAGACGGGTTACGAGCGCATTGCACGCATGCGCGACGGGATTTTGCGGCATTATCAGCAATTGGGTGAGCTATTAGAGCGCTATCAGGATCAAAATATTCCGATCATCGGTACGGGGCATTTATATGTCAAAGGCGCTTTTGCCTCTGAAAGACAGGACAATATATATATCGGCGATACGGCAAATATTGAAACTTCGCAGTTTCCTGATATTTTTAATTACGTGGCGCTGGGGCATATCCATCGGGCACAGGCGGTGAATAATGTGCATCATATTCGCTACGCCGGCTCCTTGATTCCCTTGAATTTTAGTGAAACAAAAGATGATAAATCGGTTTACATCGTTGAATTTCAGCAAGGTCAATTGCAAAATATTGAAACAATTCCTGTTCCAACTTTCCGGCGGTTAAAAACGATTGAAGGCACGCTGGAAGAGGCTGAAGAAAGCCTACAACGCTTTGACAGCAAGGGCGGACGCGAGTTGACACCTTGGGTAGAATTGATTATTCAAACCGAGCGAGTGATTCCGCAACTCGATGTACAATTAAAGGAATTTACCAAGGAAATGAATTTAGAACTACTGAAAATCAAACTGTTACGTGACCATTATTCATTGGACAATCAAATCGAAGAAGTGGATTTAAGTAGTTTAGAAATTACTGAAGTATTCCGCAAAAAATGCGAGAGCTACGGCAGTCCACCGGAAGAAATGGAGGAACTGCTGGCTACTTTTACCGAATTACAAGAATGGATGAATGAAGATTCATTTATTTGATATTTTTAATTTGATGTTTATTATTACATGATTTTCAACTTAAATATTTCATTACAATAATTTCAAAAGGATCAACAGCATCAACAATGAGCAACCGAACACCTGAAAACACGAACACCTGAACACAATTGTAGCATGAAAATCCTGAAAGTAACCGTACATAACCTCAACTCGCTGCGGGTGCGCACTACGATTGACTTCACAGCGGCGCCGCTGAGCAATTCGGGGCTGTTTGCCATCACGGGCGACACGGGCGCGGG
>JBKBWT010000040.1:0-22849 GCA_046314415.1 Saprospiraceae bacterium
GGGGTCCACTTTAAAATAAAAGGAATCGCGCCCATACGTGCCTTTGGAAGAAGTATCGCGATCTACATCATAATAAACGAAAGAAGGCTTTTTGGTTTGTAAAGAAGGGAACATGGGAATGTCTTCCTGCCCGGATTTATTATGCGGTGCATCAATTAATAATATACCGCTCAGGTGCTCAATGCGTGAAGAAACCGCGTAGGCAACGGGTTGTCCATTTTTGTCAAGGGTATCGGTGGGCACGTACAAATCAAAATAACGCACCGAATCCAAGCCAATTTGAAATTTATTATAATCAAAATGATAATCTTTACCTTCCAGAATGGTATAACCGGCAAATAGACGCCCTGCAAAATCCATGTCCCGATTGGATTTCATAATCAGGCGGCTGCTATCGGTTTTAATCCCTACTTTTTGGCGGCTGCTGAATTCCAGTGAAGAAACACCGGTAATTTTCATTTCCCGATTATTCAAATTCAGGATGGCATTGGTACTGTCGGTGGCAGATTTTATTTTTAATAAATCATAATCCACTTTTTTCTGATCGGCATTGGCGTATAAAAATACCTTGTCCTTGACCTCTACAATCTGGTCGTCGCTATCATAATTAATAAAGCCTTTGGCAACCAAGTCATATAATAAAGTTTGAATATTATCAACCGTAAATTTGGCATTAATGCGCTTTGCCAGTACATCCGCCGGAATAAAACGGGTCTGCTCTTTTTCAGCGGTCACTTTCATAATCGCTAAAGGGTTAGAGCTACTAACATTCTGAATCCGCTGATATTCGGATTTATTAAAATAATCGAGCGACTCAAAACTAACATCCCGCTTAAATGAATTGGCAATAGAAGGCTTGCCGATCATTACGGAGTCGCTTTTTAAATTAATCTGAATGTCTTCAGCGTCGAGATTCAATCGGTGCATAGAACTGTAAAAAGGATTGCGGTCGCTGCCGCGCTCGCCACGCGACAGTTGCAATTCACCTTTGTCCACATTAAAACGAATATTCACGGAAGGATGGTAAATAGAATCTTTACCAAAGTAAATAACTGCTTCCACCCGCTCGCCTACGATCATTTCGCCCCGGCGAATGACAAAAGACTCAGAAGCGCCGCGAAAAACCGCTTGTTTTTTGCCGTCTTCTACGCTAATCTTCGCTTTATCATCCTTGGTGCCAATGCCATACACGGTTGCGCCTTGCAAGCGAAAACCACCGACAAATTTGACATTGTTACCAATATTCTCCAGATTCAGCTTTTTCTCCTGCGACATAAATCGCGGATAAGAGCCCAAGGTAGCATCGTTACTAAAAATAAGTTTATCATTTAAAGTGCCCACAACTGGCTTATTACCAAAGAATTGTGGATAATAAAGTTTTACATTCTGCGCCTCATACAAGCTTTTGCGGGTATCAATTTCATAAGCATCAACCTCGGCATAGACGTCTTTCAATCCCAGGCGCTCCCAGGTGACTTTGCCGCCTTTCCCTTTCCAGAGCTGATCCACCGGAAAGTATTCACCAGCAGTACTATATACATAAATAGAATCCTGCTTATGTCCTGCCATCAGGTCGAGTTTGGCAAAATAGATCGAAGGACTCTTGTTGGCATAACGCCATTCAAATTTATCCGAAATGGCATACCAATTGGTACCCAGGTCGGAAGAGCGCAGTACGGCTTTTTCAAAAAAACCTTTGGAAAAACGCAGAAATTCAAGGAACGGATTGACTTTTTGATTCTCAATATCATTGAGCATTTGATCCAGAATGACGTGCCAGTCATTGAAATTTTGCTCCGGATTGCCCGTTTTTTTCACCATCAGCAATGCTTCCAGGTATTCATTGAAGAAAGGGTTGGCAGTCATGCGGTATTTCAGCATGGCGTTGCCGGTCTTCAGAATTTGTTGGAACTCGGTGTCCGAGAAAATGCCGCTTTTGAAGGTTTTTTCAAACTCACTGTACAACACCTCCTGATTTTTTTGCTTGCTGGCGGTCATGTACGAGCCCAGTTGCGCCGTGAATTCATCGCGGTTTTCCGAGAATTGTTCCAGTTTTTGAGCTTGTGTAAAGCACACGCCGCCCATCATCAATAGTAGCCAAAGGTATAGCTTTCTCATTCCCAAAATAATTTTATGTTCACGAGTAAAAATTTACACCATGTTGTAATGCCTTGCTCAGGCAGGTAATTTTCCTGGTATCAATGGGAGATTAGAATACCAACGGTAAAGGTGGGGTTTGCATTATTGTGAAAGTCAATTTTTTCTGCAAATTGTTGCTTGAAGTACAATATTGGAATAGGGGAGGGGCGTAGTTGGCGATATTATATTAAAATTGAGTGTTATATTATGTGTTTTTATGAATTATTACATTATTTTTCACTTTAATAATTTCAGACAGGCCCAATTACCACGGTAGTAGCGTTCGTCCACGGTAAAGCGAAAATCATCGGCGAAAGTTTCCATGATTGGCGCATCCTCTTTTAATATACCGGAAATTAATAATACGCCGTTGCGTTTAATTTTTTCTGCCAGTACGGGGAGCGAGTCCAATATAATATTGCGATTAATATTTGCTAAAATAATATCATAACCACTGTCCAAAATATTATCCAGCGTGCCATGATAGACCTGAATATTATCTATATTATTAATTTGTGCGTTTTCCAGGGTATTATCATAAGCTTCGCGTTCAATATCTACGGCATCAATCATAGCCGCGCCCAGCTTAGACGCTAAAATTGCCAAAATCCCAGTGCCGGTGCCATAATCCAGTATTTTCGTGCCTTTAAACGCCAATTCGCGCATGGCATTAATCATCATGTACGTGGTTTCATGGTGTCCGGTGCCAAACGCCATTTTAGGATTTATTATAATTTCGTATTTTACATCGAGCATCTGGGGGTGAAAATCAGCGCGTATGCCACAAAAATTGCCCACTTTCACCGGCTGAAAATTCGCTTCCCATTCGGCATTCCAGTTGCGGTGCGCGATTTCCGTTTTTTCGTATTTGAACGGGAATTGAGATTGAATATCAATTAGTTGTGCTTCTAAATTGTCGGTGGCGGCTTGCACTGGCAAATAGGCATTAAAACCATTTTCGGTATCTTCAAAAGTGTCGAAGGGCAATTCTGCCAAAAATGCCTGAAGGATTTCTATATAACGCGGCTCGGTGATAATATGATATTGCCAGTAATTCATTATTGATTTTTAATGTTGGATGCTGAATGTTAAATAGATTATTAATAAAAAATATTTTAAAACAAACAAATGGTTTTTAGATTAATATAAAATATTTTATCATTAATATTTAGTTGTTTATTATAAAATTTAATGATTAAGAACCAACAGTTTGGACGGCGGAGCGGTGCTTAATGGTGGAAGGTGCTACGCCGATGTTTTGGTCGATCACCAGATCGGGTGCGGCTACTGCAATGCCAATTTTAATCATCGCCAGATGATGCACGGCGTGGTCATAAGCATACATCAATTCCCGCCCGATGGATGACAGCAAATACGGACGAGTGACTTCTTTATCCGAAAAATCACCCAGCACCTGTAAGGGTTGCTCTTCCGAAAATGCTTCAATGGTTTGAGCTACTTCTTCAAAAACACTTTTAGTAAAATTGACATCCGATTCGACCAAGGGATTACGGTCGCGGCGTGCATAATCAACCATTCCTTCCTGAATACCCTTGATGAGACAAAGATAAAAATCGAGAATATGCCGAAAATGCTGCCCAATCGAGGAGCCTTTGAAGATATCCAGCGGCTGTGCGTACATTTCATTATTTAGTTGATTCAACAAGTGAGTCATCTGTTGAATCATTTGTTGGTTTCCTTCCCTACAAGTCATAATTGATAATAATTATTAATTTTAAAATGTTTGATTGTTAATAATTCGAGTTTAATAAGGTAAGATTGTAACGTTTGGATGAATGGGCATCAGGGATAAATTTCTTTTTTATTGGCTTTCAAAGTGTTAACCAGCAAAGAGACGACGGTCATCTGACCAACACCACCCGGTACGGGGGTAATGAAACTTGCCTTGGGGGCAACACTTGCGAAATCTACATCGCCTTTTAATACAAAACCTTTGGGATGCGTGGGGTCTTCCACGCGATTCATGCCTACGTCAATCACAACAGCCCCTGCTTTCACCATGTCACCGGTGATCATATCGGCAATACCAATAGCTACGATGAGAATATCAGCCCTGGTTGTATGAGCGGCAAGATTTTTGGTGCGGCTGTGGCAAATCGTTACCGTCGCATTGCCGGGATTGGCTTTGCGTGAAAGCAAAATACTGATCGGCGTGCCAACGATGTTGCTTCGACCCACCACGACTACTTCTTTGCCATCGGTAGGAATATCATAACGACGGAGCATTTCGACAATACCAAAAGGTGTAGCCGGGAGATACGCAGGCAGTCCTTGTGCCATGCGCCCAAAATTCACCGGATGAAAACCATCCACATCTTTGCGTGGATCAATGGCTAACGTAACCTTTTCTTCATTAATATGACGAGGCAGCGGCAATTGCACGATAAATCCGTCAACCTCTTCATTTTTATTTAATTCCTCCACAATTTCCAGTAGCTCCGCTTCCGTTATAGTAGCAGGTTTTTTAATAAGCGTAGAAAGAAATCCGACTTCTTCGCAGGATTTTACTTTATTTCGTACATATACCTGGCTCGCCGGGTCTTCGCCCACGAGTACCGCCGCCAAATGAGGGGTTTTGTTGCCAAGCGCATGAATGCGGCTGACTTCTTCTGCGAGTTCAGTTTTAATATTTTTGGCAAGTAACTTGCCGTCGAGTATCGTCATGGTAAGCCTCTGCTTTTGTAGTTTGCAAATTTAAAAATTAAATGCACAAATAAACTGTCCGGTATGGAACATTTGAGGTTAGTAGAGAAAGTAAAATAAATATTCTAGTGTAAAATGACGCGGACAGCAGAAAATAAAGCCAAATAAAGGCTGAAAAAAATAGCTTTATGGGCTCAAGCGGCTGCGATAGTTAAATTTTTAACTTTCTGACTAAAATTAGCATTCACTTTGTATGGATTTTTTTTACATTTGCTACAACGACTACAGAATCATAATTCAACACCCTCACGGACGACCTGCACCGTTTTACACGTGGTCACTTTTTATAAGTGATTCGATTACAAATTTTAGTCCCGGTTGAACAGTAAAATAAGCAACTACCCTAATTAAATCTCAATTCTTACTTGAAAATTAAAACAACCTGCTGGCGTGATTTCGGCTTAGGTGATGATAGAGTTATCATCCTTGCGAGTCAGAAACAAAACTCTTTTAACAAACCTAGAAAAAAAGTTCAGATGGCGATTACTCTACGTACCAAAGCGCTACTGTTAGTGGCAGGGTTGTTCGGTGTGCTTACCATGCGGGCGCAGAATCATTTGATCACCGAGGGTACTATTCGGGATTGTGATGGTTTTTTTCTTGATAGCGGCGGCAATACTGCCGGTTATAGCGCTAATGAGAAAGACACCGTGTTAATTTGTTCGGATAATACATCAGGCACCCATGTGCAACTGGTGTTTTCCCGGGTGGAATTGGCGGAGGGTGATGACCTCTGTTTTTTCGATGGGAATACGACTGGTGCGCCGCAATTGGTCTGCCTCAGCGATTTTCAACGGAGTGGTCCGCTTATTGTCCAGGCTACTGCTGCCAATGCTTCCGGCTGCCTCACCGTCGTTTTTTCGTCTAATGCTACCGTAGAGGGCAATGGCTGGAGCGCTGATATTAATTGTATTCAACCTTGTCAAACGATTCAGGCGGAACTGGTTTCCACCGATCCGGTAGTAGCCCCGGCTGATACCGGCTGGATAGACATTTGCATTGGTGAACGCATTTCGTTTACCGGCAGAGGGCGTTATCCGCAAAATGGCGTGTTGTATCAACACTCCGATGCGGATGCCTCTTTTACCTGGGATTTTGGGGATGGTACGGATGCAGTGGGACCCAGTGTCACCAAAACCTTTACCAAGTCAGGCGGCTATGTAGTACAATTGACCATTCAGGATCGGCGCGGTTGTAAAAATACCAATTTCATCAGCCAGCGCGTACGGGTTTCCACAAAACCCACTTTTGCCATTGGGGACAGTATCCCCTCCGAAATTTGTACAGGTGATACCGTGGCGTTAAACGCTACTGTCAATAGAATTGATTCTTCTTATTCAATTTCTGCAATTAGCAACGAAGGCTCATTTCAAGCAGGGGGTACACGTTCCGACTCATTGGCATTGCCCGATGGTACGGGTACAGCTTATGAAACTGTATTAAAATTTACCGGATTTTCACCAGGGCAAACCCTCACCGATGTGAGTACCCTTGATGCAGTGTGTGTGAATATGGAGCACACCTGGCTACGGGATTTAGAAATTGAATTGACTTGTCCAAACGGGCAATCTATTACCCTACACAATTTTGGTGGGCGCTCTGGTGCAGAAGTCTATTTGGGTGAGCCTGTTGATTTTGATGGTACGACCCCTTCTCCCGGGCAAGGATTTGATTATTGCTGGACCATGGATGCAACGCGAGGTACCTGGCTGGAGTATGCCAATCAGTTTACCCCGCGCACGCTGCCAGCTGGTGATTACAAGCCTTTTGAATCGTTTGAGGGCTTAGTGGGCTGTCCCCTCAATGGAGAGTGGAAGATTCGGGTGCAAGACCTTTGGGCAATTGACAACGGCTTTATTTTTTCCTGGGGAATTGACTTTGATCCTTCCTTATTCCCTGATTTAGAGAAGTTTAAAAATGAAATTGTCGATTATAGTTGGCAGAACAATCCCTCCATTTTTGATTTTTCAACCATTGCTATTCAAGGTGCGCCGCGCAATGCCGGTACCGCCAGTTATGTTTTCCGTATTACGGATGATTTTGGCTGTGTTTACGATACGACGGTCAACGTCACGGTTTTGCCGACTACGCACCCCCGTTGCCGCGATTGTGAGCAGATTTTGACGCCTGCCAGAGATACTGCGGTTTGTGATGTGCAAAATATTCCTTTGAATGTAGGCGTGCCCAATTTGCAAACGCAAACTTCCGTGCTTTTTGAAGCTACGCCAAATTACAAATTTGGCGCTGATACCCACAATTCTACCAATCCTTATAATGCCCCCATCAGTGTATCGGGGATTTTCCCGCTGACGATTACCAACGTTACCCAACAGATAGAATCCGTTTGTTTTGATTTGGAAACGGATTGGCTCGACGATATTCAGGTTTATTTGGTTTCACCTAATGGTAAGATTGTCGATTTAACTACGAACAATGGCGGGGGAGGAGCTGGCGCTTATCGTAATACTTGTTTCTCTCCAACATCTAATACGCCTATTACTGGAGCTGCGCCTCCTTTTACGGGTACCTTCCGTCCGGAAGGCAACTGGACGAATCTCAACGGGGTACCAATCACCGGTAATTGGAATTTACGGGTTGTGGATGCCGCAGGACCAGAGGAACTCAGTGTTTTAAAATCCTGGACTATCAAATTCCGCTCTACCAACGCCGTGCAATATACCTGGACGCCTGCTGCAGGTTTGTCGTGTACGAATTGTCCAAATCCAACCGCCCGTCCTACGGCTCCTACCAATTACATTGTAACCGCAAAAGACAATTATAACTGTACTTCTACCGATACTGTGACCATCAGCGTGCTGCGCAATGCCGCTGCGCCGCAGGTAACCTGTGGCTTAGCACCAGATAGCTCTGGATTATTGTTTAATTGGGCACCACTTCCGGGCTTTACGGCTTATGAGGTTCGAGCTACGATTAATGGAGTGACTTCTGCCTGGCGCGGTCCGATCAATGATGTGAAGTACCTCGTCGATAGTTTAAAAAATAATGATACGGTAAGCCTTGAAGTGCGGGCTTATGTAGGCAATGCGCCAGTGAATTGTACGGTAGAAAGCGGTAGCTCCAGTTGTGTATTTATTATTTGTGAATTAGATATTGCTGCTGTTTCCTCTACCCCCGTGGATTGTTTTGGAGGTAATACCGGTACCGCTTCGGTAGTCGCCTCCGGTGGAACGGGTACTTACAAATATGCCTGGAATGATCCGCTTCAACAGATTTCCGCGAATGCCGTATTTCTTAAAGCGGGTACCTATCGGGTTTCGGTCACAGATGCGAACGAATGTCTGGGCGTGGCGGATGTGACCGTGTCACAACCTGATTCAATCCTGATTAATCCTCAAATCGTGGATGCACTTTGCGTAGGCGAAGCGAGTGGCAGTATTATTGCAAATGTAACCGGGGGTGTCGGTAATTATATTTATGTGTGGAGCAATGGACAAACCGGCAATCGCGCTACGAATTTAAAAACGGGTTCTTACACGCTCAGCGTGACAGATGCTAATGGGTGTATGGTGCAGCAAGCCATTGCGGTGGACGAACCAGATACGGCACTTACGGTCGCGATTACTCAAACCTTCCGGGGTTGCAATGGTACAAGAGGCAATCAGGCAACTGCATTGGCAAATGGTGGCACGGGTACTGCATATAATTACGTCTGGAGCGATGGCAAAACCGGTGGCAATGTAAATGGATTGGATTCGATCGTTTATACGGTCACTGTCACCGATGTCAACGGTTGTAAAGCAAGTAATTCCCTGCAAATGAAAGACTTACAACCTATCACTGCTAGCATCATTCAAAAATCGCCTTCTTGTAATAATTTCAAAGATGGTGCTCTGGGTGTGAATATCGTGACCGGCGGCGTCGGAAAAGTTGAAACGGATTATACCTTCCGCTGGAGTACGGGACAAACCGGCAATGCCATCAGTAATCTCGCGGGCGGTGTCACATACAGTGTTACCGTAACGGATGCACAAGGCTGTATCGGTGTTACCTCAAGAGCGCTGGAGCAACCGGAACCTGTTGCTTTTGATATCCAAACCACGGATGCACTTTGCTTTGGCAGTCAGGATGGTTCGGCTACTGTCGCCAATGCACGAGGACAAGGCAATACGTTTACATATCGCTGGGATCAGGCTGCCAAAGGGCAAACCACTGCCACGGCAATAGGACTCACGGCTGGCAGTTATTCCGTTACCATTACCGATGCCAGTGGCTGTAGCAGTACGGGTATAGCTGCTATTGGGCAGCCAACGCGCATTACGAGTACTTTTGAAACAGTAAATAATTTGTGCTTTGGGGATATTAAAGGTGCGCTGCTGGTGAAGCCAAGTGGTGGCGTGCCAGGCTATTCCTTTGCTTGGTCAAACGGTCGTAGTACTGCGAAGAATGACAGCCTCGCAGCCGGTACGTACCAAATTACGATTACGGATAAAAACAATTGTATTCATACTGCCGCTGCTACGGTCGCCCAACCGGATGCTTTGACGGCACAGTTTGAAGTAAAAGACCCTGCCTGTTTCGCTGGTCGCGATGGTAGCATCAAAATTTTACCCGTAGGGGGCACTGCACCTTATCAATTTAGTCTGGATAATAAAAATTTTAGTACAACCAGTACCTTGATTGCTTTAAAAGCCAATGATTACAAAGTGTATGTCAAAGATCGCAACGGTTGTAGCTATTTGGAAAAAGTCACCATCAATGACCCGCCGCGCTTTAGTGTCGATGCGGGTGATCTGAATTATACCATTCGCCTGGGCGATAGCCTGACATTACAAGCCAGTTCGATCAATGGCGTGGGCACCGTGTCCTACGTATGGTCGGCTACCTACGGCAATACCTTGAGTTGCTCGGAGTGTGAAATGGTCGTTGCCAAACCTACCGATATGATTACTTACGAAGTATATGCCATTGATGAGAAAGGCTGTGAAGCCACTGACAAGACAACCGTAGTGGTACAAAAAATACGCGAAGTAGCAGTTGCAACCGGCTTTACACCCAATAGCGACGGCATGAATGACCTGCTCATGGTACATGGTTTGCCGGAAACGCAGGTGAACAGCTTCCGCGTGTACGACCGTTGGGGCGAGCTACTTTTTGAAGATGCCAATTTCAAAGTGAATGACCAAACGCGCGGTTGGGATGGTAACTTCCGGGGGACGCCCATGAGCGCCGGCGTGTACATCTGGTACCTGGAAGTAAAATTCTCCGACGGCATGACGCAAAATTTCAAAGGACAAACCACGCTTATTCGCTGACAACAGGAAGAGGAGGGAATAGGAATGCGTCATTTTACACTTACCTATTCCCCTTTCTTTTTATTCCCAAATGCTTTACAACCTATTAAATAACCATATCATGAAATATACTTCTATCATTATATGCTTTGTTTTATTTATTTCCCAAATCACGCAGGCACAAGACCCGCGCTTTACGCAATTTTACGCCTCGCCTTTAAATCTCAACCCAGCCATGACCGGCGTTTACGAAGGGCAATTCCGCTTTATTGCCAATTATCGTGAACTCTACACCAGCGTGCTGGGCAATCAACCTTTTCGCACCATTTCGGCAGGCTTTGATACCCGCCAGCAAGTTTCCCGCGGCAATTTTGTCGGTTTAGGTGTCAATGTGATGCGCGATGCTGCCGGTGTTTCTAATTTCAACCGCACCAATGCTGCCTTGAGCGCTTCTTTTATGAAACAAATGGGCGGTGGGCGCTATTCGGTCAACGATCAGTACCTCATCGCCGGGGCGCAGATTGGACTAGGACAGCAGGGACTCAATTGGAACAAACTCTGGTTTAGCAATCAATATGATATTGACCAGGGCGGCGTCAATTTTGACAATCCTACCGGCGAAAATCTCACCGGTGAAAATTCCCAAATGTACCTGGATTTCAATGCGGGCGTGCTGTGGTATGTTTTATTCGACGATAATCAAAGCATTTATTTTGGTGGTGCTTTTTATCATCTGAATGCGCCCAATATTTCCTTCATGAATCAAATCAATGAACTACCCCGGCGTTGGGTGATACACGGTGGTGGAGAGTTGCCGTTTACCAAAAAACTGAGTATCCTGCCTGCCGTAGCCGTGATGGGGCAAAACAAATCCATGAGTGCTACCGTGGGTGCTAACTTCCGCTATACCAATGGCGAGCGCAACGAACTGGCGCTACGGGTAGGTGGCTGGGCACACGTATCGAACAAACTGGAGAGCGGCTTTGCGATGGATGCGCTCACGGCGGCTGCCATTCTCGAACTCGAAAGCTGGAACCTCGGCTTTAGTTACGACATCACTGCTTCCAGCTTGCGCGAAGCCACCAATGGTCGGGGCGCTTTTGAGATGTCGCTCATTTACACCCACCCCGCCAAAACGCGCGTACGGGTTAATTGTCCGAATTTTTAATTGATTTTTCCTGGTACCGCATCTAATGAAATGAACATACGGGAGAAAGTCCCCTTGGTATTTAAAATTTGAGCTTTGTGACCTTTCCGAGGTTGTACAGCTCAATTTTTAACGCTCCTACCATTATATGAATTAAGCGGATTCGATTCTTTTATAATCCAACTGGAGTATCAGAGCATCCAATTCGACTCTTTTATAATCCAATTCGAGTATCGGAGAACCCAATTCGATTCTTTTATAATCCAATTCGAGTATCAGAGAACCTAATTCGATTCTTTTATAATCCAATTCGATTATCAGAGAACCCAATTCGACTCTTTTATGCTCCAATTCGATTATCGGAGAACCCAATTCAATTCTTTTATAATCTAATTCGATTATCAGAGCATCCAATTCGACTCTTTTATAATCCAATTCGGGTATCAGAGCATCCAATTTGACTCTTTTATAATCCAATTGTAGTATCAAAGCCTTGACAGTGGGTAGCAAATACGCTCCCGCTATTCCACATAAAGCACTAAGCCCTTTAAATAAGCGCCCTCCGGGTGGTACAGGCTCACCGGGTGATCGGCGGGTTGGCTCAGGTGGTGCATGACGCGGGCGGTACGACCGGCTTCGAGTGCTGCTGCGACGATGGTATCATAAAACAATTGAGGATCAACCACTTGCGAACAGGAAAAGGTAAAAAGAATGCCGCCTTTTTTCACTTTTTGCATTGCCAGGGCATTGAGGCGTTTGTAACCTTGCACGGCGTTGTGGCGCTTGGCGAGACTTTTGGCGAAAGCCGGTGGATCCACGATCATCACTTCGTATTCATTTTCCGTTTGTTGCAAAAATTTCAACACATCCTGTGTATGTGAGCGATGCAGCGTGGGGTCGGGTGCGTTGAGCAAGACATTTTGATCAGTGAGTTCCATCGCCTTCGCAGAAACGTCCACCGATTCGACGAAAGTCGCATCAGCTTTCAGGGCATATACAGAGAATCCGCCGGTGTAGCAAAAAGTATTGAGCACGGTTTTGCCGCGCGCGTAATGCGCCAGCAACGCCCGGTTTTCGCGCTGATCGAGGAAGAAGCCGGTTTTCTGACCTGTCTCCCAATCTATTTTGAAACGATGCCCATTTTCAAGTGCGAAATGATCAGATTGAAGAGTTGAAACGTTGAGCGGTTGATTGGATGAGTACAAATAGCTGTTTTGCATATTGGCAGCGTAGGGAGCGGGTAGGGTATCGGCGCTTTTGTCATAGATAACCTGCAAATCGCCCCCATACACTTCGACCAGCGCCTGGGTAAGTTGGTCCTTTTGCAAGTGCATACCAATGGAATGGCATTGCAGCACCGCCGTTTTGTGATAAATATCAATGATCAAGCCGGGCATCCCGTCACCTTCGGCGTGGATGAGGCGATAGCAATTGGTATAGGGGTGCTTGGTTAGTCCCAGCGTTTCGCGAAATTGGTAAGCGTTGCGAATTTGTTGCGTCCAGAAAGCTTGATCAGCATCCGTTTTGTTAAATGCAAAAAGCCGCACCGAAATACTCGCCCCCGATTGGTAATGTCCTGTTGCAAGATATTCATTGCCAGCGCTATACACCTCCACCGTTTCACCATCAGCAATGTTATTGTCCATTTTGCCAATAGCGCCTGAAAATACCCAGGGATGGAAGCGGCGCACGGCGGCGTCCTTTTTTGGTTTGAGAATGACTTTCTTCATAAAGGCAATAGTACACTGATTTTATAAGATGATTATGATTTATACGGATGCAAATCATAAAAAACTTCTTTATCATCCTATAAATCAGTGCCCTATCCCATTCGGATAAGCCACTTTCAGCACCTCTTCAAATGCATTGGCAAAATGCGGGGTGATGCCTTCGCGGATGTAATCGGGCAG
This sequence comes from Saprospiraceae bacterium, assembly GCA_046314415.1. Taxonomy (GTDB): domain Bacteria; phylum Bacteroidota; class Bacteroidia; order Chitinophagales; family Saprospiraceae; genus JADJNW01. Next base: position 13,173 of record JBKBWT010000040.1, read on the forward strand.
TTCTTCAAAATCCCGTTGGTTATCTGCTGGGAAAATCAACTCATGAATACCTACGCGCCGCGCCGCAATGGTTTTTTCTTTTACGCCCCCGATCGGCAGTACCTTACCGGTAAGCGTAAGTTCGCCCGTCATGGCAATACCGGGTTTGATGGCTTTGTCAGTTGCCAAGGAATAAAGCGCCAGTGCCATTGTAATACCAGCGGAAGGACCGTCCTTAGGCGTAGCGCCGGCGGGCACATGCAAGTGGATCTGGTGGGTATCGAAATAATCCGCGTAGTCAGTCTGATTCGCCAATTGCGAGCGGACGTAGCTATACGCAATTTCCGAAGATTCGCGCATCACATCACCCAACTGTCCGGTTTGGCGAAAGCCTGCATTTTTACTATTAATGCCTTGTGCTTCAATGTATAAAGTGGCGCCGCCCATTGCCGTGTAAGCTAAACCCAACACGACGCCCGGTGTGGGCTGGTCGTACAATTTTTCAGTATAGAAAACCGGTTTACCCAGCAATTTTGCTATGTCTTCGGCATCAATTTGCAAATCCGCATTGTCTTCTTCGGCTTGCTTGAGCGCCGATTTACGGACAATTTTACGAATTTGATTTTCCAGATTGCGAACGCCTGCTTCGCGTGCGTATTGGTCAATGATAAGTTTTAGGGCGTCATCGCTGAATTGAATTTCATCGTCTGCAAATCCATGCTCGCGTAACTGCTTGGGAACCAGATATCTTTTGGCAATTTCTACCTTTTCTTCCAACACATAACCAGCCAGGCGAATCACCTCCATGCGATCGAGCAGCGGACCCGGAATGGTTTCGAGTTGATTGGCAGTGGTCACAAAGAGTACGTTCGATAAGTCGTATGGAATATCTAAATAATGATCCAGAAACGTTGAATTCTGCTCAGGATCAAGCACTTCCAGCAATGCCGATGCCGGATCACCCTGATAACTTGCACCGATTTTATCAATCTCATCCAGCAGAATGACGGGATTAGATGTACCCACGCGCTTCAGTGCCTGAATCATTTTCCCTGGCATTGCGCCAATGTAAGTGCGGCGGTGCCCTTTAATTTCGGCTTCATCGCGCATACCGCCCACAGAAAACCGGAAGAACTGTCGCCCCAGTGCGTGCGCAATGGACTTGACAATGGAAGTTTTACCTACGCCCGGCGGGCCGACGAGGCAAATAATCGAACCGGCGACCTTACCGCGCTTGACTACTGCACTCAAAAATTCCAAAATCCGATCTTTCACTTCCTCCAAGCCGTAATGCTCCGCATCGAGGATTTCACGGGCATGCTTGATGCTTTTATTATCTTCTGAATACACCCCCCAGGGCAATTCGGCGATATTTTCCAGGTAATTGCGGGTAACGTTGAATTCCGGCGATTGCGCATTGGTGAGCCGCAACTTTTCCAGTTCCTGATCGAATACCCTACGAGCTTCTTCCGGCAGTTGCTTACCTTCCAGCTTTTTCTCAATTTTTTCTACTTCGGTTTCGCCATCTTCTTTTTCAATACCCAATTCTTTCTTGATGGCTTTTAATTGTTCACGCAGGAAGTATTCTTTTTGTTGCTTATTAACTTTTTCCTCAATTTGATCCGAAATTTTCTTTTGTAACTGCGCAATTTGCAGCTCTTCTTTAATCAATTTTAATAAAAACTGAGCACGCGCCTGCAAATCAAAAATTTCCAATAATTCCTGTAAGGTCTCACCCTCGCTGCTCAACAGATTACTCACCACGTCCATCGTCAGACCCGGTGCTTCATAATTCAGCTGCGCGACCACCATATTAATCTGCTCTTGAAACAAAGGATTAAGTTTCAACAACTCTTTCATTTCCGAGCTGATCGCCATCATATAAGCCTTCAACTCCTGATCGGGCTTCGCTTTGGTTTCGGGCACATATTCCACTTCCCAACGCAAGGTGGGTTTCACCAGTAATACCCGTTTTTTGATGAATCGGCTTAAGCCGCGACCCAGCACTTGCACGGTATTCGGACCCATAGGAATGAGGCGCAGCACTTGAAAGGTAACGCCCACTTCATAAAAATCCGACTCGGAATAATCCTCTTCCGCCAATTCTTTCACCATTACCAAGCCCACATAGCCGCTATTTTCCTGTAATGCTTTTTGCAAAATATCCACTTTATCCGTTCCACTAAACGTCAGCGGCAGCACAATACCCGGAAAAATCGGGCGTTGCGTCAAAGGTAAAATCGTCAGATGCGTCGGCAAAGTCTGCTGAGAAACGGGTAACTGCTCGTTTTCCGCCTGGATTTCTTCCACGGCTTCTTCCAGTTCTTGTAAGAGGTTATCGTCTGGTTGCATTACATTCGATTTTTGGAATAAAATGCCAATAATTGCAAAATTGTTTAATGAAACAAAGTAAGTCAACTCACAAACTTATTTACTTTTGTATCATAATTTTACAAAATATGCCTGTAACCTTATAACTTTGGCATCATAGAAATATAAGAAAATGGCGCGTTCAAAATACCAGTTTGGCAGATTGCAGATTATTGACCGGGAATTGCGAAAACGGGATCGGGTAAAAACCAAAGATTTAAAAAAAATCATCGAGGCAGAGCTTTCTATTAAAGTGGATGTAAAAACAATTCAGGAAGATTTAAAAGCGATGAAAGATGATTCTGTGCTGGGATATTACGCGCCGATTGAATATGATACCCGCTCTAAATCTTATTATTATACCGACCGAAGTTATACGATTCGCGCTTTTGGCTTGAAAGAAGATGAAATCCAAACGCTGCTCATGTACGCGCAACGCCTGAAATTATACAGTGATTATGGCTTATTACAAATGTTTTCTTCAGCAATGGATAAGGTGTTAAATGCTGTCGCCATCCAAAAAAATGTAGGCAAAGGAAAGGATATTAATTTGGTGGAATGGGTTCAATTTGAGGAAGTTATGCCGGTGCAAGGCAGTGAATACATTCCGATTATTGCTGATGCGTTGGAAAACAGACGCAAATTACAATTGACATATCGTAAATTTCAAAGTTATGATATTGCTTCTGTAAAAATAGTTGCGCCACATTTACTCAAAGAGTACGAAAATCGCTGGTACATGATCGCGTATGATGAGGAAGACCAGCGTATGAAAACGTATGCCTTGGACCGTATTGAAGCGCTGATGCCTACCAATGAAAGTTTTGAGTTGCAATCCATTGATTTTCAGGAGCATTTTAAATACAGTATGGGGATCACCATTAATGATATGCCGCCCCAGGAAATTATATTAGCGTTTGATCCTATACAAGGGATGTATGTAAAATCTTTACCTTTACATCATTCACAGAAGGTTTTGAAAGACAACGAATTAGAAACGATTATTTCCATCAATGTAAAACCTACCTACGAATTTTATGCTAAAATATTAAGTTTTGGAAACAGCGTAAAAATCGTGTCGCCCGCCCACATCGCCGCCGAAGTAAAAAACCGGCTTGCTCAGGCTTTAAAAAATTATGAGGAAGATTTTAAAGGTAAGTAATTGATAAGAAGTTATTTAAATATATTGAATTTTAAAATCTGTTCTTTTGCCTAAATTTTTTGGATGACGAACTTCCACTTCGCCACCTGCCCTTATTTTTGTATGGTATTCAATGAAGAACGAAAATACGCGATTTGAAGGGGAAAAATGCTTTATAAAGATGTATCATATTCCAAATTTATCTTATAATCCCAGAAACAAACAAAAAACGCTTGAACAAAACGCTAGAAGACCAAATGATTACAAGAAATTGAGATTGGTGCAAACAAATAATCCCGCGTTGCACTTTAGAGCCTTTCACTCGCAGTCTAAGCGGCTGCGGGTGAATTGGTTATTTATGTGAGGTTTGTATAATGTTATATAAATTGGTTAAATATGATATTACTGCTGAAAATTATTAAACTACTGATTCATCTCACTATCGTTTATAATCTGGGTTATGAAACCATACAGGCGTTGTATCGTCGGGAAAACCATTATAATTCACGGTAATTTCTGCGCCTGCTTCAATATCTTTCACGCTGTAAAAATCAATCGTATTTTCATCTAAATCTAAAATATATTCAGCATTGGCATCATAAGCATGATTGTATAAAGAGCCAAACCCCAGTGCAATGGCACATTGATCTTCGCCCTCGCCCCAGAAAAAATAATAATCATGTAAATAAGTCTGGTGAATAACCGGTAAATCTTCCTTGGGCAATATAATAACCGGACAAATTTCGATCAAAGTGCCCGCCGCTATTGGCTCCGAAGTGAATACTCCCCGCCCGTTGATATTGCTATACCCAAAGTAAATATGTGGCAATCGTTGCATGTAATGAATTGTTATTTGTTAAATGTTAAACTGGCTAAAGTGTCGGACGCCTAATAACAATTAACCAATAACACTATTTTAAATAAAAATTTTACCAACTAAATAAGTCACGGCTTCGCCGCCAATCTCGGTACGGTCACCTTTGAGTTGTAAGGTTAAATCTCCGCTGCGTTTAGAAATTTGTTTTGCATGTAATTTATTCTTTCCCAGGCGTTTAGCCCAGTAAGGTGTCAAAGTGGTATGCGCAGAACCCGTCACCGGGTCTTCATCTACACCACTCTGCGGAAAAAAACAACGCGATACGAAATCCACCTCAATGCCCGGCGCGGTAACAATGGTGCCACGACCACCAGCTTCGGCAATTTTACGCAAATCGGGTTTTAAATTTTCCACTTGGGACTGCTCTTCCAGCACGACCATCCAATCGGTTTTCCCTTGATAAAGCTCTACCGGTGCCGTGCCAAGGGCTTCCACTAAATGTGGTGCATTCTCAACTTTTGTAATATGATCTGTCGGGAAATTCAACAAATACTGGGTTCCCCGCTTTTCTACGGTTAATAATCCACTGCGGGATTGAAATTTTATTACATCCTTATTATATCCTAAATGCTCGTATAATACGTGCGCTGTGGCGACCGTAGCGTGCCCACACAAATCCACTTCTACCGCCGGGGTAAACCAACGCAGGCGAAACCCATCGTCTTCCTGCACAAAATAAGCCGTTTCGGCGAGGTTGTTTTCCTGGGCAATGTCTTGCAGCACGGCATCGGGCAACCATTCGTTCAGCGGTACGACCGCAGCGGGATTTCCTTTAAAACGTTGATTCGTAAAGGCATCAACCTGATAAATTGTTAACTCCATTTTTATTGAGTTCAAAAATTTGATGGTTCAAATATTATAAGAAAATTAAACCTTTGAACACTTGAACCTTAAACTTTACTGTACTACGACTAAATACTTATTTTTCTTACCATTTTCTACCATCAAATATTTACCGTGTAATAAAGATTCGCCGTTTAATATTACATCCTGGTTTGCAATTTTATCTTTATTCACCGACACGGCATTGCCCTGAATGGCGCGGCGGGCTTCACTTTTCGACGTTACAATCTGCGTTTGCTCCGCCATTAAATCCACTACATTTACACCATTGGTAACAATAGCTTTCGGAACGGTAAAACTCGGAATTTCGCTCGCCACCGTCGCCAACTCGCGTTCGCTCAGGGCTGCCAAATTTTCTTTGGAGGCATTTTTGCCAAACAGCAAATTCGATACTTTGAGCACCGATTCATAATCTTCCTGCGAATGAATGCGAATGGTGAGTTCTTCTGCCAAAATTCTTTTCAATTCACGCGGATTATCAGCATGTTGCGCTTCCAGGGCTTCGACTTCTTCCTGCGACTTTAAAGTAAAATAACGCATGAATTTGGGAATGTCTGCATCGTCGGCATTGATCCAGAATTGGTAGAATTTGTACGGCGAAGTCATATTTGGATCCAGCCAGATATTACCTTCCGTAGATTTGCCAAATTTTGTTCCGTCGGCTTTCGTCAATAGGGGAGTGGTCGCAGCGTAAGCTTTTTCACCCAGATTGCGGCGGATAAACTCCGTACCCGAAGTAATATTGCCCCACTGGTCGGAGCCACCCACTTGCAAAATGCAGTTTTTGGTTTGAAACAACACTTGAAAATCGTAGGCTTGTAATAATTGATAGCTGAATTCGGTAAAGGAAATGCCCGTTTCCAAACGCTTTTGCACGGATTCCTTGCTCATCATGTAGTTGACCGTCAAGGTTTTACCCACCGTGCGCAGGAATTCGAGCACATTCATCTCTTTATAAAAATCAAGATTATTTACAAACTCCGCTTTGTTCTCGCCATTATCAAAATCAAGAAATTTTTTAAACTGTTCTTTTTGAAATGTGAGGTTGCGATCCAACTCGTCGGTTGATTTCAGTTCGCGCTCTTTGTCCTTGCCGGAAGGGTCGCCAATGCGTCCGGTGGCACCACCCATCAATACAATTGGCTTATTACCAGACAGTTGAAATAATTTTAAAATCATGATTTGTACATAATTGCCGATGGTCAGGGAGGGAGCCGTCGGGTCAAATCCGATGTAACCCGTAATCATGCCGGCGTTAAGGGCTTCGTCCAAACCGGGCGTCATATCCTGGAGCATGCCGCGCCACTTCAATTCGTTCAAGAAGTTCATTGCTTTGTAGTTATATTTCAATATCTAAATGTATAAGAATTGCTTGCTCTATTTCTTTGATCTTTAATGAATTAAGTTGACCAATTTTGCTTTCCAGCCTCTGTTTATCAATAGTACGTATTTGATTCGCCTTTACTTTAGAATCATTTTTCAAATTTGCCTCACTCGCTTTTAAAAAAACTTCAAAAGGATAAATTTTATCAGTCGTTGAAGTAATTGGAAGTATCGTGACAGTGTCAGCAAATTGGTTATTCCTGTCATTTGAAACAATTAAGACCGGACGCTTTTTGGCAATTTCACTACCTATTGTTGGGCTTAAATTAGCCCAATAAATTTCGCCTCGTTTAATCATATATTTTCAAAATCTGCTGTCTCAAAATCTTTGGTAAGATCCAAATCTTCTTTTGCTGTGGCTTGATACCCTTCTATCAGCAATGCATCCAGATTTTTACGTTTCTCCCGGTCAATTTTTTCCTGAATGGCTTCTAATACAAATTCCTCTTTATCAGAAGCTAACACTTCTAAATATTGAGAAATACTGTCTGGCACATGAATTTCCAAAGTTTGTACTGCCATAGCACATGAATTTAAATGCTCGCAAATTTATCATTTTTCAATAGAACAAAAACAGTTATCCGTGATTGCTTGTCAGGAAAATGCAGTAAAGCATTCTAATGAAGCAATAACCAATAACAATTCATGATTAACCAATAAACATTTACAATCATTCCAAAATTCCATCGTTCCATTATTTCAGTATTCCCTATCTTTACGGCGTATGAATTTTTCCTACTTTATAGCACGTCGGGTGGCCTTGTCGGGCGAGCGCTCGTTTTCACGCCTTATCATTCGCATTGCAGTGGTGGCGGTAGCATTGAGCGTGGCGGTGATGATTGCAACCAATGCCTTGGTGGCAGGTTTTAAAAACCAGATCAGCAGCAAGATTTTTGGTTTCTGGGGGCATATTCATATTACAGATACGGATATAAGTACTTCATTATTAGAAGCTTATCCGATTAAAATCAACCAGCCGTTTTACCCTTACATTGATACCGTCCAAAAGGTGGATTACTTTGAAACCCGCAATTTTTTGGGTTTTGAATGGGATCAGGAAACGCACACCGAAGGCGGCGTGAGCCACGTGCAGGTATTTGCGGTGAAACCCGGCATTATCAAGGCTAAAAATGAAATTGAAGGCATTTTATTAAAAGGGGTAGGCAAGGATTTTAATTGGAAATTCATGCGCCAGTACTTGCAAAAAGGCGATACGCTGGCACTGCCCGATACGGCGATGTCTTCACAAATCCTGATTTCCCGGCAGACCGCCGACCGCCTCCGCGTGGATGTGGGCGACGATTTTATCGTGCATTTTGTGCAAAATGGCAATCAATTGAAGCGCCGCTTTGATGTGGTGGGCATTTATAAAACCGGTTTGGAAGAATACGACAAAGTATTCGCCCTGGTGGACATTCGCCAGATTCAGCGTTTGCTGGGCTGGCAGCCCGATGAAGTGGGCGGTTTTGAAGTATTTATTGACGATATTGACGACCTGGAAATCATCAATGAATACATTTACCGCGAGCAATTGCCGAATAATTTATACTCGGAAACCATTCGCGAAAAGCTGCCGGAAATCTTTGAATGGCTTGATTTACAGGATATTAATGAAGTTGTTATCCTGAGTTTAATGGTCATCGTCGCCATTATTAATATGATAACGGCACTCATGATTTTGATTCTGGAACGCACCAACATGATCGGCACGCTCAAAGCACTGGGCACCACCAATTGGAACATCCGGCGAATATTTTTATTTTACGCCGCTTATATCGTAATCGTGGGTTTATTCTGGGGAAATTTGATTGGTTTGGGCTTGTGCGTTTTACAAGATCAGTTTGAAATTATAAAATTGTCCGAAGAGAATTATTACTTATCGGTAGCGCCCATAGAAATTCAATTCTGGAGCGTGTTGTTGATCAATATCGGTACACTCATTGTTACCCTGGTCTTTTTAATTGTACCCTCGTATTTAGTGACCAGCATCAGCCCGGTCAAAGCGATACGATTTAATTGAGATTGTACACTGATTTTTAAGCGTATGTTTAAAATTTATAAAAGCATTTTGTTGTCACCACTAAGCACACCAAGCATTTTCAAAGAGTTGCACGCCGTGGCGTGTTTGACAGGATTAAACCAACCTAACAAATCTAAGTGTACTAAGTGGTGAAATTTAAACAACCTTTTAAATCATAACAAATTTAAATATCATAACAATCCATGTCCCATTTACGAACATATGCTGCTATTTAGAATACTTGACATTTTTACGCTTTTTCCGATCCGTATCAAACGGCTTTTCCTGCATTTTACGCAACTTTTTAAACAAAAGCCCCACCATTGGCTTATTGAGTTTTGCTTTTTATTACTGGAAATCTTCGGTGTTTTCGATCTCTACGATGGCTTTGCCAGTCTTGCCAAACGCGCCCGTCCGCTCACCGAGCACGAAATTGGCATTGCGCGTTCGATCTTTGGCGATAGCCTCGCCTACGAGCGGGTGCGCGTGGATGAGCGGGCGTATTGGGGTCCACGCAAGGGCAATTTTTGTTACGTTAGTTGTTACACGATTAATAGTTGGGGCATCATGCCCGATTCTATTCTTATACACGAGCTTACCCATGTGTGGCAGTACCAGCACCTCGGCAGCGTGTATATTCCGCGCGCCCTTTCGGCACAATTTACTGCCGAAGGCTACAATTACGGCGGCGTCAAAGCCCTGCGCGCTGCCATGCAAAACGGCAAAACCCTGCTCGATTTTAATTACGAACAACAAGCCGACATCATCGAAGATTACTACCGCCTCTTGCTCGGCTACCGCCCTTCCTGGGGCAATGCCACCGAAGATGACCTCGACATCTACGCACATTTTGCTAACCAACTCCATATAAAATAACGGAATACATCATTAGAGTTGCGTCCATGTAAATAGTTGAAAATCAAAGTTGATTAAATTTGGGGTAAAAAAAGGAGCATGAGCCTACATTATAAAGCTATAAAAGAGGATCGACAATGGCGAGCGACCATTGGATTGTCACAGGTAAAATTTGAACAATTAGTGGATTTGTTCAAAAGGAGTTATGA
>JBKBWT010000041.1:0-22781 GCA_046314415.1 Saprospiraceae bacterium
TGGTTGGCTATCAAATAGTCCACATACAACTCGAAAGTAGCTGGAAATTTCATCCTCCAAAGGTCGTAACTGTCAAAGAACTTTTTTTTCCTAATTTTTTACCTGCGTAATCTCAGTTATATAAGATTTTTCATTATTAATTATTCATTCCTTCATTCCTTCATTCCTTCATTCCTTCATTCCTTCATTATCAATACACTGCCTCCACAATTCTCCGAATCGTCTTCGAATCTCCCATTGTATAATAATGCAAACACGGTACGCCCTTGGCTTTCAATTCTTTAGATTGCTCGATGCACCATTCAATGCCAATTTCGCGATACGCGTCGCTTGCTTTTGCAGTTTGTAAAGCTTTTACCAATGCTTCCGGCAGATTAATGAAAAACATTCTTGGCAGGGAATTCAATTGGTATTGTTTTGTAATGGGTTTTAATCCCGGCACAATCGGCACGTTAATACCCAATGAGCGACAGGCTTCTACGTATTCAAAATATTTTTGATTATCAAAAAACATTTGGGTGACAATATAATCGGCGCCCGCCTCTACCTTGGCTTTGGTGTAACAAAGGTCGCTTTCCATATTCGGCGCTTCAAAATGCTTTTCCGGGTAACCGGCAATACCGATGCAAAAGTCAGTCCGTTCACCACTTTGAATATCGTCGTCCAAATACCTGCCCTGATTCATGTCAGCAATCTGTTTCACCAGATCCAATGCGTAGGAATGCCCGCTTTCTTCGGGAATAAATTTGCCTTCAAACTTCTGAGCATCACCGCGTAACGCTAATACGTTTTTTATATTCAAAAAATTCAAATCAATAAGCGCATTTTCGGTATCCTCTTTGGTGAAACCACCACAAATCAAGTGTGGCACGGCATCTACGCCATAGCGGTGCATGATCGCCGCGCAAATACCTACGGTACCCGGACGCTTGCGAATGGCGGTTTTTTCATAATAGCCGCTTTCCCGGCGTTTGTATTCAAACTCCTCCCGGTGGTAGGTCACGTCGATAAACGGCGGCTTGAATTCCATCAAAGGATCCAACGTATCAAAAATTGCCTGCATACCACCACCTTTCAGCGGCGGCAGCACTTCAAAGGAAATGAGGGTTTGCCCACTGGCTTTCTCGAAGTATTCGGTTACTTTCATGTTGGCAGCGCCGGAAATCATCCAGCGAAACTTTATTTAATAAAAATTTATAAGAGCATAGCACCGAATAGGATTCGGCTTTGCAGGCAGCAAAGCTACAAAACCGCACCTGTATTCCAAACGGAAGCGCGTCAGGGAATTGTCATTCCAATGTGTATCAGTTGTCGCAACTTTGAGTTTGATCGGTTAATCCAACACGTTGGTCGAAAAAAATCAGTATTTCATCGGGCATTCTTGCAAAAAGCAACAAAATAGATTTATTTTTGACCAACCGTTCAGTCAAAATAATTGTTATTTATTTAGTATGACTTAATTTTCGATTAACAATCATAAAATAAACGTGCCAAAATCAAAATCACAATTTGCGGAAATCCGGCAACGGAGTATTGCAACCATTAAGGAAACAGCATTAGAGCTGTTTGCTGAAAGAGGATATCATAATACTTCCATTAGTGATATTGCTAAAAAAGCTGCTATATCTAAAGGGCTGATGTACAATTATTTTGACAGCAAAGATGCCTTGTTGTTTTCGATTCTAGGAGACGCGATCCATGTCGGCGAACAAATGTTTCAGGAGGCGCTGGCTTCAAGTGAGGATGCTTTTGAGCAATTGAAATACTTGACAGAAAATACCATTACCTGGATCAAAGCAAATCTTGGCTACTGGAAGCTCCTTATTTCATTGGCGTTTCAGCCGGAAGCCATGAAAATGCTGGCGCCTACGCTGCGCGAAAAAGAGGTGGAGACAATGGGTAAAGCCATCGAAATTTTTCAACGACTTGGGGTAGAGCGACCCGAAGCGGAAGCCATGTTTTATGGCGCGATCATGGATGGCATTGTGATTCAGTACGTACAAATCGGCGAAGGTTACCCACTGGATATGATGAAAGATATGATATTGGAACGATATAAAAAGAAGTCAGAATCAGAATTTACAGCATTTTAGAATTTACACAATGAAAAGAATTCTGAAGATTTTAAAATTTCGATAATTCTGGTTCCGACAAGTAAATAAAAATTTTATAAAAATGAAAAATCACATCACCCTGCTGTTGTTTTTAATAATGGGTATCAGTACAATGATTGCCCAGAATACCCTCAGCGCGAAGGAAATCGTCAAAAAATCGGATGAGAAGATGCGCGGCGAATCCAACATTGCCGAGCTGAAAATGACCATCGTGCGCCCAAGCTGGCAGCGCGAAATGACTCTAAAATCGTGGAGCCTGGGCAGTGATTACAGCCTGATTCTGGTCACGGGACCCGCGCGCGACAAAGGCACCGCTTTCCTCAAGCGCAGCAAAGAAATCTGGAACTGGCAGCCCACGATCGACCGCACCATTAAGATGCCGCCTTCTATGATGTCGCAATCCTGGATGGGCTCGGATTTTACCAATGATGATCTGGTGCGTGAATCTTCAGCAGTAAATGATTATACGCATAAAATAATTGGTTCGGATGTAATAGATGGTCGCGATTGTTATAAAATCGAGCTGATTCCTAAAGAAAATGCCGCCGTCGTCTGGGGTAAAATTATTACCTGGATTGATAAAAAGGACTTCATGCAGTTAAAAACCGAATTTTATGATGAGGATAATTATTTAGTAAATACGATGCTGGGAAAAAATGTAAAAACCCTGGGTGGCAAATTGTTGCCTTCGGTAATGGAAGTGATTCCGGCGGATAAACCGAACCAGAAAACCCGCATCGAATACCTTTCGCTTGAATTTGATAAACCAATGCAGGAATCCTTCTTTTCGGTGCAAAACATGAAGAAAATTAAATAAATTGATCATAGACAATGGACAATTGATGATTCATTATTTAGCATTTATCAATTGTCAATAATCAATCATCAATGATACTAAAGCTTGCTTGGCGCAACATCTGGCGGAATCGCCGCCGCACTTATATCACCGCTGCCTCGATATTATTTGCGGTATTGCTAGCTTCACTCATGGAATCGCTGCAAAAAGGCGCGTGGAATAATATGATTAGCAATGTGGTCAATTTTTACACGGGCTATGCACAGGTGCACCAGCAGAGTTACTGGCAGGATCAATCGCTTGATAAAGCCATTCCATTTAGTAAAATTTTACAAAATATTCCGAATGATGTAAAAGAAGTGAAAAATATAATACCGCGGATCGAATCTTTTGCGCTGGCGTCCACCGGCAATACCACGACTGGGGTATTGGTGATCGGGATTGATCCGGAGGTAGAAAACCGAATGACCAAATTGCAAACCCGAATTACGCAAGGTAACTATTTGAATATCAATGATAAAGCCGCACTGGTGGCAGAAGGTATTGCAGAAAATTTAAATTTAAAAATCGGCGATACGCTGGTATTGGTGAGTCAAGGTTATCATGGTGTGAATGCTGCCGGTAAATATCCGGTGAAAGGAATATTACATTTTGGTTCGCCGGAACTAAATAAACAGATGGTTTATTTACCCCTGCCCGAAGCGCAATGGTTTTTTGGAGCGGAAGGATTAATTACATCCTTGGCATTACATATCGAAAATCCGTATGATGTTACCAAAGCGGTTAAAGCCGTTAAAGCCAAACTAAATAAAGATGAATACGAAGTAATGGATTGGCAGGAATTATTACCTGATCTGGTACAAGCCAAAGCCCTCGATAGTGCCGGAAATTACATTGTTTACTTCATATTATATCTCATTATTGCATTCGGCATTTTCGGTACGATTTTAATGATGACCAAAGAGCGTTCGTATGAATTCGGCGTGCTCGTGGCAATCGGCATGCGGCGTTTGCACTTGTCCACTACGGTGTGGCTGGAAATTATTATACTTGGATTATTAGGCGCGATGGCGGGTATCATATGTAGTATTCCGGTAGTATTATATTTTCATTTAAATCCGATTCACTTTTCGGGAAGTTATGCCGCAGCTATGGAACGTTATGGCTTTGAACCGATTTTTCCGGCAACATTTAATCCACAAATCTTTGTAGTACAGGCAGTTGTAGTGCTAGTATTAACAGCCGTGCTGGCATTATATCCTTTATTTAAAATCAACCGGTTGGAGCCAGTGGAGGCAATGCGTGATTAAATAGTACACTGATTATTATGATATTTATGGTTTAATATGATTTTTATTGGTCATAACTTATCATAACAATCTTAAAAATCAGTGTCCCATAAATATAAAAATATGATACCTATTTTATCCTGGCGAAATATCTGGCGCAACCGCACGCGCAGCCTCGTGGTCATCACCGCGATTGCGCTGGGCATCTGGGCGGCGATGTTTATGAGCGGCTTTGCTACCGGCATGGTGAAGGGTTATTTGAATGATAATATTGCCAACGTAGTATCACATATTCAAATGCATAACCCTCAGTATGCGAAGGAAAAAGATGTGAAAATGACACTTTCTGATGCCGAAGCCAAGCTTAATAATATTAGTAAATTTCAAAATATAAAAGCTGCTACTGTGCGTACGCTCGTGAATGGCATGATCGCGTCGAGCAAGGAAGCACGCGGCATTCAGGTGAAAGGAATTGATCCCCAGGCAGAGACGCAGGTAAGCACCATTGCTGAAAAAATAATAGAAGGTGAATATCTGGATGTAAATAAACGCAATCCGATATTAATCAGTAATCGGCTGGCGGAGCGGCTCGATGTAAAATTGCGCTCGAAAGTAGTGCTGACTTTTCAGGATTTAAACGGCGAGATTGTTGCAGCGGCTTTTCGCGTCATTGGTATTTTCGACACCGGCAATGACCCTTTTGACGAAGCCAACATATTTGTGTTGCGTGCTGATGTAAATCGCTTATTATCAGGCGTTTCCGAGGAAAGTGACACCATTCCGGTGCAAGCCATCGCCCACGAAATTGCCATTATATTACAAGATGTAAAATTGGTGGACAGCACTAAATACAATTTACAAACAGCGCTACCGGATGTAAAAGTAGAAACCTACCGTGAAATTTCACCCGACCTGCAATTATATGAATCACAAATGCAATCCGTTTCGCTGATTTATTTAGTGGTTATTATGCTGGCATTAATTTTTGGTATCATTAATACCATGTTAATGGCGGTGCTCGAACGCATTAGAGAATTGGGCATGCTTATGGCAATAGGAATGAATAAGTTACGCGTTTTTTTAATGATTATGCTGGAAACCATTATGATCGGCGTGGTCGCTGCGCCATTCGGGTTATTACTAGGGTCATTAACAATTGCTTATTTTAATAAAAATGGCTTGAATTTATCAGCTTACTCCGAAACTTTACAAATGTATGGTATGTCGAATGTTATTTACTTTTCGGTAAATCCTGATATATACTGGCAAGTCCCTCTGTCAGTTGCGTTTACGGCGGTTTTAGCATCTTTATATCCGGCATGGAAAGCGATTCGTTTACAACCCGTCGAAGCGATACGTAAAATTTGATACTATTGATGCTGTTGATACCATAGCCATTTTAGTATCGCGCAGCGAGTATCAACAGCAACCACAGCATCTAAAAAATAAAATCATGAAAGTCATTATCACCAAAGGCGTTTCAAAAGTTTATGATCCTGAAAAAATTCCGGTGCCGGCGCTGCAAGGCGTGGATATTGAGATTGAAGAAGGCGAATTTACAGCGATTGTCGGTCCGTCGGGTTCTGGTAAGTCCACTTTACTAAATATTATCGGGGGCTTGGATCGTCCAACGGAAGGTTATGTCGAGGTTGGCGGGCATAAAATTCTGGAATTATCTGATAATCAATTAATTGATTTCAGAAAAGAGCACATCGGATTTGTGTTTCAGGCGTATAATTTAATTCCGGTATTAACGGCTAAAGAAAATGTCGAATTTGTAATGTTATTGCAAAATCGCAGTAAACAAGAGCGCGATCAGCGTGCGGAGGAATTATTACATGCGGTGGGCTTGGATGATAAAATGAATAAACGCCCGAACGAATTATCTGGCGGACAGCAGCAGCGCGTAGCCGTGGCGCGGGCTTTGGCGCCAAAACCGGATTTTATTCTGGCGGATGAACCGACCGCAAATTTGGATTCAGCCAGTACCGCAAATTTACTGGATATTATGTCACGACTAAATGAGGAAGAAGGTATTACTTTCATTTTTTCGACGCACGACCAGCGGGTGATTGACCGTGCACGTCGGGTTATTACATTGGTGGATGGTAAAGTAGCGAAAGATGAAGTAAAAAATCCAATAATGGAACACTGATTTTGTAGGATTATTATGGTCTGTTATGATTTTTCTATCATAAATATCTTAATAATCAGTGTACAATTCACTCCTTGATTATGAAACGATTATCCATTATTATTATATTTTTTTATATAATTTTTAATATTCAGGCACAAGATACGATTCCTGAGTCGGATACCATTATTTCCTTGGATTCACCGGAATTATTTACCGACAATACCTCCAGTAAATTACAAGTGAGCGGTTATTTAAAAAGCTTACAAACTTTATTATTTTTTAATAATGCGTATCCTGATTTACAGCAGTTTGCGCTGGTGGATACTTTTTTACAAGATAATTTAATCCATAATCGACTGAATATCAGATATGCTATTACTGATAAATGGAATTTTCGGGTGGATGTGCGCTCGCGCATATTTTTTGGAGATTTGGTGAAAGCCAATCCTAATTATGCCGATGCAGTTGATGATGTAAATAATGATTATTTTGACCTTTCTTTAATTTTACTAAATAAAAATTCCTTTGTTATTCACACGATGCTCGATCGTTTATATCTGGAATACGTGAATGAAAAATGGGAGGTACGCATTGGGCGGCAGCGCATTAACTGGGGCATCAGCGGGGTGTGGAATCCGAATGATATTTTTAATGCATTTGCCTTTACCGATTTTGATTATGAAGAGCGCCCCGGCAGTGATGCCATACGCATAAAATATAATATGGGCTTTGCCTCAAGTGTAGAAATCGCGATGAAAGCTTTTGATACCTGGTCGGAAGCAACGGCAGCCGCAATGTGGAAGTTTAATACAAAAGGCTATGATTTTCAATTGCTTACGGGCATTGCACAAAATGATTGGGTGATTGGCGGCGGCTGGGCGGGCAATGTAAAAGATGCCGGATTTAAAGGCGAAGTGACGTATTTTTTCCCGATTGACGCGGGGGAAAGCAGCTTTGCCGCGACGTTTGGACTGGATTATTCATTTAGTAATTCATTATATACCAACGTCGGTTATTTATATAATTCTAATGGTGAAACTAAAGGTGACATCACCGGCTTATTTAATTTTAATTTGTCGGCTAAAAATTTATATCCTTATCGACACGCAATATTTACCCAAGTTTCTTACCCTTTTACACCCTTACTAAATGGCGGTGCGGCACTTATTTACTCGCCGGTAAAATCGCATGCCCTTTTTATTAATCCCACCCTGACTTATTCACTCGCACAAAATTGGGATTTAGATTTGGTGGGGCAATTGGTTTTTAATAAAGCAGCAACATTTACCAGTCCGATTCAGGCGGTGTTTTTAAGAATGAAATGGAGTTATTGATATTTGATATTTTGCTATTTGATGTTGGATATTTGATAATGAGTGACTTTCATCATTGATAAATCCTTGAAAACATTGCAATTTATAGGTGATAAAAAATTTATCACTTTAATCCCGTTGCAATGAAAAGCAAATTGATTTTGTTGGTTATTGGACTGTTGTTGGCGGGTAGCGGCATTGCGCAGGTAACCCGGCAGGGCAACTTTATACTCGGTAGTACGATTGGTTTTTCTTCCGTCAATTCACAAATTGTACAAGATAAAGGCAGCGGCGAAACGCAGGCAGATAATCCTTACTCTACCCAATTGAGTCTGGCACCTTCCATTGGCTATTTTTTAATTGATAATTTACCATTGGGCATTCGCATGGATTATACGTTCAACCGTGTGAAAGACCAGAATGGTTTACGTGCGGAGGATAGTAATATTTTATTCGGTCCGTTTGCGCGTTATTACATGTCTTTGAAAAATAATATGTATTTCTTTGGTGAGGCGGGTTTTGGTTTTGGTAACTCACGGGATACCAAGGACTTAGCCAGTGGTACACAAAAGATCAATACTAATTTATTTTCCTTTGGCGTTGGTCCTGGCGTCACGGTTATCGCCACGAATGCTATTGGCTTGGAAGCACTGGTAAAATATAATTATGCACGGAGTAAATTTGATACTGAAATATTGGGTGTTAAGCAAAATACAACCAGTAATACGAATCAAATCAGCATTTCACTCGGTGTACAATTTTATTTTGCCGGGTTAAAGCCTGTTAATCAATAGTTTGTTTATTGTTTTTATTTAATATTTGACGTTTGTTACTTAACAATGATAAACGTCAAGTATTAAATATTACATATCATGAAGTAGTAATAAAGGTACTTTGGCGGTAAAGGCTTCTTGCGAAGTGGCGCTGTCGTGGAAGACATTTTCGAGGAAAGTGCGCTGGCGGCGGATCATGCAGAGCAAGTCGGCATTGTATTCCTGTACAAAATCAGAAAGGCTTTCGATCAAATTATCGGTATCCAATTCATAATGATACGAACGGTCTAAGCCTTCCAGATAGGCATCAATGGCGGTATTCAAGCCATCATTGGCTTCATCCTTATGATATACCCGCACCATCGAAGCATGGTTTTGGGCAATATTGACAAGGGGTTTGAGGGTGTCCACGCGGAAACTTTCGATTTCATCTACGGCGAGTACGATGGTTTGAAACGGACGATACGCCACGCCATCAGGAATGGCAAGTATAGGAATTTCAGTATTTTTCAGCACGTTGTTCGTATGCGTACCAAGCATTGCTTCGAGCATGCTATTAGCGCCCTGGGTGCCCATTATAATCAAATCATAACCTTGTATTTTGGCAATATCGGCGATTGCATCGGTCGAGTTGCCGTTAATAATTTTGTGATCCACCGTAGCACCATTTTTTAATTGGGGCGAGATTTGTTGTAACCACTGAGCCATATCCCGCTCGGCATCATCCTGAATGTAAGATTCCATTTTGATTAAAGTACTGGCAGTAGTGCGTACCTCGTAGGCGTGCAGGAGCAAGAGCTGACTACCAAAGCGATTAGCAAGATCAATGGCGTAGGCTAGCGCGTTTTGAGCCGTTTTGGAAAAATCGGTCGGAAAGAGAATTTTTTTCATGATAGGCAATTTAGAGGCATTAAATTACACATTTTCTGCTTCTTTTCCATTCGTATTGCCGTTTCCATTGGAATGATTTAATAATAAATTTTGAAATAATTCCTTCAAATCCTCTACACTGGGTACCATTTTTTGAAATAATACTTTTCCATTATACGCCAGTGCCGGAATGCCACTGATATCGTATTCCATCAATTGTTCCAGTCTTTCTATGTCATCCACGATGATATTCAGCGAAAGCTGACGCAATGCCTCTTTAATATTGGCTTTCAAGGCTCGGGTATCGGCAGAACCTACTCCGAGTAGTTTTAACCTTGGCGGATGATCGGGCTGTTTCGTATGTGGCATAATGAGGCGCTCCGTAATTAAAAGCTAAATGCTCGTTATATTTGTTTAATAATAAATTTAAATATTATATCTTGTATTATAGTAAGCGGATTGACTCGATTGGAATACCAGCTAATTGGTCAAAAACAACAATCGCTACTCCACCTTATACGCAAGGTAGGGCAATAAAAAAAGGGAAGGAATGATTTTTGTCACCCCTTCGGCGTGAAATTTCTCATTTTTTCCTAATTTCAAACTCCTTTTTTTTGAAGCTGTATTGATTCTCTAAAATCAAAACCGGATATCCATTGTATCAACAGTATTCTGACATCCAGCAAAGGCTTAACGCCATCATTGAAACCGCCACCGACGGCATTATCACCATTGACGAGCGCGGTATAATGGAATTGATCAATCCTGCGGCTGCCAAGCTTTTTGGGTTTTCGACCGAAGAAATGACCGGGCGTAATATCAATATGCTGATGCCTGAACCTGATGCCACTTATCACGATCAATATATTCAAAATTATTTACAAACCGGCGTAAAAAAAATCATCGGTATTGGTCGGGAAGTGCGTGGCAAGCGGAAAGATGGAACTGTTTTTCCCTTGCGCTTGAGTATCAGTGAGGTCCAATTGCATGATCGCCGCATTTTTACGGGCATTGTGCATGATTTAACCGAGCAGAAGCGGGTGGAACGGGCATTGCGCGAAGAGAAAGAACGCACGCAACAATATTTGGATGTTGCCAATACTATTTTTACGGTGATAAATCGGGAAAAATAAGCTTGCTGAATCGTAAAGGCTGCGAAATTCTGGGTTGCTCCGAGGCAGAAGTGCTGGGAAAAGATTGGTTTGAGTTTGCAGTGCCGGCGAATACCCGGGCGCAGGTGCTTGATTCCTTTCAGCGCTTGATGCAAGGCAGTACCGATGAAAGTTTGTATTATACGGAATATGAAATAAAGAATAGTGAAACCGGCATTTCCCGCCTGATTGCCTGGCATAATGCTGTTGTAACTGACGAGAATGGGCAGCCCCAAGCCTCTATTAAATCCGGTATTGACATCACCGAACACCGCGCCGCAGAAGAACGCATCATTCGCCTGAATGCTGAACTCGAAGAGCGCGTGGAACAACGCACCGAAGAGCTGGCGAGTGCTGTAAATCAACTACTTGACACCAATAAACAACTCAAACGCGAAGTGCAGGAGCGCCAAGCGGTCGAGAATACCTTGCGCGAAAATGAGCAGGAAATTCGCAAAGCATTGGAACGTGAAAAGGAACTGAGCGAACTCAAATCCCGCTTTGTTTCCATGGCTTCGCACGAATTTCGCACGCCCTTGAGCACGATTTTGTCGTCTGCCGATTTGATTGAGGCGTATAAAAAAGAAGAACAACAGGAAAAGCGCGAGCGCCACACCAATCGCATCAAGGCGGCAGTAGTCAATCTGACGAATATTCTCAACGATTTTCTGTCGCTGAGCCGCCTGGAGGAAGGAAAAATTGAAGTGAATCAAGTGCATTTCAACTTGCGCGAATTCTGTAATGAAACCTTCGACGAAATTAATGTATTATTAAAAACAGGGCAGTCTATTATACGTAAAGAATTACTACAATATGAAGAAATCGTATTAGATGCCAAATTGCTGAAAAATATTTTGTTTAACCTGCTTTCCAACGCCATCAAATACTCAGAGCCGGGCAAACCCATTCATTGCACGATGGAAGTAATTGATAATCAGCTTAAAATAACAATTGCTGACCAAGGCATTGGCATTCCGGAGGAAGAGCAACAACACCTTTTTTCACCCTTTTTCCGGGCGCATAATGTGGAAAATATTCAGGGTACGGGCTTGGGTTTGAATATTGTGCAACGCTACGTGGATTTGCTACAAGGCACGATTTCTTTTGAAAGCAAGCTGAGTGAAGGAACCACTTTCTATGTCAACATTCCATTAAAATCCATTCCGGTTGAATCTTGATTATTATTGTTAAAATTAGTTGTTTTTAATTTCTAATCTGTTGATAAGTAGTTGTTTATGTTGAGTATTTGCTAATTGGTAAAAGATTTTGGCGATTGCTCAATTATTTTGTAGAACGCTTTTGTACAAAACAGAGCGTTGTTGTTTAATTTTGATACTGGTATCTTTTTACAACGTCTTTAAATCAAAATATTCATATGAAAAAAATTTTGGTAGTAGAAGATAATATAGAAGTACGGGAAAACCTGGCAGAAATTCTGGAGTTGTCTGGCTATGATGTATTAACAGCAGAAGACGGTACGATTGGCGTTGACCTGGCGGTATCGCATCAGCCCGATCTTATTTTATGTGATGTAATGATGCCCCGGCTCGATGGCTTCGGCGTACTGAATATTTTGAGCAAACGCAGCGAAACCGCCAATATCCCCTTTATTTTTCTGACAGCTAAGGCGGAAAAAAGTGATTTTCGACGCGGGATGAACCTCGGTGCCGATGATTATATTACAAAACCTTTTTATAAAGATGAATTATTGGCAGTCATTGAAATGCGCCTGAGCAAAACCGAAAAACTGCGCAAGCGTTTTGACAAAACCGAGCAGGGTTTGAGTGCCTTTATCAATGAAGCCAAGGGTTATGAAGAATTAAAAAAACTATCCAACGAGCGTAAAGTAAAATTATACAAGCGCCGCGAGCTTATTTTTGAAGAAAGTGATTATCCGCGTTATTTATATTTTATAAAAAGCGGCAAGGTGAAAGTATTCAAAACCAATGAAGATGGTAAGGAATACATCATATCGGTCAATGCGCAGGGCGATTTTATCGGCTATGTGGATTTGATCAAAGATTCTAAATATACCGAATCGGCAGCCGCGCTCGAAGATACCGAGGTAAGCCTGATTCCGAAAGAAGATTTCCAAGCTTTACTACACGCCAATCGAGATGTTGCCTCGCAATTAATCAAAATGCTCGCCAATAACGTTTCTGAAAAAGAGGAACAATTGCTTCAGCTGGCGTACAATTCGGTGCGCAAACGCGTGGCAGATGCCATTTTGCTCCTGCACGACAAAGAAGGGCACGGCGAAATCAGCATTTTGCGGGATGATCTGGCGCGGATTGTGGGCACCGCCAAAGAAAGTGTTATTCGGATGCTGACCGAATTCAAGGAAGATGGTTATATTGATATAACCGACGGCATCATTAGCGTGAAAAATCGCCACAAACTGGAGCATTTGATCGGATAACAGAATCTCTAAATTGAGGAGTGGCTCGTCCGCTTCACCCAAAGCCGTACATTTTGCGAAACAAGATGAACATCCAATCGCCTGCTTATCAAGAACTTGATGAAAGCAGTACGCCGTATCTCAACCTGACGCTTCAGGTAAATCGCGATCCGTTTGTGTTTCTCTTGTATTTCGCGCTGGTGCATTTATTTTACTTTTCGGTATGGGATGCCGGTTTTGTCACCGATTTCCTCGGCTGGCAGGAGCGCTTCGATCAGAGCGGAATCATGAAGGTACTCACTAATTTTGGCGTGCCTTCTTTACATCAATTTTCCAATTTTTTCTTTTATATTTTTTATAAATCTTTTGGGATCAATGGTTTAGGTTGGCATTTGACTTTTACAACATTACATACCATTAATGCCTTTTTATTATATTTATTTACTAAACGTTTAGCTGATCGGCTCCAATCACCCAATGTATTTTTTATTGCTTTCGTAGGAGGGCTGTTTTTCCTGCTCTCGCCGTATCAAACCGAGGTAGTCGTCTGGAAAGTATGTCTCAATTATTTACTCGTCGGCATTTTATTATTAATGACCCTGCGCAGCACGCTCTCCTGGCTGGAAAGCACAGATCAACGGACGCTTTACCTGGTGCATTTTTTCTATATTTTATCCTTGTTTACATTAGAACTTTCTTTGATGGTTCCCCTGCTTAGCTTGAGTTTGCTGCTGTTGTGGACCTATCAGAAAAATGAAAATGCCTTATTAAAAAGGCGAATATTACAATTGGTGCTGCCGCAATTGCTATTGCTGGGCGGATATTTTATAATAACCCGTTTATTATATGGTGTATGGATTGGGCATTATGGTGCGGAAACACATTTGAATGCTAATTTTAGCGATATACTCGGTAATTATTTACGTCATTTTACTAAATATTTAGTATTCGCCCGTTATTTTGAGCATAGCACGAAAGAGGCAATTTTTGGCGCATTCAGCCAGCCGGGTATTTTAATTCCCAGTGTATTGGCAGGTGTGGCTTTACTTGTGGCTTACCTCTTGTATTTCAAGCGTTTAGCACCGCAACTGCGTCTGGCGGGGTGGATGCTGGTGGCATTTTTTATTATGCTTACGCCCATTATTACCCTTTATTTTTATTATTTACTACATGTAGAAAATGACCGCTACGGTTACATACCTTCCATGTTTTTCGGAGTTTTTCTGGCGGCTTTGGTCGCGTTATTTCCGCGCTGGGTGCGGCTTACCGTGCTGGCGGGCTGGTTGTTTGTGAGCGCTTTTTATTTGGAAAAAACCATTCACTTCTGGTCAGTTTCGACGGATATTTATTATAGCCTGATTAATAAATTCGATTCGTATAATAAAGACGAGGTTTATTTACTAAATTTACCCGATAATTATAACGGCGTATTACTTTTTCGCGATATGTCGGGCGAAGAGCGCGCTTTTAGTGATGCCTTGCAATACATTCGGCATAAGCCTTATACCGGGAAAATACACGAAGTGGCGCAATATAATATGACGACGGCGATGGATGGTGCCAAAGCGCAGCGGGATTCCACCGGCGCAATCGTCGTCACCTTCAACCAATGGGGTAACTGGTGGTGGCACAATGGCATTGGCGCGTCTTCGTATGAGAAAAAAGAATATTCTTTTGAGCCTAAGGGACAGTCTTTTGAATTGCGTTTGAAAGAAAAACCTGTAAATGCCGTATTCATTTATCAAATGGGGGCAAATTGGGAATTATTAGAAAAGGGAAATCGAGCACCCAGCAGTAAATAACCGATAACCAATAATCATTCCACCATGAAAACCTGGCAAATCGTACTTTTTGGCGCAGTCATGCTGCTATTTTTATGGTTTCCTTATAATATGATTCGCCAGAGCCGCTTTATTTTGAAAAATGGCGACCCATATCGGTTTTTATTACAACCTATTGATCCTTATGATGTATTTCGCGGAAGTTATGTTACCTTGAATTACAATCGCAATCTGGTTCCGGCTCAAGATTCTTTTTATACGTATCAGGATGTTTATCTGAGTATTACAACCGATACGGCGGGTTTCGCTTATTTTGAACAGGCTTATCAAGCGCCGCCCGAAAACCGACCTTATTTAAAAGCTAAAGTAGAATATTACAGCGAAGGTGAAATTCACGTGGATATACCCGAAAACATCCGTTATTATTATTTGAATGAAAAGACCGCTCCCCAAGTCGAACGTGCCCTCACCCGCCCGCGTACCTCCAATGACACCGAAAACCGCGTTTACGTGCAAGTGCGTATCCGCAAAGGCGAAGCCGTCGTAGAAGAACTGTATATCAATGACTTAACCGTACGCGAGTTTTTTAAATAAGACTGTTATTTGTTAATTGTTATTCGATAACTCCACCAAATCCCAATTAACCGATAACAATTAACCGATAACAACTTTCCTACTCAAAAATCCCCGATGACAGGTACCGATCGCCCCGATCACAAATAATACACACAATCACGCCTTCGTCCATTGTTTCCAGGAGTTTCCCGGCTGCTGCCACAGCGCCCCCGCTACTCATCCCGCCAAAGATGCCATCCTCCTGGGCTAATCTTTTCATCATTGCGGTGGCTTCGGCTTCCGATACGTCAATCACCTGATCTACGCGCTGTGGCTCAAATATCTTCGGGAGAAATTCGGGGGTCCAGCGACGGATACCGGGGATGCTCGAGCCGTCGGTGGGTTGTACCCCTACGATTTGTACGTTGGGATTCTGCTCTTTTAAATACCGCGAAGTGCCCATAATGGTACCCGTAGTGCCCATCGAAGACACAAAATGCGTGACCTTGCCCTGCGTGTCGCGCCAGATTTCGGGACCGGTGGTTTTATAATGCATGCCCCAGTTGTCGGGGTTCGCAAATTGATTCAACATATAATAGCCGCCGCCCGCCACCATCTCATCCGCCAACTCACGGGAGTACTCGATGCCGCCTTTTCCTGCCGGGGTGAGAATGACTTCCGCACCGAAGGCCCGCATGGTCTGCACGCGCTCCGCAGTAGAATTATCGGGCATCAACAAGGTAATGTCCAAGCCAAACAAGCGTGCAATCATTGCCAAAGCGATACCCGTGTTGCCGCTGGTGGCTTCGATGAGGCGCAAGCCGCCGGGTTTAATCTCGCCGCGATCCAACGCGCCTTTGATCATGCCATACGCCGCGCGGTCTTTCACCGAACCGCCGGGATTCTGCCCTTCCAACTTGCCGTAAACCGTCACACCAGGTTTGGAGATGACTTGCGTGATTTCAACTAATGGCGTATTGCCAACGAGGTCTAAAATGTTCATGTTGTTGTGTTCGTGTGTTCAAGTGTTCAGGTGTTCTAGTTGCACGTTACGTGAACACAGGAACACATCGTACCTGAACACAAATCATTATCATTTCAACAATTCTTCTTCGTAGCGATAATAAATTCGGGAATTGGGTTCCACGCTTTTTACAATCCACACATTACCGCCGATGATGCTGTCGTGCCCGATGATGGTGTCCCCGCCGAGGATAGTCGCGCCGGCATAAATAACCACGCGGTCTTCAATGGTCGGATGGCGTTTGGTTTTTGCCAATTCCTTGCGCACACTCAAAGCCCCAAGGGTCACGCCCTGATAAATCTTTACATCATTGCCAATCTCAACGGTCTCCCCAATAACCACACCTGTTCCATGGTCAATGCAGAAACGCTCTCCGATAACCGCGCCAGGGTGAATGTCAATGCCGGTTTCGCCGTGCACATGTTCAGTAAGAATACGCGGAATGAGCGGCACGTGCAGCCGGTAAAACTCATGCGCCAAGCGGTACACGGCAATGGCAAAGAAGCCCGGGTAGGTGCGAATGACCTCCGTGCGACTCACTGCGGCAGGGTCGCCTTTCAAAATGGCGTCGGCGTCTTTGAGCAGCAGGTCATACACGGCAGGCAGGCGTTCGTAAAAAGCCATCTCTACCGCGTCGGGAGGCTGAGGAAGGTCTTTCTCAATGGTTTGCAAAATATTGAAAAGCCCCAACTGGTTGCTCTGAAAGTCTTTCTCAAATTCGCGGACATTGTTGTAGTCATGGTCTGCCAATTCGGGAAAGAGCAATTTCAATAAGCCATTGAGCCAATTGCATACTTGCTGTGGCGAGGGAATTTGCGGGGCGTGGCGATGCGCCGCGTACAGCCGTTCGATAAATTGCTTTTCCATCTGCTCCGAGTTTCCGTTCAAAGATAGGTCAGACTTTAGATATAGGATGTTAGATATTCGTTAAAATATGAGTTTGAGTCTATTTTTAACGCCCGACCGCTAAGTTTAACAATACGCTGAATCGCCAAAAAGTTGCACAGCAATTGAAAACCATTGCCCACATTGTCTCAGTGCGGACGGATTGAAGGTTAAGTTACAAAGATGTAATAAATTGGCACTCTTTTACCTGTTTTTGTAAAATTTGCCAAAAATGTTATAAAAACGAACTAGGGAGGGTGTTTTGTAATTGAAAACCAATGCTTTATGCTATTTAATGAGATCTGAATGAGGATTGAAATAAGCCCTTATAAACCAGTTTTTGGCACTTTTAAGCAAAATAACACAATTCTGGTCAATCCCAATTAATTTCCTGCCATTCCCAAATGATGTCTGGTCAATCCCAAGTGATGTTTTGTCAATCCCAATTAATATCCGGCTTAATTCTATTCATTTTTGGGCATTCCCAACTAAATAACGGACGTTCCCAAATGCACTTTTTGCTTTCCCAAAGGCTGTTTTATCGTCCGAATTGGTTTTGGGATTGCCCCGACATGATATGGAATTGCCCGAATATCATTTGGGATTGACCAGATATTAATTGGGATTGCCTGGATATCATTTGGGATTGACCAAAAATGCAATGGGTTTTCCCCAAAATGCGATGGATTTACTCAAAAACCAGCTGTATTTGCGCAGAAGTCAATTTATTTTGACAAGAAATCCAATGTTTTTAACCAAAATAGCCTTGTTTTACAAAGCAAGTCAACCTTCGGGTTCTTTTTTATCAGCGGTAGCGCCCACATTGGTTTTTTCAAATTTTTTCTCTTCGCTGTCCACTACCTGCGTTTCCACGCGCACGGCATAGCGCGAGGGTTCGATGCCATTGCCCATACGGCGGGCGTACACCTGTGTACATTCTGCGCCAAACAGCACAATCATGGAGGAATAATACACCCAGATGAGCACCACGACGATCGAACCCGCCGCCCCATAGGTGTCCGTAAGGGAGCTATTACCCAAATACAGCCCAATGAGGAATTTGCCGATGATAAAAAGTACGGTCGTAAAAAAAGCGCCGACCCATACGTCTTTCCAACGTAAAATTACATCGGGTAGAATTTTAAAAATCATGGCAAAAACAACGGTAGCAATGCCCAGCGAAATCACATTATTGACAATCCAGATCAAATAAACCGAGGTCTCGCCCAACATATTTTGCAAAGAGCCCTGAATAGCGGAAATAGCCGTATCCATCAGCAGCGATACTGCCAGTAAGAAACCCAGGCTGACCACCATTGCCATAGAAAATACCCGGTCGGTGAGCGTTTTGAGCCACCACTTGGATTTTGCCTGCACTTTTACCCCCCAGATATGATTCAATGCATTTTGCAAAGTAAGCAACACGGTCGTAGCACTGATAATCAGCGTTATAATGCTCAAAATAGTGGCTAAAGCACTACCGCCGGTTTGATTTACGTTTTGTACAATATTTTGAATGGCTTCAGCGCTGCTCGGACCCACCAAACCCTGAATTTGTTGATACAATTTGCCGGAAGCTGCCTCTTCACCGAGTAAAGCCCCGGCGGAAATGATAATCAAAACCAACATACTGGGCAACGACAACATAGTATAATAAGAAAGGGACGCCGCAAATACGCCCGGATTGCTCTCGGTGAAATCAGTAACGGTCTCTCTAATTAAATTAAATGTATTTTTCATCCACTGCTTCATGATCGCTTGGGTTTGTTTTTATGGAACGAAGCTAGGAGGGGATTGTTAGAAGGAAAGAAAGTAGAATTCGGGATGCGGTTTATCAATTTTTCCCGATTTTTGTAGCATAAATTTGTCAAAATGAAAAGGATATTTCCCGCGTTGTGCTTGCTATTTATTGGAATGAGTAGCTTCGCCCAATCTTATCGTACCGTTTCTAAAGCGGTGTCCATCTTACCCGAACAGACGTTCTACCTCAACAGTTATACGCGCCTGGGCGGCAAGTCGCGCAACGCCGTAAAAATTGAAATTCCAAAAAATGCCATTCAATGGTCGTATGTATTTACCACGTCGCAGGTAGAACGCAGCGGTACGGATAATTTGAAATTGCTGAGCCAAGCCACGCAATTCATTGGTGGTAAATTGCTTGGTTCTACCTGGGTTGGTTTAGCCGCAAATGCCGGTTACCAGATCATTAAGCCTTCCGGCGCCGGCGTAGTGGACGTGTATGTGACCGATGCCAAAGGACGCGAGCAGTTTTTTGCCGAAAGCTGGAACATGTACAGCTACGAAAAGCCCGAAAAGACCTGGGAAGGTACGCGGGAAAACGCCAAAGACGGCACCATTGTCAGCAACGACGTGAGTCAGAAGACCTTGTACCTTTGTTTTAAAAATCCCAGCCTCAGCGAAGGTACTTACATCACGGTGGAGGCCATTGCAATCATTCCAACGCAGGAATTTGTAGATGAATGGACCAATGAAAGCCGTCAGAATTTTTATAACACTTGTGCCGACGCCCTGCGCTATCAGCCGGAAGCCATTAAATCGGTGTGTGAATGTGTGCAAAGCAAACTCACCAGTCGTTACAAACCCAGTGAATTTCTGGCTTTTACCGATGCACAACGCGCCTCGCAGCAACAAGCCATGCAGGAAGAGTGCTTAACCCTGATGCAAACCGAAGTGCTCAGCAACAAAGCCCGCATGAAAGCGCTGGAAGAAGAAATCCGAGGTTTGGAAGCCATTAATGATTACGCCAAGCTGGCGCAGCGTTACCGCGAATGGCTGGAACTCGGCAAAGCCGACGAAGAGGTGTATTACAACCTGACGCGTTATTTGCTTTTTACCAAGCAGTACGAGGAAGCCAAGACGCTGCTCACCAAAGCCATTGGCAAGTATCCAAAAGAAGAAGCATTGTGGTTAAACCTCGCACATTTGCATTTGCTCAACAACAATTACCGCGAGGCAGAGCCGATTTATGTACAATATCGCGGTGAGAAGGTCGCCCGGAAGCTAAAGTGGGAAGATGCGGTTGTCGCGGACTTAAAAATCTTTGAGCAGAAGGGTCTTGGAAATGCCGATTTTGCAAAAGTTAAAGTAGCTTTGGGATTGTAATGAACCATTCATACCAAATTTGAAATGAGAAGGCGTAAATAAGAAAACATTAAACCATTAAAAATCAGTAGTTTAATCAATAATCAATATGCCATTATCAATTGAAAATAGTATAAATCCACTGAGCGCACTAAGTTTTGCATAGACCTACGCCTCGTGTGCTGAGTGCGCTCAGTGGTTAAAAACTAAGCCATGTCCTTCCATTCTGATGATATTGCCAAGCTCATCCTGCGCCTCATGATCGGCTGGGTGATGCTGCCCTACGGCATTGATTATGCCAAAGACGGGCTGGATTTTATCTTTGAAGTGTTGAAAACCAATGGGTTGCCTTCGTTTCTGGCGTATGGGGTCTTGTTGGGTGAACTCGTCGGACCCATTCTGGTGCTGATTGGCTGGTGGTCAAGGATTGGCGGCGCGCTGATTTTTGGTACAATGTTGCTATCCATTCTGCTGGCGCATCGGGATATTATGTTTGAATACAATGAATTCGGGGGCTGGAGCATTGCGCTCAATGCGCTGTTGTCCTTTGGCGGCTTGGCGATTTTCTTTGCCGGGGCAGGAAAGTACAGCCTGTCGAGAGGGAAGGGGAAATGGGACTAGGCAAAGGTGAGATTTGAGATATGAAATTTGAGATATGAAATTTGAGATGTGAAATGAGAAATTTGGAAAAGGCGGTGTTTCACATCTCATATTTCATATCTCACATTTATTTTGGTATTTTGATTTGATAGGTTTTTTTAGCGGAATTGGTCAATTTATCCGAAATCAACCAGGGATTGAACACTTTCAGCATCCGATACGTCGTGCCTTGCTCTTTGGCAAACGCCGCGAGATTAGGAATGGAACCGTTCACTTCTACAATTCGGTAATTAGATAGCGGTTTGTAACCATCTTCTTCTGTCAGGTAAAACCCAAACGCTTCGGGATTTTTCATCACCTCTTTGATGGCAACGATGCGGAATAGGTACTGCGAGGTCTCGTGATTGAGATAGAGGTCAAAATAATTGTTGGTGCCCTGCTCGCGAATGTCTTTTGCCAGGCGCGTGCCGCCGTAGTTGTACGCTACTGCTGCCAGGGTCCAGTTGCCGAAGCGTTCTTTATAGCTTTTGAGGTATTTGCAAGCCGCCTCGGTGGCTTTTTCTACGTGATAGCGCTCATCCACTTCATCGTTCATTTCCAAACCATAATGATCAGCAATCAATTTCATAAACTGCCACACACCCCGCGCGCCAGCGCTAGAAATGGCATTGCGAAAGCTGCTTTCCGCCACTGCGAGGTACTTGAAATCATCGGGAACACCGTGTTCTGCCAATACTTTCTCCATCATGGGAAAGTACTTGTACATATTTTTCAAGTGCAAAATCGTGGACGTATGCTGGTAGGTGTTTAGTAACAATTCCCGATCCAGGCGTTCGCGCACGTCAAAATTATTCATCGGCAGCGTTTCCCCGGCAAAGTCAAACGGGCGATTCAGGTTAACCGGTTTGATCACCTGCGGCAGGATGGAATTATCTTCTTTCGATTGAGAATCAACGTTTTCCGTCGGCTGCGAATAATACGATGCAAAAAAAACAATCGTCAGAAAAGAAGCCAATACCAGGGTGTAATGTTGCAATAACTTGTGCATAGTCGCCTTATTTTTCAATGTGCTAATCCGGCAATCAGATATTCAAAGATAAACGGAATTGATGGGATTTGAAAAATTGTTTTAGTTATCTGTTATTGGAAATAATTCATCCCCGATAACCAAGAACAAAGAACGAATAAAAAATAACTAAACTTTTCTCGGTCTTTTGAAAATCGGCACGGTGGAACAAGGCTCACCGTACATAATGCTTTGGGCGTAGGGTTGTAATTTGCGCGTCAATTCCACATACGCCGAGGGCGGAACGGGCTTGTCGCTACAGCCTTTGATGACAATGCGCTCCTGCTCGTATTGAGTCGCATCTAATGCTGCCAAGGCTTTATTAAATGCGGCTTTATAATAATTATCGGCGTCGCCCTGGAAAATATCTTTGGCATAAGGCGTGGCATAAGCCGTTACCAACATATACGCCCACACGGGAATAATGGCATCCGCCGAGCAATAGGTGAGTAAAATTTTATCCTGATACTGCGTCCAATCATGATTTTTTAAAGCTTCTCTGAAGTCTTTCTCCTTGAGAATCAAGCCCATAAACAGGTAATCTTTCAAATCAAAATGCGCGATTTCTCCTTTGGGAAAAAAATCTTCCAAATTGAGCGTAATCAAACCGCTCTCCGCTACCCGATTTATTAATACTTCTTCCATTTATTTTATTTTTATTTGAGGTTTATTATTTGACGTTACACGCACATAATCAAGCCAACTTCAAACGTCAAATAAAAAATTTTAAATAACTAAATAACTTCTTCAATCGGCGTCTGCGCTCCAATTTCCCCGCCTTCCGGCTCTTTGAAATCCTTGGGCTGTGGCAAATCTTTCAAGCTTTTCAAACCAAAATAATCCATGAATTTTTCGGTTGTGCCGTATAATAATGGTCTGCCCGGACCCTCGCTGCGCCCAGTAACAGAGGAGACGTCAGCCGGCAAA